>CBFHUP010000034.1:0-29815 GCA_965659115.1 uncultured Flavobacteriales bacterium | reverse complement strand
ACAACTTCGCAGCATTGAGCGATCTCTGCGCTGCGACAGGTGATGCAACGGTCACCTTCACGGCTTCAGATGATTGCGGCAACAGCACCTCGACTACAGCCACCTTCACCATCGTAGACACGACGAACCCTGTGGTGAGTGGAGACGAAGTGGTCATCATTGACTGCTCTCAGTGGCCATGGGAGGCCTTGTATGAGCCGACCATTGATGAGCTCTTGGCCATTCAGGATACGGCAGGCAATCCCATCATCACCCTCATCGAGGAGTGTGGATATTCCGACTTCCCCATTGACTACACTTGGATGTCCGGTGGATGTCACTATGACCACCAGTTGGTTTACCGTCCGATTGACGATTGCGGAAACGTAGGAGACACCTTGTATCAGCTGATTCAGGTGGACGACTTTACCGATCCCGTCTTCACCTTCGTGCCAGCCGACACCTCCATCGCTTGTACGGAAAACGTGATGGCTTACCTCGAAATGGCCACGGCTGTTGACGTCTGCGATCCAAGTGTCAACATGACCTTCACAGACAGCATTTCAACGGAAATTCCAGGGGGCTATATCATCCACAGAGAGTTCCGTGCAGAGGATTGCGGTTACAACGTTGCACTGATGACCCAGCTCATCACGGTGACGGATACGGTCGCCCCTGTCTTGACAGTGACGGCACCGGCAGATGTGACCTTGAATGGTTGCTTAGCTTCTGTTGATACCACGGAGGCTACAAACGGTTCTCCAGTCTTCACTACCTCTGATAACTGCAATGAAGTGACGGTGACCTACACGGTTTCTGACGCCCTTGACTTCACGTGCTCTGGCACGGCTGATGACGCTTCAGGCGAGGGCAGCTTCATCGTGACACGGACGTTTACGGTGACCGCTCTCGACGCTGCGGCCAACGCGACCACGACTTCGGTGGTTCAGACGTTTACCATCACGGACGATACCGATCCTACGGTAAGCCTCACGGCTCCCGCGGACACCACGGTTTATTTGGATGCCACCTGCTTTGCGGCTGAAGTCGTCCACCCAGTATCGGGTGACGCGAGCGGCTTCATTGTGGAGGCCACAGATCTCTGCGACACTGATGTAGCGCACACGATCACACACACCGATGACACGACCTACACAGGTGCAGTCGACGGGGTAGGCAGCTTCAACATCCTCCGTACTTATACGGTGATGGTGGCCGACGATTGTGGCAACAGCACCTCGGCGACGACGAGCCATACCATCGCGGTACTCGATACGTTGAATCCAGACATTGCGCCTGCATTCCCGAACGATACCATCATCTATGCTGATGACAGCAACGGGTACTTCGATCCTACGCCAAGCAGCACGGGCAGTGCATCAGTGGAATACACTGACAATTGCAGTGGTGCCGGCGACAGTGAATACGGTGTGATTGGTCAGCTTGTGCCGACAGGAGGTCTGATCATCACGGCGATTGCCGACCCGAATGACGCTGCTTCAACTTGCCGCTTCGTGGAGATCCACAACAGCAGCGATGAGGGCATCAACATGGCGGGTTATGCGTTGCAGCGTTGGACCAACGGCAACCCTGGACCTTCGACTGGAGCCAACATCGACCTGAGTGCGATCGGAACGTTGGCACCGGGTGAATACGCCCACATCGCCAACAACGCCGGCTTCTCCGGATGCTACGGATTTGCTCCAGCCATCACAGCGGGATCGGGAGGTCCTGCGGACAGCAACGGTGACGACCAAATTGCCATTATTGATGGCAGCTCCACGATCATCGACATATTCGGTGTGCCGGGTGAGGATGGTTCCAACACATGTCACGATTTCGAGGACGGCATTGCCCTGCGTGCAGGAACAAATACGGACCCGAACGGTGGTAACTGGGACGAGGCTGGATGGATTGTGTACAGCGACTTCTCCAATGCGAGCGGCTGTACCAACCACAATTCAAGTCAGCAGCAGAATGCTTCAGACATTGCTCCACTTGTGAGCAACTGGGCAGGTGCAGCTCCTCCAGCTCCGCCGACAGACTTCAACACGACCAACATAACGTTCAGTGACGAGACCACCAGCTATACAGCTTCGGCTTGCTACACGTTCGAGCGCACTTGGATGGTCACGGTGACGGACAACAATGGCAACGCCACAACGATGACGTCCTTGCAGACCATTCAGGTGGCCGACACCACAGCTCCTGTTGTTGCTGCGGCTTCTGATGCCACGGCGGCATGTGACTTCTTCGGATTCGACCTCTCAGCTGGAGATGAGTCAACCTTGTTGGCTGGAACCAGCTTCGAGCAAGCCTCAACGGGCAGTCAATACACCGACACCGGAGATCCGGGTACGGACCATGCATTGGTCAACAACCCCGGCCAGGCAGATGTGAATTTCACAGCCGCCAACGGAGAGATGGGCTTCACCAGCTACTTCTACACCACAGGGTCTGGAGGTCTGTCCAACGACTTTACCGGTGTCTCCAGTTTCACGGGGACAGTGGATGCGTTCACGGACGGAGCTCAAGGCTTCCAGATGACGGACGTGGACGGCCGGATGGAATTGACCTTCGATGAGGTTGATGTAAGCGATGGAGGTGTAGCACTGAGCATCGACGCCTTCGTTCAAAGCACAGGATGGGAGGCCGCTGATTTGGTCCGCATCTGGGTTGTTGCCGATGGCGGCGAAGTCGACCTGTTGAACACAACTGGTCAAGACATCGATAACTTGGGAATTGAGGATCAATGGATCACTTATACCCTGGATCTCGACGGATATGACTCTGCTGAGCTTCACGTCAGTCTGGCCAGCAACTCAGGTTCTGAAACGCTGTACATCGACAACATTTCCTTCAGCCAAGGCAACAGCCCAATGGCGGCGCTTTTGGCCAACGGTTATGTGTCCTTCAGCGACAATGTCGAGTTGGCCTCCACTGAGGCGACGATCACATATGATGCTGCTCCATGTGAGGGTGCTTATGACATCGCCTACACTGCAACTGACAGCTGTGGCAACTTGACTTTGGTCAACCAGCGCATTGTCCTGATTGACACGGTTGCTCCTGGCCTTGTGGTCACAGAGCCTGCGGATACGGTGCTCTTCGCTGATGCGAATTGCAACGCTGACTACATCGATGGTGTGCCTTACCCAACAGCTTCGTCCTCGGACAACTGCGATGCGGATGCGGCCATCAGCTCTTACCACGTCGACAGCCCGAAGCAGTACGCTTGCTTGCCCAGCACGGGTGCATTCACGCTGATGCGGACCTACACGTTCACGGCAACGGACAACTGTGGCAATACGACCACTGAACAGGTCAACCGTTTGGTGACCGTTATGGACACCATCAGCCCGACCTTCAATGTGGTTGTTCCTGAGGATGCGACAGTGAACATCGATCCGTTCTGTTCAGCCAACACCAGCACGGCCATTACGGGTATGCCTGATGTGTCTGACGAAGACGACAACTGTGACAGCAGTGTAGACATGTCCATCACACATGTGGACAGCGCTCCTGTTTACACATGCAGCGATTCCGACGGCAATGCACAAGGGTCATACACCTTCGTCAGGACGTTCACAGTGACCGGCACAGATGACTGCGGCAACTCCACTACGGTGATGCTGACGCAGAACATCTCGGCCCTGGACATCACGGCCCCAACCATCTTGGCATTGCCACCGATGGCGACGGACGCGTACACCTTGGATGGCGATTGCATGGCCGACCTCGCTCCCATCACGATGCCAATGGCATCCACTATGGACGCCTGTGACACTGAGGTGGAGGTCTCATCGACCTATACCGATGGTGCTCCGACCTACAACTGCTCCAATGCAGATGGTGAGGCAGAAGGGTCTTACATCTTCACCCGTACATGGACAGTGACTGCACAAGACGATTGTGGCAACAGCACACAGCAACAAGTCACACAGTCTATCACAGTCACCGACGCTTCGGCTCCAGCCATTACAGCGACATGGCCGGAAGACTATAGCACGGACCTCGATGTGGATTGCATGGCGGATCTCTCGCCAGCAGCTGCGGGCAGTGCTACTGGCACAGCGGACGACGCCTGTGACAGCCAGTCAGATGTAGAGGTGAGCTATATGGACCACGACACCACGTTGTTCGCCGTAAACGCGGACGACATGGCTCAAGGTGGATACAGCTTCATCCGTACTTGGACGATCACGGCAACGGACGACTGCGACAATGTCGCGACAGAGACACACGATCAGACCATTACGGCCAACGATGTCACTGCTCCTGTTGTCAGCCTCGAGACCTTGCCTACCTACACGGTGGAAGGGTGCTACGGCGACGTTGACCTTTCACCGGCGGCTGCGGGTACACCAGCAGCTTCTGCGGAGGATGGTTGTGACAGTGATGTTAGCGTTGATGTCTCTTACACGACGGACAACTTGGCGTTCAACGAGGTGGTAGGTGACTACAGCCTTGTGATCGACACGATCAGCGGTCCTGAGGAGGGGGTCATGGGCATGACCACAGTGCGGATGTACATCCAAACTGAAAATGCCGGTGACTTCATCAGTGCTGTGGCCGGTGACGAGGTCAACCCAACGGGCATCCGTTCCTCAACAAGCTTCTATCAGAACGCCTTGGGAGGAGCTACTGCGAACAACTACAACGCACTCCTCGAAGCGGTGGATCCGCTGGTGGCCTACGACAGCTGGGTGACCATCGGCATAGACCAGGCACCTGATGGCTCTGCTGGAGAGATCGAGACTTCAGTTGTTGGAGACTGGGATGCAGGCTTCGAGGCCGGCGGTGACTTGTTCATCAACGACTTCTTCGGAGGAAGCTGGTTCACGACCTATCCAAATACGGCGGCAGTAGCCGGCGCAGACAACCGGGTCTTGATTGGTCAATTCACCACCGACGGACAGATGAGCGGTCAGCTCTTCGTTCAGGTGTTCCCGAACAGCATTGGCGCCGATGAGATGCGCTTGAGCTTCACCTTCGGCGAATGTGCTGAGGATGACGACTTGCTGGAAGGCAGCTACGCGTTCACACGCCGTTGGTTGGCCACCGGTACGGACGATGCCAACAACCTTGATTCTGCGGTGACCTACCAGCACATCATGGTCTTGGATACGGAAGCGCCTCAGTTGACCAACACCTGTGACATCGACAATGGAGAAACGGTCACGTACGATTGCCCAGGCACCGGTGTGATGGACTTCGATCCTGTGCCAGAGGCATGTGATGTTGCGGCGGTGGACAACTGCGACTCTGACGTCAACATCACGCTCTTCACGGAGACTGAGGGTTACATCCCAACCGATGCCATCCGCAACTACTGTGCACCGATGACACCGGAGGCCCAAAGCGGAAGCCAAACGTGTGATGACCGCATGCCAGAATCCTTGCGCTTGTTCAACTTCCCAGGTGCAGACGACAGCTTCGTCATGGCATCTGAGTCAGAGAACTTGGTGCAAGTCATGGCCGACGGAAGCCTGAGCATCGCCATGGAAGTGGAGAATGCAGATGGCACAGGTGGCTTCATCCTCTCCGCAGAGTATGGTGCGGGTCAGGACTGGGCGACATGGGAAGCCAGCGGCAGCAACTACAAGAAGGATTGTGCTGAAATCTATCCAGGCGAAGCCGTTTGGGAAGATTGGTTCTACTTCCTCATGACTTCGGGTTCATTGGAGGGAACAGGCATCTATGCCGGTTCAAGCTTCGCACTCAGTCACCAGCCTGCCAACGGATACTACGGTTTGCAGATGGGTCAGGGAGCCAACAACAAGAACGCCAACTACGGTGGTAGCGCTTGGTTCTTCTGGCAGGGCAACCTGTTCATGAATGGTACGAACATGGGCCCAATGGCCAGCTCAGGTGACATGTACATGGACCTCGACTGCTGCCTCGAGTGGCAGGTGGACTACTCATACACCGCACTGGATGACTGTGGCAACCCAACAGGTTTCCATTACAGTGAGGCCATGGGCAGCGACCTGAACGGCGGAGGTGCTGATGTTTCTGGTGGCCACACTGTGGGACCAGTTGACATCACCAGCATCGGAGGCATCAAAGAGCCCATCCGCATCACAGGATTGTCACCGAACCCAACAAACAACCAGAGTCAGTTGACCTTCTTGGTCAACGAGAACCTGCGCCTCCGCGTGGATCTTTACAACTCGAATGGCTTGTTGATCCAGGAGTTGTATGATGGCAATGCTGTCACGGGTGTTCAGTACACCATGGACATCGACGTCGACAACCTTGCTGCGGGCATGTACCAGGTGCGCATCAGCAGCGCCTCTTACATCGCAGTGAAGAAGCTCTTGGTAGCGGAGTAATCTCCCTTCAAAACATAGAACTGGAAACGGGCTGCCTTCGGGTGGCCCGTTTTTGTTGGGGGGTGGGCCAATGAGTTCCGCATTCAAGGAGATTTACATATTATATGGAATGGTCGAGTATAATTCGATTATAGAGCATGTTATACACGTTGTTTTCGACGAAAATAATTTCATTTTATAATCGTTCGTATATAAAACACTTAAAATCAGTAGGTTGAACGGAAACAAAAATATACGTTCTGCCGACTAATGATATACGTCGACTAAATGATGTTTAGGAAATTACACATGACCAAATCAAGTCATGATGTCCCATTCCCCAACATTCTTGTCGCCCTCCCTGCGACCTCTGTTTGCAGCAGTGAGTTTGACTGTCCTCTTTACCGGCCCATTGATGGCCTCAGGAGGCTGGCCCGATTGCGACACCAGCTGTGTCGTAACGTCCTACACCCTCGAGAACGATACAGTGCAATGCCTGGATGACTTGGCCTCCTACACTTGTGCGTCCTTGACTTTAGTCGACACGTGCACCATGGAACAGACCTTGGCTTTCCATGTGATTGGCAGCGGCGCCGATACGGTGACCACTTGCAATGCCACAACGGCATTCGGCATTGGACCCGACGGAGCGTTGCGCCTGCTTGGCTTGGAGGCCACCGGCCTTGCTTCGAGTGATTTGTTCTTGGAGACGGATGAAGGGCTGACATTGACCCAGTATGCCAACGGCATTGCCATTCTGAAGGGAGAGGTGGCCAATGCGGACAACACGGATCAAAGGTTTGAAGTCTTCGTGGTCTATGAGAACGGAGTGAGCGGAGCCGATTGGGGAGGAGGCTTCAAGCACGCCATGGGCTGTGAGCCGCCTACAGATTCTTGGGAGATCTACACCATCAAACCCGATCAAAGTCACCTCATGGGGCGCGGTGCTTTCGAAGGAAGTCTGCTCCAATTGCAGCATGCTCCCAGTTCTCAGTTTTTTGGTTTCCAAGTGGGACAAGGAGCCAATGATCACAACTGCGAATACGGCGCTGGAGGTTGGTTCAGTTGGAGTGGTGTTCTTTGCGGTGACGATGTGGCAGGAGCCATGGGCGATGTCATCATAGACTTGGATTGCGCCTCAGACTTTGACCCTTGCACCGCCCAATCCATTGTTTATTTCAATGCCTACCAACCCGATTGCGGTGTGCTGCAATACACCATGGATGTATTGCGCGTCGATGATACACCTCCGGTGATTGCGGGTTTGCCCCAAGACACCGTCGTAGAGTGTTTGCCCGAATTCCCCTTCCAAGGCAATGTGACCGCAACGGACAACTGTCCGGTGCCTGGATACCCCACGCTTTCTTATGAAGGAGTCTTCGAAGTGGAAGCTTCGGAGGGGTTCTGCCGTTCGTTCGAACAACGGTGGCGGGCTGAAGATGAATGTGGCAATGTGACCATGGCCGCCCGATTGATAGACCAGTTTGAAGACGTCCTGCCTGAGATGGTAGGAGAGGAGATCGTCTTGATTGAATGTGACCAATGGCCTGGAGGGTTCGAGCCTCCATTTGCCGATTTGGTAGCGGCGGGAATCATCGATGCCATCGACAATTGCAGCATTGACACCGTCTTGATTGAATACGGCGTGATGTCTGGTGGGTGCCATTATGACCACATCATGACCTATACCCCTGTAGACGGATGCGGAAATGTGGGGGCGTCCTTCTATCAGATCGTCGCGGTCGACGATGCCACTCCCCCCATTCTTGTCAATGTGCCAGCAGACACATTGGTCTCCTGCACCACCGATCCAGCAGCCGTCCATGAGTTGCCCAATGCCATAGACAACTGTGATCCGGAGGTCAACATGACTTTTGAGATCAACTACCTCGACGACGGTGATGGATGCGATGAGACCTTCATCATTGAGCGCATTTTCATTGCGGAAGATTGCAGCTACAACCATAGCCTGGACACCCAGTATGTCCATGTCGCGGACACAGCAGCACCTGCGATCGCGCTCAACATTCCCGCGGACTTCACGGCCCAAGGGTGTTTTGACGATGTCGATGTCAGCGTGGCTGCATTGGGCACCGCTACGTACACCGCTTCTGATGATTGCGGCGAATTGACAGAGGTATTGACACATACCGATGGCCCGGTTGACGCCCCTTGCGGCGATGGTGGTGGGTCGGGTTCATTCCAGCGGACGTGGACACTGAGTGTGACCGATTGCGCAGGCAACAATTCCCAATTGCAGGGCGTACAGAACATCACCGTCGTAGATGGTCAGGCCCCCACTTTGGAGGTGGCCAATTTTGTGTCGCTGGACTGCGTGGATTGGTATGATGGCTTTGATGCAGGCGATGCCGAAGCCCTGGGGTGGGTCACCGCTTCGGATCACTGCATGTTGGACACGGTGACTTTGACGGTCATCGGTGAATTCAGCAGCGATTGCGCCGGTGATTGGGAGGTGCAATACACGGCCGTGGACGCCTGCGGCAATGACACCTCAGCGTTCCAAATCATCAGCTTGGTCGACACAGTGGCGCCCTTTTTCACGGTCATTCCAGCGGACCAAGACCTGGCATGTGATGGCGACCCTGATCCTTACGAAGAGGGCGATGCAGCGGCTGAGGATATCTGCGGCAATGTGTCCATCTCCACACACGACGAGCTGGTTATTGACGGCTGCGCCTCGTCAGCCGTTTGGGAGCGGACCATCACAGCGGAAGACGATTGCGGCAACACGGCTTCACATGTGCAGCGTTTTGCGCGGGTGGACGACGTTCCACCCACCATCAGCATATGGCCGGCCGACACCATGGTGTCTTGCGCGTTGTTCGCATTCGATCCGTCCACAGTGAGTTTCTCAGACGATTGTGACATTGCGCCTACCCTTGTGGTCACCGATGACACGGTCCACTTTGAATGCCCGGGAACCTTCACCGTGGAGCGACACTTTACCGCATCCGATTGCACGGGCAACGAGCAGGATGAGGTTCAGGTGATCAACGTGGTGGACACGGTGGCACCGGAGCTGGTGACGAGCGGAGTGCAAATTGAAATTTCTTGTTCGGAATGGACCTGTGACATTGACCAATTGGAATCCCTCGGGCACGTCTCCGCTACGGACAATTGTGGCGAAGTCAACCTGAGTGTCGTGTGCAACCAGTTCTCAGGTGGATGCCTCGATCCAAACGGAATGCTCACCTTGGTATACACTGCCGAGGACCCTTGTGGCAACACTTCCCAAGCCGAGCAAATTCTCCTGTTGATAGACACCGTCGCGCCAACGGGCAGCATCACGTGTCCAGCTGATGTTTCGTTCGACCTCGATGCCGACTGCAACTTTGACCTCGGGGCTCCGGATCCCGCGGCTCCTTGGGGGGCACCCACGGGCAATGCCACGGACCTGTGCGACGACGATCCCGAATTGACCTTTAGCCATGAAGACAGCGCGCCGCAATATGCTTGCGGCGATGCTGGCGGCATGACCATCGAACGAACGCACACCTTGGTTTCTGAGGACCGATGTGGAAATTCAGACACGGTAACCTGCATACAGACCATCGTTTTGCATGACGTTACAGGGCCGGTCATCTCATATGATGCTCCGATGCCACAGAACATCATGGGCTGTTTTGCCGATGCGGATACGAGTTTGTCGGCGCTTGGCGCGTTGACAGCATCGGCATCGGACGCGTGTGGTGGAGATGTCGAGATCGAGGTCACTTATTCTGATGAGGTCGTGGTGTCATGCGTCGGAGATGACGACATGCCTGAAGGCAGCACAACCTTGGACCGAACTTTCGTGATCACGGCAGTGGATTGTGGGGGCAATGAGTCTTCCGACAGCCATGTTCAAACCATCAACTTCTTTGATGTTGAAGCGCCGAGTTTGACCCTGGTGTGTCCTTCCGATACCACGGTGGCCTCCTTGCCAGATTGCACGGCCGATTTGTCCACGTTAGTGTTGGGAATGCCCGCGGTGGAAGCCACGGACAATTGTGACACCGAAGTGGCCTATACCGTGGACTTTACAGACGACGAGTTCTCTCTCGGCTGCATCGGAACGCGCTTTTACGTCCGCACTTTCACCGTCACTGCAGTAGACGATTGTGGCACAGAAACCCAGTTGACGTGCACACAAGACATCACGGTGGAAGACCTCACTGCCCCCACCATCTCCATGGTGTGTCCCGAAGATGCCGATATCCTTTTGGATGATGATTGCAGTTGGTCGGGTTCATCGGGCCAGCCAGCAGTGGTCGTCAGCGATGGTTGCGATCCTACTCCGAGCTTGAATGTGTCCTTTGTTGACCACGACACGACCTTGCTTTGCCTGGGAGACGACGCATTGACCGAGGGCAGTTACTCCTTCACCAGGACGTTCACGGCAACGTCTTCTGATGCATGCGGCAATGTGGCCACATCGAGTTGTGACCAACTGGTCAGCCTGTGGGACAGTGCGGCGCCAGGGTTGCATGAATTGGAGGTCCTGAGCACCGATACCTTGTTCTTGGATGCGAATTGTGAAACGGATTTGGAGCCGGCGGTGACGCCTTCTGCTGTGGCAGAGGACGCTTGCGATAGCGAAGTGGCGGTGGCGATTTCCCACACAGACGACCCTGCGGTTTACGAGGCGCAGTCGGACGGTGTAGCCTTGCAAATTGATACGGTGGCCACCAATGGCGCACCGGGGGCAACCACCTACCGCCTGTATGCCGTGCTCACTGATCCTGACGACTGCCTCAGCGCTGTTGTGGGTGAAGGCGCCGATGCGACATGGATCACGTCTACAGCGCCGTTTTATCAGCACGAGTTGGGTGGGGTGACTCCGTCCAACATTGACCCCATTTTGTTCGAATTGTACCCCGGTCTGGAATACGACTCTTGGGTAACCATCGGCATTGACCGCGTTCCAAATTCCAGTTTGGAAGAGGACGTTGTTCAGGTGGTGGAGTCTTCGCCTTGGATAGGTGGCTTCAACGACGGAGGGTCCTTGGCCCTGAACAGCGCATTTGGTGATGGTTGGTTTGCCTTCCCTACGAGTGCCAATTGTCGTCCAAATGAAGATGGGCGGGTGCTGCTGGCTCAATTGAGTACTGCTGGTCACCTGAGTGGCCAAGTCTATGTCCAGGTGTTGTCAGGAGGCCCTGGTGGTGCCGACAACCGCTACACACTTTCCTTCGGCAATGCGTGCACAGCAGACGACGGCAACCAAGAAGGGAGCTACAGTTTCATGCGCACATGGCAAAGCGTAGCAGTGGATGACTGTGGCAATGCCGATACGGCATTCACCTTCCAGAACATTGCTGTCTTGGACACCACGGCCCCGCAACTCACGGAGACCTGCGGTTTGATGAACGGTGAAGAAGTAACGTTGGACTGTGCGGGCTCCGCCATCTTCGACATGGATCCGCTCCCGCTCCCTTGCAATGTTGAGGCTGTAGACAATTGCGACAGTGAGGTAGGGGTGGCCAGGTTTGATGAAATCGATGACGATGCTCCGACGGGCAGTGTGTGCAATGTATGTGCACCGTCAGACCCCGCGCCATTCGTCAACGGTCTGACCTGTGACGATGAAGAGCCTGAAGCCATGAGGTTGTTCAACTTTGACGGCCAATCCAATGCATCATTTGTACTCGAGTCTGCGGAGACTTCACGTTTTGATGTTCAATGCGACAGCTCGTTGCAGGTGGAGTTGTTCCTGACCAATGGGCAGGGTGGAGGCTTCCACTTTACCGCCGAATATGGTTTTGCGGGAGACTGGGACAGCTGGTCCAGTGCAGACAATCCTTACCACGGCGGGCTTGCGGGTAGCTACAAAAAAGACTGTGCAGCCGTTTATCCAGGCAATTCCATCTGGTTGGATTGGAATTATTTCGTGATGTTGGATGGCACGTTGGAAGGGTCAGGGACCTATGCGGGTTCCTCGTTCTCCTTGGCTCATCAGCCCGCCAGCCATTACTTCGGATTCCAAGTGGGCTTGGGGGCCAACAATAAGAACGAAGAGTATGGAGCGGGCGGCTGGTTCTTCTGGGATGGACAGCTTGTTGTAGATGGTCAGGACCAAGGAAACGCAGCCTCGAGCGGTGACATTTTTGTCGACCTCAATTGCTGCCTGCCTTGGACATCATCACATTTCTATGTGGCTTCTGATGATTGCGGAAATACAACGCCATTTTCCTACTCCGTGTCAAACTCTGGCGAGCTGGCCTCTGAAGGGGCCGGATTGTCAGGGGGAACCCAGCATACAGGAGGTCCTGTAGTCTTGGGGGGGAGCGTCAATGGCAAACAGCCATTCCGGGTGCTAGGTTTGAGTCCGAACCCAACGACAGACTTAGCACAGCTTCAATTCGAGGTCGATGTCGCTCAACGCATGATCGTCCGACTGCACACCATGAGTGGCGAACATGTCATGGATGTATTTGATGGAATGGCTGAGCCCGGGGCTGCCTATCAAGTGGAAATTGGGGTGGCAGCCATGTCGGCGGGACTGTACCAACTGCGCCTGTCTTCATCCATGCACAGCGAGGTTCGAAAACTGCTGATTGCTGACTAAAAAATATATTTTTCGATAAAAAACTGGAAAGAGGGGGCGGGAGTCCCCTCTTTTTTGTTTCAACGCCTCCTGAACCTTGCGCTGCCCGGCATGGACAACGCCCACAAGATTAATCATAGAATCCGGGGTTGTGTCGATGAATTTCATTGTTCACGCCCCATTTTCACCTTGACCAAACCTTGTTCAAGCTATGCTCAGCCCTTGCTGCTCTTTAAATGCACCTTCAACGGTGCCCGTTTTTTCGAGATTCACCACCCTCGCTTCTCTTTTGACCTTGAGTCTTTGGATGCTTTTTGCACCGTCTGGACATGCTCAATGCCCAAATGACAACGATCTTTGGTTAACGTGGATTTTCACGACAGAAGGAGAATCCGCTTCAACTGCGTGCATGTTTAGTGGAGAACACAACATCTTGGAGGTGCTCGAGGCCGCGACTTACGAAGTCAACACCTGTGGTACTTCTTGGGATACACAGCTCACCATTTATGACGTTGCAACTGGAGCAGTCGTCGCTTATGACGACAATGGGTGTGACTTGCAATCGACTGTGACTTTCACCGCTGCGCAGAATGGGACCTACCTTCTCGTGATGGATGATGCTTCTTGTTCGGTTCCACTGGGAACGGAATGTGGGTATATGGAAGCGACACTGGTCAATTTGGGCATTCCCGGTGCTTGCGCCAACGCCGTTGTGGCGGTGTCTGGTGAGGTCTATGATTTCAACCTGGCAGCGGGCAATGGAGAGCTCAATCCTCCCGATGGGCCGAATGGAACACCTGGCGATGAGGTGGTGTATGAATTCACCGCAACGGTGAATGGCACCCACAATGTGACGGTGACCAATGACGATGGTTTGGTGGACTTGTTTGTGGGGGAGCTGTGTTCAGAAGATGACTTTATGTATTTAGAGCAGGTGTCTCAGTTTCACCTGCATTCGCTCGATTTGGTCGCGGGCTCCACATACTATTTCATGGTGGATGATCAAAACACAACAGCCAACACAGGAACTTTCACCATTACAGACCCCAATTATTGTGGGTCAGGCATCAATGAGTCGCATGCACTCGTTGCGAACGATACGCTGACCATTCAAGACAACACCTCGGACTTGCCTGACTGTTGTTTTTTGCAGCCTTCGAAGGATGCCACATACGAATTGACCGTGCCTGAATCAGGCACCCTCTGGGTTTCTGCCTGTGGGTCTTCTTTCGATACCTACATGTACCTCTCAACCTCAACTTGTGGAGGTACGTCTTTGGCCGAAAACGACGATTTCTGTGGCAGTCAATCGCTCATAGAAGTTGAAGTGCCCGCGGGAACATATTATGTAACTCTGGAGGGCAGCCAAGACACCGAAATGGGGGCTTTTGAGCTTGAAATACTCTACACGCCCTTCGCCCCTTATTCAGTGCATTCGAAGCACGCGAGTTCAGAGCAAGGTGAGGGCTTGAAATACGGTTCTGCCGTTGCGATGGGAGGCGACGTACTCGTGGTGGCAGATGAGCAAGAACACGTTGAAGTATTGAGAAAGGCTGGTGATGGTTCTTGGTCATTAGAAACCATCATTTCTGCTCCTTCAGCCGACATTAATTTCGGTGCTCGTGAAGCACTGGCGACCAATGGAGATTGGATTGCCATTGGTGCCAAGTTGGATGACACATACGCCAACGACGCAGGTGCCGTTCACATGTACAAATTCGACGGCACGAACTGGGGATACGAAGGCTCCTTGAGCCACATGGCCCCATTTGGGAGTCTCGTCACTGACCAGTTCGGTATGGCTGTGGCCATGGATGGAGACCGGATGGTCGTGGGTTCAAGGGCCGAGAATGGTGTGGGTGCAGCAGGAGCGGTTCATTATTTCGAATACAACAGCATGCTGGACATGTGGCTCGAAAGTGGGTTCATCGCCAGCACGCACACATCTGGAAACTCCACCAGCAAATTTGCGGAGAGCGTAGACATCTCTGGGGATTACATGATTGTCGGAGAGCACCGCAACAACACCAACGGCAATTTCGCGGGTGCGGCTTACATCTACGCTTTCTACAACCAGTGTTGGCACGAGCAGACGGTCTTCTACGGACACAATGCGGATGACATTCTAGGTAAAGACGTGGCCATCAGTGGTGAAATAGCAGTCGCGGGATCGCCTTTTGCCGATACCGATGGCTTGAATGAAGCTGGTGCGGTGACGATGTACCGATTGCTCCCTTCCTCTGGAGGAGGAAGTGCTTGGGCCGAGACTGCACACTTTGCGCCAGAAGGAACGGCGCAAGGAGACTGGGTAGGTTCTGCCTTGGATATTGACGGTTCACTCCTCGCAGTGGGTGTGCCAAGAGACGACGAGTTCCCCATCAATGGAGGTGCGGGATACTTCCTCTTTGACTGTACAGGTGGTTCTTTGGACTGCGTGAATGAGGGCTTTGCCTGTGATGCCATGCAGAATGATCGTTTGGGATTCGATGTGGCAGTCAGCGGCGAATTGGCTGCCATCGGTGCCACTTTGGATGACAACATTTATGAGGACGCAGGATCGGTGTACATCCTCGGTGCAAATGACATCGGCTTTGAGTGCGACCTTACTGCTCCTGGGGATACCGAAACTGATTTGATTTCAGCGGACGATTCAGGCGCCAGCGCTTCGGATGACACGACCCGGAATACCACACCTGATTTCGATGTGTTCCTTCCCGGTGGAGGAGGACTTTCCGTGACCGATGGATACATGGCAGAGGCGGGTGATGCCGTCATATTCTACCAAGAAGGTAGCGGCGATAGCACGATTGTGATCTTGTCCGACGACGACATCGACAATGGCTTCGTCAACTTCGAATTTGTCTACCCTGGTCCCGTCTTGGAGGATGGTGAATACACCTTCTGCTCCTACTGTATGGACGCCTTTGGCAACATGGGGCCCACAGACTGTCTGGACATTGTGGTTGACAACGAAGATCCAGAACCCATACTTGACTTTGGTACCTCTCCCATCGCAGGCTCTGACACGACGCTTTACCTCGACAGCAGTGGCAACGTCGTTTTGAGCATCGAAAGCAGCGACAACATCTCCGCTACAGACAACATCGCGATGGATACGCTGTACACGGACCTCACCGACTTCGATTGTTCCGATGCCGGCACCATCGTCACAGTGACCCTCACAGCGGTTGACTTGGCGGGCAACATCAGCACCACCACGTTTGATGTGGCCATTGAGGACAACATGGCGCCAGTGGTTTCAGTGCAAAACGTAACGGTACAGCTTCAAATGACGGGCACAGGCAGCTTGACAGCAGCCCAAGTCGACAACGGCACCACCGACAATTGCGGCATTGACAACCTCGCCATCAGTCAAACCACTTTTGATTGTGACGATGTAGGTGACCAAACATTGGTGTTTACTGCGACAGACCTCAGTGGAAATACAACCACGGCCAACTTTACCGTAACGGTGGAATTCAACCAGGCACCCAGTGCCAACGCCCAAGATGTCACATTGGAGCTCGATGCTGATGGCAATGCCAGCACTACGGCTGCTGCTGTTGACAACGGTTCGGGCAGCGCCTGTGCCATCGGCAGCTTGAGCCTCAGCCAAACGGATTTCACTTGTGCCGATTTGGGTCCCAATACAGTGACCTTGACGGTGGTCGACTCTTATGGGAATGTATCTACGGCGACCGCGACGGTGACCGTAGTAGACCTCTTGGCCCCGACCCCTGTGACACAGAATGTCACATTGCAGCTCGATTCAGCGGGAATGGTCAGCCTGACCGCAGCTGAAGTGGACAACGGCACCATCGAAAATTGCAGCTTGGACAACATCGCCGTCAGCCAGACTGACTTCGATTGCACAGATGTGGGTACCAGCACCTTGGAATTCTCTGCAAGAGACATCAGTGGAAACACGGCCATGACCGACTTTACAGTGACGGTCGAGGACAATGTGTCCCCTGAGGCCATCACCCAAGACGTGACCATTCAATTGGATGCTTCCGGCAATGCTGTTGCCTCAGCAGTAGCTGTAGACAATGGCTCGAATGATGCCTGTGGCATCGCCAGCCTGAGCCTGAGCCAAACGAACTTCGGTTGTGGCGATTTGGGTCCCAATACAGTGACCTTGACAGTGACCGATAACAATGGCAATGTGTCCACCGAGACCGCTGTGGTCACAGTGGAGGACACCGCCCCAACCTTGGCCATTGCTCAAGACTTGACGGTTGAATTGGGTGCCGCAGGCATTGGGTTCATTACGGCCGCTCAGGCGGACAACGGTTCAAGTGACCCCTGTGGCATCGCTGCCATGACGGTGAGCCAGACAGGTTTCGATTGTGACGACCTCGGAGACAATGACGTTGTCTTTTCCGCCACAGACGTCAACAACAACACCGCCACGGTCACCTTCACGGTAACGGTGCAAGACAACATTGCTCCGACCTTGAGTGGCACCCCCACCAACATCACCCGGTCCGCTGCAGCCGGAACCTGTAGCGCGGAGGTGACGTGGACAGATCCAACGGCCGCTGACAATTGTTCGGCCACCTTGTCCTCTTCGCACACCAGCGGGGCCACCTTTGCCGTGGGTACGACCACAGTCACGTTCACAGCCACGGACATCGCGGGCAACACCACCAATTCGAGCTTTACCATCACGGTGACAGACGACGAGGCACCCGTTATTTCGGATACGCCTGCGGACATTACCCAAAGCAACGACGCTGGAAATTGCAGTGCTGTTGTGAATTGGACGGCACCAACAGCTGCTGACAATTGCGGGGTTGATACTATGACAGGAGATGCCGCTTCCGGAGACACCTTCCCCGTAGGAACGACGACCGTATCATACACGGCCACTGACATCCACGGCAATTCAACCGTCTCGACCTTCACGGTCACGGTGACCGACGATGAAGACCCGGTGATTTCGGACATGCCGACCAACATCACGCAAACTGCGGATGCGGGTCAATGTGCGGCTGACGTGTCCTGGACAGCACCTTCCGCTGACGATTTCTGTGGCATTGCAAGCTTCACTGCAGATGCCGCTTCCGACGATTCGTTCCCGGTAGGTACCACGACGGTGACCTACACGGCCACTGACGTCAATGGCAACACCACAACGGCTTCATTCGACATTACAGTGACCGACGATGAGTCACCTGCCATCGCAGGGATGCCATCGAACATCACCCAATCGAATGATGCGGGCATTTGCGGCGCCGCTGTGAGTTGGACAGCCCCAACGGGAACAGACAATTGCACAGTGGCTTCCTTGACCTCGACCCATGACAGTGGTGACACCTTCCCGGTGGGCACCACAACCGTGACCTACACGGTGACGGACCTTGCGGGCAATACGGCCAGCAGTTCCTTCACGGTCACCGTGACGGACGACGAGGCTCCTGTCATTTCGAACATCCCAGCAGACTTCACCGTGTTGACAGATGGAGGCTCGTCCTCTGCCGTTGTCACTTGGCCTGAAGCGCCCGCGGCTGATCCCGCGGCTTCCGACAACTGCGGTGTGACTTCGTTCACTTCGACCCATGCCAGTGGAGACACTTTTAATGAAGGGATAACGACCGTGACGTACACCGCCATGGATGCTACCGGCAACACGACCACTTCGTCCTTCACGGTTACGGTGAGCGACGGTGAAGCGCCGGTCATCAGCGGAAACCCAACAGACATCACCCAAACTGCAGACGCAGGTTTGTGTTCGGCTGTGGTGAATTACACGGCGCCTACGGCAACCGACAACGTGGCCGTTGCTTCATTCTCTGGCGACGCTGCATCGGGAGACACGTTCCCTGTGGGCACCACGACGGTGACCTACACTGCCATTGACAATGCAGGCAATACGACCACGTCTGACTTCACGGTGACCATCACCGATGACGAGGCCCCCGCCATTGCCGACACGCCAGCCAACATCACCCAGACGGCGGATGCCGGTCAATGCAGTGCTGTGATCAATTACACGGCACCCACTGCAAGCGACAACTGCGCTGTGACCTCTTTCTCGGGTGACGCAGCATCGGGCGACGCTTTCCCCGTGGGCACGACAACGGTCACCTATACGGCCGTCGATCCCGCAGGCAATACCACAACGTCCAGCTTTACGGTGACCATCACCGATGACGAAGATCCTGCCATCGCGGGCACGCCATCTGACTTCAACCAGACGGCGGATGCCGGCATTTGCGGAGCGGCGATTTCATGGGCCGACTTGACCGCAAGCGACAACTGTGCTGTGGCATCGTTGAGTGGTACGCACGATTCCGGAGACACCTTCCCAGTGGGAACGACGACTGTCACCTTCACGGCTTCTGACATCCATGGCAACACCACCACATCGACCTTCACGGTAACCATTACTGACGATGAGGACCCTTCGATTTCAGGCACGCCTGAAGACATCACGCAGACTGCGGATGCCGGAGTTTGCGAGGCGGCAGTGAGTTACACGCCTCCAACGGCTGCTGACAATTGTGGGGTGGATTCATTCACCTCGACCCATGACAGTGGCGACACCTTCGCGGTGGGCACCACAACCGTCACTTACACGGCCACCGACGCGGCGGGCAACACCACCACGTCGTCCTTTACAGTGACGGTGACTGACAATGAGTCACCGGTCATAGCCGGCATGCCAGGGAACATCACTCAAAGCAATGATGCGGGAGCTTGCAGCGCTGCGGTCAGCTATACAGCGCCAACAGCCAGCGACAATTGCGGCATCGCGTCATTCTCGGGAGATGCGGCCTCTGGTGACACCTTCCCGGTGGGCACGACGACCGTGACCTACACGGCCACCGACATCCATGGCAATTCCACCACGGAGTCCTTCACCATCACGGTGACCGACAGTGAGGCGCCTGTGATCAGTGGAACCCCCACGAACATCACCCAGACGGCGGATGCAGGTCAATGTTCCAGTGCAGTGAGCTACACGGCTCCAACCGCTGCGGACAACTGCGGCATGTCAGCATTCTTTGGAGATGCTACTTCTGGCGACATCTTCCCGGTAGGAACCACAACCGTGACCTACACGGCGTCTGACATTCATGGCAACATCAGCACGGCGTCCTTCACCATCACGGTGACCGACGACGAGAATCCGGTCATCAGCCCTGCGGCAGAAGATGAGACCTACCAGCGCGATGGCG
Organism: uncultured Flavobacteriales bacterium; assembly: GCA_965659115.1. GTDB lineage: Bacteria > Bacteroidota > Bacteroidia > Flavobacteriales_D > Sanyastnellaceae > UBA8752. Next base: position 9,791 of record CBFHUP010000034.1, on the reverse strand, counting down.
ACGAAGGCGCAGCCTTCAATGCCTGGGTGGCGAGCTACAGTGGCGCCGCTGCTACCGACAATTGCGGCATTGACGCTTGGACGGACAACAGCACGGGCTTGAGTGACGGCTGCGGAAGCACTGGAACAGAAACGGTGACCTTCACAGTGACCGATATCCACGGCAACAGCAGCAGCACGACGGCCACCTTCACGGTGATCGACGATTTCGCTCCGAGCTGCCCGATGATCGATTTGACCGATGGCAGTGACAATGGATTGAGTGGCACGGACAACGTGACCAACGATGACACACCTACCATGCGTGTGATCTTCACTGGAAGCGGCGTTGAGTCTGCGGAAGAAGGAGACATCGTGGAGTTGTACATCGATGGTGTGCTGTCTGAGGCGCAAACGGTGACCGCTTCTGATGTGGCCAACGGTTACGCCGAGTTCGAGACCGAACCCATCGCGGATGGAGGCGTGTCCTTCAGCGCTCGTCACATCGACGACTGCGGACAGGCGAGCATTTTTGCCTTCCTCAACATTGTCATCCATACTACAGATCCCTCAGCAATGGCTGATGGCTTGACCTTGTACTTGGACCCAGACGGCAATGCCTCTATTGAAGCTCAGGATCTAGACGATGGCTCCAGCGACGACTTCACTACAGTGGCTTTCACAGCCAGTCAGACCGCATTCACATGCGCAGACCTGGGGGACAATACAGTGACCTTGACCGTGAGCGACATTGCTGGAAACACAGCGACTGCCACGGCTACAGTAACGGTGGTTGACATCATCGCCCCCATTATTGTTGCTTCAAACATCACCAAGCAGCTCGATGCAGCCGGAACTGCGACGCTCACTTTATCAGAAGTGGCTTCGATCAGCGACAACTGCACAGTGGCTTCCTCTAGCATCGACATTGAATCTTTGGATTGCAGTGATGTTGGAGAGGTGACCATCACCATCACGGCGGCGGATCAGAGCGGCAACACCAGCTCTGCGACAGCGACAGTAACAGTAGAAGACAACGTGGCTCCCACATTGGTCCTCGCCGACGCTGTGCTCTACCTCGATGAAGAGGGCTCAGCTTCCATCATGGCTTCTGATTTGGACAATGGCAGCAGCGACGCTTGTGGCATTGCCGGATTCAACTTCGGTGCTGCAGGGGTGGATGGCCCAGACATGACCTACGGATGTGACGACACCGGGATCAACACCATGACGGTGCAGGTAGAAGATGTCAATGGCAACGTGACCAGCGGATCAGTCAATGTGACTGTTATGGATACGCTGGCTCCTGTGCTGAACATCTTTGATCTCGAAGACTACACCATGTATGCTGGAGAGTCCTGCGCCAACATGGTGGACTTGTTTGCAGCTGGGTCGCCGTGGTATGAAGCCACAGACAACTGCTCTTTCGATGTGGAAATCCTGTATGATGAAATCAACGAAACTGGCATCGCAGGATGCCGTGAGTTCGATCGCCGTTGGGTGATTCAGGCCACGGACGCTTCAGGCAACATGTCCAGTGACACCACCTTGCAGCACATCACTGTGATGGACAACATTGCACCTACAGTATTCCTCGACGGTGTTCCTGGTGATGTTTCCATTGACCTCGATGCCGAGTGCAATGGAGCCATGCCAGCAGCTGCAGCAGTGACTGCAAGCGCGACGGACAATTGCACCAACGATCCTACCGTAGGTGTGGTAAGCTATGTAGACAGCGCGCCAGCTTACCTCTGTGGTGATGCGGGCAGCTACACCATCATCCGGACCTACATGGCTTCCGCTTCGGACAATTGTGGCAACTCTGGCATGACCAGTGTTACACAAACGGTGACCTTCAACGATGTGACTGCGCCGCAGATCACCGACAGCGAAGGCATCATGAACGGAGACGGTCTTACGCAAGAGGAGCAGACCCGTTTGTTCGACTTTATCTACATCCCCTCACCAGCGGATTTGGAAGTGGTGGACGCTTGCGGCGATGCTACCTACGAGGTGGTGGAGAACCTCAGCGGCTTCTTGCCTACCGATGAAATCGGCAACTATTGCTCAGCAGCGACGCCTGAGGCCTTCCTGAGTGGAGAGTCTTGCACGGCGGGAGCTCCAGCGGCATTGGTGCTCGAAGGCGCTCCATTTAATGGCGCATCCTTTACGATCGTACCTGGTGGCACCAACATTGTGGAAAGCTTCTACGACCAGACCTTCAGCTTGGAGGTGGAAGTGCAGAATGCCGACGGAACAGGTGGATTCATTTGGAATGCCGATTACAACACGGCCCACAATTGGACAGAATGGGAGGCGCTGGGCCGAGGCTACAAAAAGGACTGTGCTTCAGTGCTGCCTGGCACTCAGATCTGGACTTCTTGGAGCTATTTCATCATGCAGACGGGAGGTATGATTGGTACCGGTATTTATGCAGGCACCGAATTGAGCTTGACCCACCAGCCCACGAACTACTTCTACGGCATGCAAGTCGGTAACGGCGCGAACAACTCGAATGCCAATTATGGCGCGAGCGCATGGTTCTATTGGAGCGGTCAGTTGGTCATCGATGGCACTTCACAGGGCTTCCTTGGATCAAGTGGAGACATCATGCTGGACTTGGATTGTGTGATGCCATGGACTGCAGCATACGACTACACGATCAGCGACGCTTGTGGCAACAGCACAACCTTCGGGTACTCTGTATCCAACGCTGCCATGCAGCCCGATGCTCCAAGCGTCAGTGCTGAAGGTTCAGGCCACCAGCCTTTCGATGTGTCGGTAGGTGGGGACCTCAAGGAGCCCATCCGCGTGACGGGCTTGCAGCCCAACCCGACCAACAACGTCAGCCAACTGGGCTTCGTGGTCTCGAGCAACATGCGCCTGCGCGTAGATCTCTATGACATGGCCGGTCTGCTCGTTCAAGAGTTGTACGACGGAAATGCCATGAATGATGTGGAGTACTTCATGACCGTGGACGCTGGAGAGCTCGATGCGGGCATGTACCAAATCCGCATTTCTTCAGACACTTACATGGCCGTCAAGAAGTTGCTGGTGACCCAGTAATGTGACGCCGTTCTATATCCTTCGGAAGCCGACCCTATCAGGGTCGGCTTCCTGCTTTTAGGGCGGCTATCTTCGCCACCGATTCACTGGCTATTCAAATCAAGTCCTCATGCCAAGCATCTCGACCAAAGGGCAGGCCATGCCCGACAGCCCCATCCGGAAGCTCGCACCCTTCGCTGTTGCCGCCAAGGCGGCAGGCCGCAATGTGCTCCACCTCAACATCGGGCAGCCCGACATCCAGACCCCTACCGTTGCCCTCGAGGCCGTCCGAAATATGGACCGGACCGTCATCGAATACAGCCCCAGCGATGGCTTCTCGAGTTACCGAGAGGGACTCTCTGGCTATTATCGTTCTGTCGGGGTCGAAGTGGGGCCAGAGCAAATTTTGGTCACCACAGGTGGCAGCGAAGCTCTGATTTTCGCCTTTCAGGCATGCCTTGAGCCTGGCGATGAGGTGATCATTCCAGAACCGTTTTACGCCAATTACCTCGGATTTGCCAAGTCAGCAGGGGTGAAGGTGGTCCCGGTAACCTCGCGCATTGAAGATGGGTTTGCCTTGCCGCCTGTAGAGGAGATCGCAGCCAAGGTCACACCGAGGACCAAGGCCATCCTCATTTGCAACCCTGGAAACCCCACTGGCTACGTCTACACCGACGCCGAGCTCGACGCCATACATTCTCTGGTGCTGCAGCATGACATTTACCTCTTTGCCGATGAGGTCTACAGGGAGTTCTGTTATGGGGACATTCCGCCGCGCAGTGTATTGTCATTAGAGGGCCTGGACGAACACGTGGTGCTCATGGATTCAGTATCCAAACGGTACAGCATGTGCGGCGCCAGGGTAGGTGCTTTGGTCACCCGAAATGCGGCCGTTCACCAAGCGTGTATGCGGTTCGCGATGGCGCGTTTGTCGCCACCGACCCTGGGGCAGATTGCGGGTGAAGCAGCGCTCAAAACCCCGCGTTCTTATTTCGATGAAGTCAAGGCGGCCTATGTGGGCCGTCGAGATGCCCTCATCGAGGGGTTGCGCGCCATTCCCGGTGTCACCGTCCCCACCCCGGGAGGGGCATTTTATGCAGTTGCCAAGTTGCCCATCGATTCTAGCGATGCGTTTTGCGAGTGGATCTTGTCTGACTTTGACCTCGATGGTGATACCGTCATGATGGCGCCTGCTAGTGGATTTTATGCAACCCCGGGTGCGGGACACGATGAAGTCCGCATCGCCTATGTTCTGGAGGAAAAGGCGATCAAAAGGGCTGTGGCTGTCATGGCAGCAGCGTTAAAAGTGTACCCCGGTCGTGCTTAACTTTTACCCCATGATTCAGCGTGTGATGCGTCCGTTTGCTTTCCTCTTTCTTCTCTGCGGTGTTGTGTTTTCAATGTCTGCAGACACGACCACTGTGCAGACTTACACCTTCGAGGCTCAGAACAATCCCGAGACCGCGTACGACAGTCCAGGGAGACGGTGGTTCAACTTTCCGCCTTCTGACAACGGCGTTGCCTATGGCAAGGTCCTCATGGAGTACTCCCTCAAGTGTTTCGAGGACGGCACTGCTGGCAATTTGGGCTATGCCTGTGGAGAGTGGGATTACCTCTCTTACACATACTTGTTTGACCACACTGGATTGCTCGACAGCACGGCTTTGCAACATCCTTTGAGCCTGTTGGCCGATGCTCCATTCGATACGACCAACATCGTCCCTTATGTAGAGGGGGTGCAGGATTCGGTGTGGCTCCCAGCGGCTCAATACCTTGTGGACATGGTGGTCTCGGAGACCATGGTTCAGCCTGGAGACGTCGTGTATCAGGCTCCGCTTTTTGAGCCCGCAACGGCCAAGCGTGCGCAGTTTCTCTGGACCGCTGAGGAATTGGCTCCTTTGGGAGCGGGCAGCATCGACAGGTTGTTTCTTCCGGTCCAAGGTGCGCCTGAAGCGCGGCGCATGGACCTCAAGTGGGGATTGACCGCAGACACAGCGCTGACTGGATTCAAGGATTTACCCCATACCGCCTACCAGTACGGGCTGTCCCCATGGCAATTCGGTGACAGTTTGTCCATTCGCCTGTCGCCCCCCATTGAATGGGACGGCGAGAGCAATCTGGTCCTCGAGTTCGCACTGGAAGATGTCACTTCTCAAACAGATGGCAACCAAGATGGCTGGGTGTTCGTCTCGGGGATGGAAGGTGGCGCTTGGACAACCAACGGACACGATGGCGAGGTGGTCTTTACCGCGCCTGATCGGGTGGAGGTCGACGTCACAGACCTCCAAGGATTGTCTTCTGAGATCACCATTGAGTGCTGGATTTATGGAGACCCCAACAGTCAGCCAGAAAATGGAACCCTGTTCGAGGGCGTCAATGCTGCAGGTCAGCGCGTGGTCAATGTGCACCTCCCTTGGAGCAATGGCCGGGTGTATTGGGACTGTGGGTATGACGGCGGCTACGACCGCATAGACCAACAGGCCCAGACCGAAGACTACGAGGGCAAGTGGAACCACTGGGCTTTTGTCAAAAACGCCGATACGGGAATCATGGAGATGTACCTCAATGGGGCACTCTTTCATTCTGGAACGGGAAAAGACAACCCCATTGAGGGCATTGTGAAGATGAACTTGGGGGCTTCAGCCAACGGCAACAACCGCTACAATGGCCGGGTCGATGATTTTCGGGTTTGGTCTCAAGCCCTCGACGGAGAAACCATCGCGTCCTGGATGAACCGCCAGCCTACGGCGTGGCACCCCCACTATGACGCCTTGCTTGTGGATTACAGGTTTGACGGGGCCAATGGCACTGTAGAGGAAAACTACAATCCCAATGGAGGGGCTGGGCTTCACCACGGTTCAACCTTGCGCCGGACAACACCAGCCCGGGAACAGGCCAAAGGACTCGGCGAAAACTTCCGCCCCAACATCGGGTTTTGCCGTGGAGAATACCTCGAGCTCGTGGCAGATGGGGCGATCCTCGACCTGCAGCCCGTCGCCCCAGTGAGTTTGTCCACTTGGGAGGTCCAAGGCAATGGGGTGGTCATGACCGATTTGACCTACCACTACCCGCCAGGGGAGACCTCGTTGGTGCCATTGTTTGGAGACACGCTGACCTACCCCGTGCCCGGTGTGGTGACCGAGGTCATCAATGACACCTTGGATTACTTCGGGGTGCCGTTTGATGTCATTGACCGTTATGAGCTGTACCGCTACATCACCCCCTACGGAATTGGATTGGACTTGGGAGACGATGGGTGGACGTGGTGGTATGACGTGACCGACTACCTGCCCTTGCTGCGCGACAGCGTGGAATTGCAGGCGGGCAACTGGCAAGAATTGCTCGACCTCAAATTTCACTTCATCGAGGGTGAGCCCGCCCGCGATGTCATGGGTGTGGAGGCTTTTTGGAAGGGCCAATACGGCCTCTCCACCTTCGATCAGAATGTTGTCGATTATGCCTATACCCCGGATGCAGCAGAGGAGATGTGGCGCTTGAAAACCCGCGCCTCTGGCCATGGATTTGGATCGGGCAACAACTGCGCAGAGTTCTGCTACAACATCCACAAGGTCAAGGTTGACGGCCAAGAACTTTGGTCATGGCAGATCATGCAGGAGTGCGCAGACAACGCCTTGTTCCCACAGGGCGGCACCTGGATTTACGACCGGGCAGGTTGGTGCCCTGGCGCTCCAGTGGATACCCGAGACATGGAGCTGACACCGCATGTGGCCGGGGACGGACCCTTCACGGTAGACTACGACGTGGACTATGACCCCGATGGCAATTACCGTTTTGAGGGACAAATCATTGCCTACGGCCCCGCCAACCACAGCTTGGATGCTGAATTGGTAGAGGTATTGGCGCCGAGTGGCACCAAATTGGCTTCACGGACCAACCCCATCTGCGACCGACCTCAGGTGGTTTTGCGCAACAGCGGCAGCACACCACTGACCTCTTGCACCATCACTTTTGGACTGCCCGACAACCTTCAGTCCTACACTTGGACAGGTGAACTGGCCTTCTTGGAAGAGGAGGTCGTGGAACTGGTCGCATTGGATGCTGCCTTGTGGGATGGGGACAGCGAGGAGGACCTCGCGTTTGTGGCCCGGGTGTCCGCTCCCAATGGCGGGACGGATGAAGTGGATTGGAACAATGAGGTCCGCAGTACGTTCCGTCGCCCTCCGACCTATACCTACATGGAGGACCCAGGCGATGAGGATGACAACCGCCTCATCGTGTTTGTCCGCACCAACAGCACACCTTGGGAAAACAGTGCCAAGCTCATTCACCAGGACGGCACAGTCTATTTCGAGCGGAGTTATCCCGAAGCGAACACCCAATACCGCGACACCATTTACCTCAACCAGGGGTGTTACACCTTCGAGTTTCAAGATGCGGATGATGACGGCATCAGCTTCTGGGCCAACGATGACGGAAGCGGCTTCGTGCGTCTGAGAAAGGTGGGAGGCAATTGGATCACCTTTGAGCCGGACTTTGGAAAATCCATTGTGCACCGCTTTCACTTCGAGACGAACCTCGTCAACGACGTCGCGGCGCCTCCTGTAAATGCAGCCTCTGTCAAGGTGTTTCCCAATCCCACGCGACACGACGTGTCGTTTGCTTTGGAAGGGTGGCAAGGCCAGTTCGATTGGCAACTTCAGGATGCTGCCGGGCGCACAGTGCGCTCGGGAAGGGGCCAAGCTGTTGAAGGAGCCAGGTTCCAAGGCCGAATCCCTGTTCAGGATATTCCGGCAGGGGTGCACATGCTCATATTGACCCAACCGGGAAGGATGGTGAGAGAAAGGGTGGTCATTTTTTGATGGGCCACAGCCTCAAACGGGGGGCTTGCTTCTGAAAAAACCACTTTTCAACAGATAGACCCCCTCAAAAAGGGGGCGGTGGTGAGAAAAAGCACTTTATTTTGCCTGCGTCACTCATTTTAGAGGGGGTAGTTGTGTAATTTTGTCGGCTCAGACAAAATCAACATGTCCAATTTCCGCATTACCGCCATCGAAGACGTCCTCGAACGTTCCCCAAAGTCGGTCAATCCGCCTTCCGCCAAGATTTCTGAGTATTACGGAGATCTGGCCTTCACGCTCAGCGCTATGCGCGAGTACTTGACAGAAGAAGCATACGAGCATGTGGTGTCCGCCATGGTAGACGGGACCCGCATCGATCGGAAGATTGCCGACCAGGTGGCCAGTGCTTTGAAAGAGTGGGCCATGGCCCGCGGCGCTACGCACTACACCCACTGGTTCCAGCCATTGACCGGCAGTACCGCCGAGAAGCACGATAGCTTCATCCAACCTGATGGCCGGGGAGGAGCCATCGAGCGGTTCGACGGCAGCCTGCTCGTTCAACAAGAGCCCGATGCCTCAAGCTTTCCGAATGGCGGCATCCGTTCAACCTTCGAGGCCCGAGGTTACACCTTGTGGGATCCCAGCAGTCCGCCATTCTTGATCGGTGAGACCCTCTGCATCCCCACCATCTTTATTGCGTATACGGGCCAGTCGCTCGACAACAAGGCGCCTTTGCTCAAGGCCTTGACGGCAGTGGACAAGGCGGCATCTGAGGTGTGCCAGTACTTCGACAAGAACGTCACCAAGGTGGTGGCCACCCTCGGTTGGGAGCAAGAGTACTTCCTGGTAGACAAGGCACTGTACAATGCCCGACCTGACCTGAGCCAAACTGGCCGCGCCCTCCTCGGTGCTGCGCCCGCCAAAGGCCAGCAGTTGGACGACAACTACTTCGGCAGCATTCCACCCCGTGTCATGGCCTTCATGCAGGAGTTTGAGTGCGAGGCCCACAAACTGGGCATACCGGTGACCACGCGTCACAACGAAGTGGCTCCGAATCAGTTCGAAGTGGCTCCCGTGTTTGAGGAGGCCAACCTGGCCAACGATCACAACTTGTTGTTGATGGACTTGCTGGAGCGCGTGGCATTGCGCCACGATTTCCGGTGCTTGATGCACGAGAAGCCTTTTGCGGGACTCAACGGTTCAGGAAAGCACAACAACTGGTCTTTGGGCACCAACACCGGGGTAAACCTGCTCAAGCCAGGGACAAACCCCAAGACGAACTTGCGGTTCCTCACCTTTTTCGTGAACACCATTGCAGCCATTCACCGCCATGCAGATGTGTTGCGGGCCGCGATTGCCAGCGCTGGAAACGACCACCGTTTGGGAGCCAATGAGGCCCCGCCGGCCATTATCAGTGCTTTCATCGGCAGCAAGCTCACAGAGTTGCTCGACGCCGTCGAAAAGAACGTCAGCGCAGGCAAAATGAGCCCGGACGAGAAGACCGCCGTCAAACTTGAAATCGGTCGGATTCCAGAGGTGTTGCTCGACAACACAGACCGCAATCGCACTTCACCTTTTGCCTTCACAGGCAACAAGTTTGAATTCCGTGCTGTGGGCAGCACCGCAAATTGCGCTGTGCCCATGACGGTACTCAATACCATCGTGGCCGAGCAGCTGAACATGTTCAAGGCTGCCGTGGACAAGCGCATTGCTGCTGGCGACAAGAAGGACGAAGCGTTGCTGAAGGAGATTCAAGCCCTGATTAAGCAAAGCAAGGCGATCCGTTTCGAAGGCAATGGTTACGGTCAAGAGTGGGTGGAAGAGGCGACCAAGCGCGGCCTGTCCAACTTGCTCGATACGCCAAGCGCGCTGTCTGTATGGGACCGCAAGGAGGTGGTGGCGTTGTTTGATTCAATGGGGGTTTTGTCTCCAGAAGAAGTCGCAGCGCGAACAGAAGTGGAGCTCGAGA
>CBFHUP010000033.1:0-29910 GCA_965659115.1 uncultured Flavobacteriales bacterium | reverse complement strand
TCTGCGCGATCAAGCTGATGAGCGCACCTTCCAATTCGCGAATGTTCGTATTGATCGAGTAGGCGAGGTACTCCATGACTTCACGGGGCAACTCGATGCCATCGGCGTACATCTTCTTTTCGAGGATGGCCATCCGAGTCTCCAAACTGGGCACCTGCACGTCTGCACTGAGTCCCCACTTGAAGCGGGAGAGCAGCCGCTGCTCCATGCCCTGCATCTCTACAGGAGGCTTGTCACTGGTCAAGACAATCTGCTTGCCTGTCTGGTGGAGGTGGTTGAAGATGTGGAAGAACACATCCTGTGTCTTTTCCTTTCCGCTAAAGAACTGCACGTCATCTACGATGAGCACATCCATGAGCTGGTAGAAGTGAGAAAAGTCGTTGACGCTGTTGTTGCGGACCGCATCGATGAACTGGTGCGTGAACTTTTCGGAGTTCACATAGAGGACCGTCTTTTCCGGAGAACGGTTCTTGATCTCAATTCCGATGGCATGTGCCAAGTGGGTCTTGCCCAATCCGACAGGGCTGTAAATCAACAGCGGGTTGAAGGCCGTGCCTCCGGGCTTCTGTGCCACTGCGAATCCTGCGCTGCGCGCCAAGCGGTTGCTTTCGCCTTCGATGAAATTCTCAAAGCTGTACTTGGGATTCAAGTTCGAATCAATGTTCAGCTTCTTGAGACCAGGAATCACAAAAGGATTCTTGATGGGAGCCTCAGTAGAGTCCATGGGCATCTGGACCGAACGGTTCCGGACTGCAGCATGATGAGACGTAGGGACTTTAACGGTATACGGGGACGTTCCAGCAGCAGGCTGTTCCATAATGATGGAATACTCCAATCGGGCCTCCTTGCCAAGCTCCTTGCCAATGGCCTTGCGCAACAATTCAATGTAATGCTCCTCGAGCCATTCATAGAAGAACTGGGAGGGGACCTGTATGGTCAATACAGCCTCTTCGAGCTTTACGGCCTTGATGGGAACAAACCACGTTTTGAAAGCCTGCGCGCTGACATTGTCTTCGATAAAAGAGAGGCAATTCGCCCAGACGCTTTCGTGATTCAAGTTCATGCGGGTGTGGTTGTAGGTGTAAAACTTTTTGCGAGAAAAATGGATTTCCAAGCAACCCTGTTGGGGAGACAAATATTCCCGGAAGGTTCGATAAAAAAAAGGGCTACCCCCCTTGATTTTCTCGAAAATTCATTCCGCCATTCGCCTTCCAATATGGTGCAAAAATCTCGGGCGTTCATAACCCGAACTCGAGGGTACAAAAAACACCACTCGTCCAATATCTACAATTCCAAACGGGTCGGTTTACCCCAATTACACCCCTCCACATTTTTGATATTCTGTGACGTCGAAAGGCTTCCGCCTACAATACAAACTCAGTTCATACTACAAATAACCCCATCCATACACTGCTCGCCACTTGTGACCAAGAATAATGAACAACCCGCGTTGACCAATTTCTTGGCAACCGTTGCAACGATGCGCAGAAAGCTTCGGGCAAATCTTCCCTCTGAACCAGCCCCTCCGATCCGAAATGCTCGGGGTAAGCCAATTCACGCGGCACAACCATATCGAGACCTATGGCGGCAGCTTCCAAGACACTGATTCCAAAAAAGTCATGATGGGCCGTCACAAGGCCAATGTCACATGACCCCAAAGCCTGCACATAATCCGATCGAGATTCTAAATGACCCCACTGCAGTATGCGGTCCCCGAAACACGATTGGATTTCATCAAACGCATCGGGGACCCGTTCGAATTGCTGACCGAGCATAACGAGCCGGAAATCCAACCCTGCGGCCTCAGCAGTTTTCAAACAGTCCAGAAAAGAGCTTGGCCCCTTGTCATATTCCCAACGGTGGTTCCACGCCACTATGGGAGGGCCATCTCCGTAAATACGCGGACGCAGCTCCGGTGAGGCACCCAGCGCCATGACATCATCATCAATGCCGATGGGCATGACCTCCGAATTGGAAGCGATGCGTTCCACCGCATCACGCGGCCGCGGAGCAGGGAAAGCCGACATGAAATCAGGCAACGCCGACAGAAACGCCGATCTGTGGTATTCAGAATTGAACCAAATCCGATCCGCCAAAAGGGCACTCGTCACATTTAAGAAAGCATAGTGCCGGTCCCAATCCAAAGTGGGGCCTTCTTGATGGGCGGGAAAGGTGAGCTGGTTTTCGTGAAAGTACAGGATGATGGGGACGGTCCTGAATCGCGGTGGCAGGGCAGACCTAAACTGTCCAACATCCATCATGTCTGTGACAATGAACCGGTCGATGTCACGGTCAAAGGCGCCTGTCTTGTTCATCCTGTCCACCAAGGCCAGAGCTCCCGAAACCATGCGCCATTTCCAATGCCGCCCTGGCAATTCATACAACTCAAACTGCGCTTCTTCTCCGGCACGCTGGGCTGCCAGAGGGCACGCCCTCACCATACCGCGCGCCCACTGCGCATGGCTGCCCGCGGCATAGGGGTTCAGCAATACGATCCTCCGCATCGGCTCAAGGTACCGGAGTCTGTCGGATTCGAGCCCCCCATCTCAACCGATCGCTCCAACGCCTCCACCAGGGCCTTTCCAATGGGACAAAGACCCCAGACAAATCCGGTTCTCCTGCATCCACCCAGGCGCTGTACCACAGCGAGGAGACCCCCACAATAGAGGACCGCCATTGGGCCTCCACCATCCCCGCCAACCCCAAATGATAAGCAGCGCACCACGCTTCATCCTGTTGAAGCGCCACGGACCCTCCCCGTTCTTCACGCACCAAACCCTCGCCAAATTGAACGGTGGCATCCAGCTCTTCTGCCAGAACTGCCTCTACATGGCCATGGCTGTGCGCCAGTGTTTGCCAAGCCCACCGGTTGACATCGGGGATGTACTGCACCTCTTGCACAACCAAGTCATACACTCCACCAAAAAGGGCAGGCAGACGGGTTTCCCACACTCCGTGAATCCCGTCTTGGCCCGTCAGTTGACCATTGTAATTGAGCGTGGTGTGCAAAGGGACATGGGCATCGGCTACATAATGCCCCAAGTCTGTCGCATGTCTCAAAATGGCGTTCCGGTCCACACTGTCAAAGGCCACCACCAGTTTGCTGTAAGACCATCCGATTTGCCACGGCAACACCCCATACTCCCACAGTGTATCGTCGCTGCAGGCCTCCACTGCATGGCTGAACCAAGGCGAATCGCCCAAAGGGTCAAGACAGGACAGGGCAGGGGCGTCCCAGTCCAAGTAATGCCTTGGAGCTTCTCGCTCCACAGTGTGCTTTCGTTTGTCGGCATCTGTGGCATGCGCGGAGAGCCATTCTACTTCGCACATCAGCCAACTCCTGAGTGGCAAGGGCAAGGCTTCGGCGGCAGACCGGTTGATGTGGCGGTGAACAGGAAAACCCCATGACCAACACACACAACACATCAGAGCGATGCCACCACCAAACTTGATTCGGTCAGTCCACCGCATCCATCAGCACCCCTTCCTTGATGCGCCGCGAATCCACCAATGCACCATCATGCAATACCGGAACGATGTTCACGGTATTGGGCGTGAGACAATACTTGATGTCTTCGCCCAAGCTCAAATTGCGCAAGCGACGGCGGTGAGATGAGGCCTTCAGGAATGAAAAAACGCTTCCCCTTACGCCCATGAACAGGTGCTTTGCAGCGATGGTGCTGTCTTCTACGCTGCGGTAGCGTGCAATGTCAATCAGGTTGTCTGCAATGGCCCCTGCACATACGGTATCCTCCAGGTTGAATTTATCCTTCCATCCCGAACACAGCAGCAGCACATGGCCTGGCTGCTGCATCAGCCAGGTGCAGATCGCATCCAAATTGTTGATGCTTCCAATGGCCACTTGGGGCATACCTCGGGCAATGTCGATGGCCTTTGTCCCATTGGTCGTGGTCAGTGCCACAGTTTTGCCTTTCAAAGAACCGTCCATGTACGAACGGGGAGAGTTGCCAAAGTCAAATCCTTCTACAATCTGACCGTTGCGCTCGGCCGCAGCAATGCAGCCCTTGGCTTGCAAAGCGCGTGCTTCTTCCAATGTTGGGACAGGAATGATGCGGTCAACACCATGGGCAAGACCCGTGCAGATGGCAGAAGTGGCCCGCAAAACATCGATCACAACACAGGTATGAAACTCGTCCTTGTACAGGTCAAACTGCCGCGGAGAAAAACACACTTCCACGCGGCGCTCTTGACGCTCTGACGTTTGGGTTGATTCTTTCATGGTATCAGCTGATGTAAATCAAAGGAATGGAACCGCTGTGACTTCGGCCTCTATGGACTTCCCGCGAATCGAAATGAAGATTCGCGTTCCCTTGGCACACCAATCCGATGCCACATAGCCCAAACCGATGGCCAAGCCTAGCGAAGGAGACTGGGTGCCACTGGTCACCCGTCCAATGTCGTTTCCTTCTGCGTCCAATATGACGTAATCCTTTCGCGGGATTCCACGCTGGGTCAGCTTAAAGCCCACCAATTTCCGGGCAGGTCCACGCTCACGTACAGCGGCCAGCGTCTCACGGCCTCGGAACTCCGTTTTCCAGCCCACTGTCCAAGAGAGCCCCGCTTCCACAGGGTTGCAATGAGGTCCGATGTCGTTTCCGTGCAGGCAAAACCCCTTTTCGAGACGCAGTGTATCTCGGGCTCCCAATCCGCATGGCTGAACGCCCGAAGGTGCTCCTGCAGCCATCAACGTGCGCCAAACCTCTTCGGCAAATGCTGCAGAAACGTAGAGCTCAAAACCGCGCTCACCTGTGTATCCTGTCGCCCCAACTGCAACCTCGGTACCGCACATCGCTACAGTCCGGTGGTGGTAATACTTGAGGTCGGTAAGGTCCACGCCCGCAGCCTTCATCACCGCATCCGAATTCGGCCCTTGCAAGGCCATCAAGGCCGTGTGGTCACTCGCATCTTCGAACACCACGTCGTCGGGCAAGGTCTCCTGGACCAAGGCTACCACCTCAGGCCGGTTGGCCGCATTGACCACAAGCATGTAGCGGTCTTCATATCCATAGACCAACAGGTCTTCTACAATGCCACCTTCACCATTCAAGAGACAGGTGTACAACGCCCGACCGGGTGCCGCTTTCTCGATGTCGCCTGCCAGCAGGAATTGCAAATACCCTTTGGCACCAGCCCCAGAAAACCACAATTCCCCCATGTGACTGACGTCGAACAGCCCGGCCGCAGTGCGCACGGCTTCATGCTCAACCCGCAACCCGGCGTATTGCACGGGCATTTCGAATCCAGCAAAAGGGACCATTCTTGCGCCTGCAGCTACATGCATATCGTAAAGTGGCGTCTTGGCCAAGGCCGAAATGACATTCTCCATGCGCCAAAAGTAGGGGCAGCGGCGGCTGTACTTTTCCAATCCCATGCCGAATTATGAGCGCCTTT
Source organism: uncultured Flavobacteriales bacterium (assembly GCA_965659115.1). GTDB lineage: Bacteria > Bacteroidota > Bacteroidia > Flavobacteriales_D > Sanyastnellaceae > UBA8752. The sequence continues at coordinate 24,498 of CBFHUP010000033.1, read as the reverse complement.
GTTCGCGCATGGCGATCTTGTGCCTGTGAACAGAACCGTCATCATAGCAGACCGCGCCATGACCGCCATGGAACGCATCATCCACCACCTTCAAGGGGCGTCACTGATTGGTGCCGAGAAATCCAAAGACGAAATCCTATCCGTCATCCGATCTCTGGGGCGCAATGCGGCACCACATGGTTCACGCAAGGCCAAATTCGACCTTCAATTCGGCGATGTACGCAGTGTTTTGGCCCACAACCACCGGATCTACTATCTCGTAGAAGAGGGGCGCATTGTCATTTTGGACGTGATTCTGGATGCGGAAATCCACTCGGTGGAATCGGCTTAATCGCTCCAGCTGCGCCGGGTCCCAAGTGCACCAACACGTCCAGAATACCCAGCCGCGCATAGGGGATGTCGGACAGCCTGTCCTGCCACACATGCGGCCAATGTTGAATCGCCCCTAAAGGGGACGTCAATGGCACAACAGGTGTCGCCTCGGTTTCTGGATACTCCGAAGCCGCGACATCTGCGGGAACTTCAATTCCAAGCCATGACGCTGCCCAGCTTATGGTGGCCCGATTCCATCCGCCCAATGTTTCAGGGCCATTTCTATACAGGCCGAGAAGTTCATCCTCCATCTCCTCAAAAAATGGCGCCCTGCCATAGGCCGTTCTCACAGCCTGCCAAGCCTTGCGGTCGTGGTCACCCCCAATGCGCAAGGTCTCATCTTGGGCACGGGGACGCCCTCCACGCCGCTCAACAGGTACAGAGATTTCCAATGGTCCAGTGGATTGCAACAAGGTGTACCTGTTGCGAAAAGTCCGCTTGGGGTAGTGCTCCAAACCGTCCAACCTGATGGCCTGGCCCATGGCCAAACCCCACCATGAAACCGGCGGAAAAGGACAGAGGGGAAGCCGGCGAACTTTGAGCGTCACTTCACCGACTTGAACATGCGGTCCCAGCGGATGCCCGATTCTCCGTGTTGCGCTTCGTTCATCTTGCTGAACCAAGTGAACGAGGCCTTGCCCACCACATGGTCTTCGGGCACAAAGCCCCAATAGCGGCTGTCAGCCGATGAATGGCGGTTGTCTCCCATGAGCCAGTAATATCCCTGGGCAAACGTGTAAGAGGTAGCAGGCACGCCATCGATCAAGACCTCGTCGCCACGCTCTTCCAGTGTATGGCCTTCATACGCCGTAATGGCCCGCCGGTACACCGCAATATTGCGCGGCGTGAGCTCCACCGTTTCTCCAGCTTCGGGCAAGTGTATGGGACCGTAATTGTCCAATTCCCAAGTCGCAAAATCAAACGTATTGGTGTTGGGGTACATGTCCAGTGTACCGCGCCGTGAGGAAGAATCAAAGATTTGAATGTCTGCCACCATATCCTGAGATTCAAGCATGGCCGCCTCATCCTCGCGCAGGGCGATAAAGTAAACGCCCCCTCCACCTTTGCCTTGAATGTCAATGTCAGTCAACCCCAACCGGTCGCGGATGATGCGCAGGTCGGCCTCGCGCTTGAGTCGCACCAAATAATTGAATTGCAGTCCAGGAGGGCTTTCGACCTCTTGTCCATCAATGATCAACTTGCGGTCCACGATGGCCAAGTCTTCACCTGGTAAGCCCACGCAGCGCTTCACGTAGTGCTCTTTCTTGTCGACAGGACGTGGCTTGATGCCGTGGGTCCTGTTCCAATCCTTGCGGGCCATGTCATTGAATCGGCCCCGGTCGGCCTCATATGCCACCGGGTCACCTCCCGCAAAACCCAAGGCCCTTTGTCGGATCAAAGCATGGTAGTCGTGGCCGGCCAAATAAGCATCCACGATCACCGAGTCTCCATTGGGGAAATTGAACACAACGGCATCATAACGGTCGATGGACCCGAATCCTGGCAGCCTTTGGTAGGGCAACTTCACCCATTCCAGATAACTGTTTCTCAAGTCGGTTCCCGGAATCGCATTGTGCACAAAAGGCAATGAGAGCGGAGTCTCTGGCAATTTGGCACCATAGCTCATTTTGCTCACCACCAGGTAGTCTCCCACGAGCATGCTGTCCTCCATAGAGGCCGTTGGAATGGTAAACGCCTCGAACACATATCCCCGAATCAGCGAAGCCACGACAGTGGCCCACAAAATGGCCTCAGACCAATCGCGCCTCCACGTCTTTTTGACGTTGGTCCAGTCGCGGGGACCCACAAAAGCGGCGTCGTCCACAAATGACAGCCAAGGCAGCGCTGCCCAAGGCAATGCACCAAAAAACCACTGCAGAGGGGTAGACCGTTTGCCAAAAGCCAGGCCAATTTCTACATGCAAAATGGTCGCCATCAATAGGTTTGGCCCCGGAAAGAGAAGGGGAAGCATCCATTGCATGGGCCTCTTGAGCATCTTCAACAACACCCAATAGTTGAGGCCAGGAATGTAGCCGTACCAACCGGTCATACCCGCGCGGGCAAACAGCCTCGGGAGTGTGACCATGTGAAACACGGGTAGGGCGAGAAGCAGAATCAGAGAGATGCTCATGGGACCGGTGCGGTACTGAAGTCAGGGTGCAATATCAACCCCAAACGTCGCTCATGCCGTAAATATTATTGCACGAACCTGTGTGTCGGACCAACCATTCGGCGGCTTCAATGGCACCGTGAGCAAAGCCAGATCTATTGTGCGCGCTGTGGACCATGCTAATGCTGTCGATTTCACTGCGCCACTCGACCTGATGGGTACCGGGCACGCCCGCCAGACGCTGCGCTGTAACCGGCACATCGGTCCATCCCAATGCGTCAAGGTCTTCTGCTATGGCCAGGGCTGTACCACTCGGCGCGTCCAATTTCCCCGTATGATGGACCTCGTGGACCGATGGCAAAAACTCACCGTGTTCTTGCATCGCTTGCGCTGCTTGCCGCAAAGCCTTTCTAAAGAGGTAGACCCCCTTTGAGAAATTCGGAGCCCAAACCACCCGGTGTCCAGCCTGAATGGCCGCCGATTCAACTTCAGGAAGGTGTTTTGTCCATCCCGTCGTTCCGCTCACCAATGGGACGCCACGTTCTCGGCATGCCGCCATCACCGACACCACACTGTTTGGTGCCGTGAATTCCACGGCAACATCAGCACTGGGCCAAGTGGGCTGCGCCACATCTTCGCGCCCCATCCATGCCACTACCTCGTGGCCACGGGCTGCAGCCGCCTGTTCCACAGCAGCGCCCATCCTTCCACGGCCAATCACCAATACTCGGAGTGTGTCGCTGGGCATGGCGTTCATTTTGACCTCGATGTTCGACGCGGCAACACATTTCGGGACAATGTGAAGCCAATGGTGGGGCCCACGCCTGGCATCCAACCCAAATCCTCACTCACGTCAAAGCCCAACAAATGGGCGTCTACATGGGCGTCCACCACCTGGGCACCCCACACCAACACAAAGACCAGAATCGATTGCTCAAAGTTGGACCGGTGAAAGTCCCGCAAATCTCGAACCGTCTCTGTATCGTATTCCGTGGCATAAAGGGTCGTAGGATCGTCGTCAGTCAAGGCCTGATATCCATCGCGGTAACCGCGGTACAGGTCACCTTCGGCGTGAATAAAGTAGCCTGCAGCTCCCAATCCTCCGTACACCAAAGGCACCTTCCACCATTTCTTGTTGTCCAACTGCCCCCATCCCGGGACCACAGCGCTGTGCCATGTGGTGCGCCCAATGCGAAACTCCCGCTCAAGCTGGTTTTCCTCTACTTGCGCATCGCCCTGCGCTGCAACAAAGCAGCCCAGCCCCAGCAAAAAGAAGTGCAAGCGTCCCATCAACGGGCACCCAATTCGTCCAGCAGGTGCTGGAGATCGTCGGCATTTTGAAAGTACAATTCCACGCGACCAGCGCCGTCTTCTCTGGCCTTTACATCCAGTGTGCGGCCAGCAAAACGGCTTCTCAAATGCGCCCTCATGGTCTGCATTTGAAGACTCAAGGCAGCGCCTTTAACGGTCTTTTTGGAAGGCTTTCTGCCCAACATCTCACTGGCTTCACGTTCCGTCTGACGGACATTCAGCCCCTTGCCAATGATGCGCTGATAGAGCGCCTTCTGGTTCTTGGTTTCCTGCAGTCCAGCCAAAACACGCGCATGTCCGAAACTCAGATGACCCGCTGCTACAGATTGCTGCACCAGGGCCGGTAAGCCCAACAAGCGGATGTAATTGCTGATGGTGGAGCGCTGCTTGCCCACCCTTGACGCCAACTCTTCTTGGGTCAAGGAACATTCCTCCATCAAGCGGCGAAAGCTGATGGCCACTTCTATGGCATCGAGGTCTTCTCGCTGAATGTTCTCGACCAAGGCCATCTCCAGCATCTCTTGGTCGTTGGCCTCCCTGACATATGCAGGAACCTGATCCAAGCCTGCCAGTTGCGACGCCCTAAACCGGCGCTCACCAGATATGAGCTGGTACTTCGCAGCACTCATGCGGCGAACAGTCAAGGGCTGAATGATGCCCAGGGTGGTTATGCTTTCGGCCAGTTCGTTGAGCGCAAAAGGCTCAAAGGTTCGGCGGGGTTGATCGGGATTGGCCTCTATTGCCGATATGGGCAACAAGGCCACCCGGCCTGCCATGTTCACTGCAGGCTCTCCTGTTTGCTTCGCTTCGACCGCGTCTGCCACAGGCAATGTCCCGGACTGATCGGCTTGTTGGGCTTGTAGCAATGCCCCCAAGCCCCTTCCCAGTGCTGGTTTCTTTGACTTTTTCGCCATGCCCTATGAGAATCAATTCAGACCAACAGGCGCATCGCCTGGTTCTGCCGCCGTCATGCCCGCATCCTCATCGAGGAACTTTTCGGCATTGGGCAATTTCGTGAGGTCGTTCTTCTGGAGGATCTCCCTGGCCAAATTGAGGTAGTTGATGGCCCCCTTGCACGACGCATCGTGCATCACGATCGTTTCGCCATGACTCGGCGCTTCGCCCAATCGGGTATTGCGGTGAATCAAGGTGTCAAACACCATGTCCCTAAAGTGCATGCGCACTTCCTCTACGACTTGGTTCGACAGGCGAAGACGGGTGTCATACATGGTCAACAAAATGCCCTCGATGTTCAGGTTTTCGTTCAAACCTCCTTGCACAATCTTCACCGTGTTGAGCAACTTGCCCAGCCCCTCCAAAGCGAAGTATTCGCACTGCACAGGAATGACCACCGAATCCGCCGCTGTCAGGGCGTTCAATGTGATCAAGCCCAAGGATGGAGAGCAGTCAATCAAGATGAAATCGAAGTCGTCCTTCAACGGCTCCAAGGCCTTGCGCATCCGGTGCTCGCGCTCTGCCTCATTGATCAGTTCGATTTCAGCACCGACAAGGTCGATGTGAGAAGGGAGCAACCACAAATTGGGGTTTCCTGTCTCCAGAATAGCGGTACGCGCCTCTGTCCCATCGATGAGACATTGGTAGGTGCCGTTGTCCACGGACTTGGGGTCTACCCCAACGCCTGAACTTGAATTCGCCTGTGGGTCTGCATCTACAAGCAAAGTCTTGTACTCAAGTGCTCCGAGACTGGCACCGAGGTTGATGGCGGTGGTGGTTTTACCCACTCCTCCTTTCTGGTTCGCTATGGCGATAATCTTACCCATTGTCAATTCACTGTTTCAAGCACAGCCCCAATCTTGGGCAAGTGCAGTTCTCCCCCCGCATCCCGAACGGTGCTGAGGGCCGCCTCCCGATCGATGACGATGGGAGGGAAAGTATCATAATGCATGCCGACCACCTGACGGCAACCCAACATGTCCATGGCCGCTGGAACATCAACGTACCCCATGGTGAACGTTCCACCTATGGGAAGTAGTGCCCAGTCCGGTGTCCACAACCGGCCGATGAGCTCCATATCCATGGAAAGATCCGTGTCTCCTGCATGGTAGACCCTCGTGCCTTCAAAATCAAAGACAAATCCACACGGAACCCCTCCTGGAGCGCCGTCGGGAAGGGTAGAGGAATGCACCGCACCCACCACGCGCACACCTGCCGATGCTCCCGCAGCTTCTACGCTAAAACCGGCGCCCGGATTTACCGGCTTCACATCCTCAACCCCCTTGGAAGCGAACCACATGGCCACCTCGTAAGGCGCCACAAGCTGGGCACCCGAAACACGCAACACCGATTCCGCATCGGCCACATGGTCTTCGTGGCCATGCGTCAAAAACACATGGGTAGGGGACAGGCCGTCTAAAGAGATGCCTGTGGCCAATGGATTGGGCGAAATGAACGGATCGATCAAGACACGCAATCCACCTGAAACAAAGAGAAAACAGCTATGTCCGAGGTAGGTCAGTTCCATGGCGGTGAATCTCAAAGATAACCGCGACCGAAGCCCATAAAGCCATAGAATTATCCACACGAAACCCCACCGCAATGAGGATCGGGGTGCTCACAAATCTTCGAAGCGCACGTCGCCGCTGTCCTCTTGATTCTCAGGATTCCGCGCTGGCCCATTGGGCTCACCTGACTGAAAACCATCGGTGCCTTGCAACTCTGCAATCTTCTCTAAGGAATCACGGAGTCCATCGTGGAACTTCTCGAAGTCTTCCTTGTACAGAAACAACTTGTGCTTGCTGTAGGTCACCTCTCCAGAGGCATTGGTCTGACGCTTACTTTCTGTAACGGTGAGGTACAGGTCCTTGGCCCGGGTCGCACGAATGTCGAAGAAATAAGTCCGCTTACCCGCCTTGACGGCAATGGTATGAACGTCCTCCTCTCGACGGTCATTCCGTCCCCAGTTCGATTGGTTGTGATCGCCTTCCATGATTCCGATTTGTTGCGAAAAGGTAAGCAGAATCAAATACGACCTTACCTGACCAGCTGAATTTGACCGGAATACGTGAATGGAAGACGCAATTGGTCCTCCAAATAAACCTCGTAGAGATAGATGCCATCCGAGGCATAATGCTCGCCTGCTTTCACATTGCCTACCCAGCCCACATTCTCATCCGTGGTTTCAAACACCACATCGCCCCAACGGTTGTAAACCTTGCATTGATAAGCAGAAAGGCCCGTCGCAGTGGGCATCCACACATCGTTGACGCCGTCGTTGTTTGGAGTGAACGAATTCGGCGCATAAAACAGCGTGCCATTGACCCCCACTTCTCCTTGAGCCGTTGCGGTGCAACCGTAGCTGTTGATCACCGTCTGGGTCACATCAAATGCACCCGCTCCTTGGAAAATGTAGGTGCCATTCGGGGAGGTAGAAGATCCTCCATCCCCAAAGTTGTAGTAATGCTGGACCGCACCCACGCTTTGGTCTTCCACCTGAACCACCGGCTCTAGAATACCCACCAATGATGGCTCAATGGAAAAACCAGCGGTCGGCACTGGATACACCTCCACAAAAGAGGTTTGAGTCACAGCAAGATCTTGCACGCAGTATCCCCCTGTGCTCATTTCCAAGGTGACCGTATAGCTTCCCGGAAGGGCATAAACGTGGTTGGGGAATGGGGCAGTCGAAGTATTCCCATCTCCAAAATTCCAGACATAAGAAGCCGATGTCTCTGTCTGGGAGAAGTTTTCGAAACTCACAGGAAGCGGCGGACAGCCACTAACCGGTCCACCATCGAAGGCGACAGACGGGTCAAACAACACTTCTACCTCGGTTTCAAAGTCGCGCTCACAGCCCTCGGCGGTGACCACCACTTCGACAGTATATACTCCTGGCTCAGGAAACGACACCCCTTCGAGTAAGGGCCCCGCTTCCAAAATGCTGCTTCCGGGCGCATAGTTCCACTCAAAAGTGGCGCTGGGATCGGTCACGCCAATGGCTTCGAAATTGAAGCTGTGCCCTTGAAAACATTCGGGCTCCTGACTCTCCACAAATGGCTCCAAAAGCCAAGCCACTTCAAAGGTGGCCACATCTGTATCGGGGCAATGGAAATCGCCTTGGGCCACCAGCTCTACTTCATATGTTCCTGGACCATCATACGTCCAAGTTGGAAAGGCGTCGAAAGACACATCGCCATTCCCAGGTTCGCCAAACTGCCAGGTATACCCAATGGCATTGGTGCTGTTGTTATCAAACGACAGGGAGAAGCCCGTGCAAAAATCCTCTTGAGGTGCAATCTCCGCTTGGGGCGGATCCGGCGGAGTCCAGTCGAGAATACCGGAGCCTACACAGCCGTTTTGCACCACGGTCAATTCCGCTTCTACGTCATAAGGTGATGGGAACCCGATGCCCTCCGGAGATGCCAAATCAGAAATTGCACTAGAGGACTGGGGGCCAAAGTCCCATTGGAATGTGGCGTCTGAATAAGACGCTGCGGTCCCAAAGTCATACAATGGTGTGCCAGAAGGACAATCAAAACCGGTGATGACCAATTCAGGCTCGACAGGTTCGAAGACCTCATAAATGGAGAAAGAAGTGTCCGCGCAAGGCCAACCCGGATTGGCGACGAGCATCACATCGTAAACCCCCGGCTCGGGGAAAGTGAAAGAAGGCGACTCCAAGTTTGATGTGTCTGCCTCAGTTCCAGGCACCCCGAAATCCCAAAGGAAAAACGTGGCATTGATGCTGAATTGCTGAAAGTCAATCGTCTCTCCAATGCACAACTGGTCGCCGGTTTGATTGGCCACCAGCGAAGAAATGTTGGGGTCACATACGGTGACATTGAACTGAAAATCACGGTTCGACGTGCTCAGCAAAACGCCATCCCGCCATTCCTCTACGCAAATCCCAATCACATATTGGCCCGCCGCATTGGGCATTCCCGTGATGAAACCGGTCACCGGATCGATAACCAGTGCAGGGTCACCATCCAATGGCACTGTCGCCGAATAACCCGGCGCCCAATTCACCGGAGTGTACGGAGGGCCATTGGGCGGGTTTGGAGCAGGTGCATTGGGAGACCCTCCAAACAAGGGTGAACAGAAAGTGTAAGCCAGACTGTCTCCATCCAAATCTGTGGCACTGTGGTCAAAGAAAAAGTCAAAACCTGCGCACAATGCCACAGGCGGGAGGCTGTTAAACACCGGACTGCTGTTTGGGGCCTCGGTCAAATTCGTCCCTGGAATTTGGGTGGTAAAAGTTGCCCCAGCATCATCCGGGTTGTTCAGGTTCACAATAGATGGGTTCCTACAGCACCGCTGGTAACTGAGTGTAAAACCATTGGGAGATTCACCTATGGAGACGACTTGCTCGTACACCGCTTGCTCGACACATACCGAGGGAGGGGGCGTTCCACAAGGGTTCTCCAATGCTACGGGAACTTCACTGACATTTTGAAAGGAGAGCGGAATGTTGAGGATGTCCACCAAAAACCCATTTCCGTCGAAAATGCCCACAGAGGCCGCATCGTCAAACCCGGTGCCATTTTGATTCGCTGGACCACAGTCTCGATACACCACCAGCCTCACCCGGTAGTTGCCACTCCCCAGGTCTTCATAGCTGATTTCTCCTCCTACAATGTGCGTGGCCAAGGCCCCACCAGCCCCCAAAAAAAGGAGCGCAAACGTCAGAAGAGTATTGAGGGTAAATCCGCGCATGTAGGGGCAGTTAATGTAACACCTCAGACCCCGTAAGGTTGCGTTCAGTCGAATATTTTAGACCGTGTCGGAGCCACAGCTTCCTGCCCGACATTTGTGACAGACGCCTTTGAGGCGATCACGACATACATGACAGATACGCACGAGGCCAACGATTCGTTGGAGCAACAAGATGCGTCCCAGCCCAATGCGGGCAACCAAGAAGCCAAGGCGCCGGATGCGCCGACCGGGGACGCGAAAGAAGAATCACCGGAGGAAGGCGCCTCCGAAGAACCACCCAAACTTCCTTTTAAGGAGTTGCCTTTGTGCGACGCAGTCCAAGACGGACTGGACGCCATGGGCTTCGAAGTGGCCACGCCCATCCAGTCGCTGGCCATTCCACCCACCACTGAAGGCAAAGATGTGATCGGCATCGCGCAAACAGGAACGGGCAAAACGGCAGCCTTTCTGCTGCCCACGATGCACAACATCTACGAATCGGAGGGAGGAGATCACATCAAATGTCTCATCATCACCCCAACCCGAGAACTGGCCTTGCAAATCGACCAAGCCTGTGAGGGCTTCGGCTATTTCTCTGGCACGTCGAGTGTGGCCATCTATGGCGGGGGAAGTGGCAGCGATTTTGACCGCGAGAAAAACGCCCTCACCACGGGCGTCGACATCGCCATCGTTACGCCGGGCCGAATGCTCAGCCACATGAACCTGGGCTACGTTGACCTGTCCAAAATTCAAGTCTTGATCTTAGACGAAGCCGACCGCATGCTCGACATGGGCTTCCTCGGCGACATCAACCGGATTACAGAGCACTGCAATCCCAACCGTCAGACCTTGCTGTACAGCGCGACCATGCCGGAGCGCATCAACAAGCTGGCCACCACCATGCTCAAGGACCCTGTGACGGTGCAAATCGCCCTCTCGCGACCTGCCGAGAAGGTCATGCAGGTGGCCTACCCGGTACACGACGACCAGAAGCCCAAGCTGCTGGTCAGCCTGCTCAAGGACCGCGGATTGGAGTCCGTCATCGTGTTTTCCAGCCGGAAGCGCTCGATCTCCATCATTGCGCGTTCGCTGTCCAAAGCAGGACTGAACGTAGGCTCCATCAGTTCTGATCTGGACCAAAAGGACAGAGAAGATGTGATGCGCCGGTTCCGCAACCGAAAAGTGCATGTACTGGTCGCCACTGACGTCGTTAGCCGAGGCATCGACATCGACAACATTGAAATGGTCATCAACTACGATGTACCGCCGAACGAAGAAGACTATGTGCACCGCATTGGCCGGACAGCGCGTGCCGGACGAGGCGGAGTAGGCATCACGTTGATCACCCCTGGTGAGATGCGGAACTTCTCCAAAATCGAGAAGCTCATCCAGATGGAAGTGCGGAAGGAGCCGCTGCCAACAGAATTGGGGGAAGGGCCGAAGTACGATCCCAATGCCCCATCTGACCGAGGTGGCCGGGGCGGCCGTGGACATGGCGGTGGAGGACGTGGACGCGGAGGTGATCGCCGTGGAGGTGGTGGAGGCCACCGAAATGGCGGCAGGCGCAACGGAGGTGGAAACCGACCAGAGGGCCAGCGGGGAGAAGGAGGCAAAGGCGGAGGAAACCAACGCCGCAAGAACCGAAACGGCAAGCGCCGGGGAGGTGGCGGTCAAGGTCAATCTGGCGGAAATTCATCCCCGTCCAACGGCTGAGTGATGGGCGCAGAGGGTCTTGAAGATGATGACCTCCTCAGCCGACTGAATCCTGAGGAGTTTCGGGTGTTGCGCCGAAATGGGACAGAGCGCCCTTTCAGCAGCCCCCTCAATGAAGAGCACCGTTTAGGCACCTACCACTGTAAGGTGTGCGACACTGCATTGTACAACGGAACCGCCAAGTTCGATTCAGGATGCGGGTGGCCCAGTTTTGACGCTGAGATCCAGACCGAAAAGGTGACCCGGATCCGTGACGTCAGCCACGGCATGATCCGCATCGAAATCCGCTGTTCCACTTGTGACTCTCATTTGGGGCACGTCTTTCCTGATGGCCCCACAGAGACAGGTACGCGACACTGTGTCAATGGCGTCTGCCTCACTTTTAGACCCGACACTGAGGGCTAGTCAACGGCGCTGTTTGCGGCCTGGTCCGCGTCCCATTTTGCCCAGTGCTCTTCTATCTTCGGGAGACATCCTCTCCTGCAACTGCTCGCGCATCATGCGTTCGAATTCCTTCTGTGTCCGCACACAACGCACCGCAAAATCCGGATCGAAGGCCTCGGACACTTCGCGTAAAAACGCGGCACGAATCTGCGCATTTTTGATTTCAGCTGCTTCTAAAGCATCCAAGAGGGCGTTGAACTCATCCGTGCTTTCACCATCAAAGCTGCCCAATGCTTTTCGGGCCTCTCTCTCTTGACGTTCCGTCACACGTTTCGTTTCCTTGTGCGCATTGAAAATGGGCCAAAACACCTGTGCCTGCTCGGCGTTCAGCTCAAGCTTTTCGGTCAAAAACCCGACCACCATGGCTTCCATACGTTCCCGGACGTCATCGCGGCCGATGGGACCTTCAGCACGGTCGGGCTGAGCAGACATCGACAACACCAAGGTCACCCCTGCAAGGAGGCTCATCATTCGTGGGCAATACATTCTATTCATGGCATTTGACTTAGTACAATGAGGGCCAATCCTCATCCTCCAAAATGAGGGGGTGTTCTTCATCCATCACCTCCATCATCATGGACAACTCCTCATCAGTCAGTGACTCCAATTGACAGGCGAATGTCACACAAGGCTCGGATTGTATCAGTTCAGACAGATTGACAATGAGGCCTATCAACAGCGCGATTGAAGCCACCAACGGCCAACGCGCAATGCGCCATCGCACTGGCCCATGTTCAACGACAGACATCACTTCAGACACTGCCCGATCCACGGCCGCGTCAGCAACGCGGAAACCGTCGTCGCGTCGGTTGGGGATGGTATTGTCGTCGTTAGACATCATGGTTAAAACGGCAGGGCCTCGTGGAGGTTTAATGAAACAGAGATTCTGCGTCCTTTCTCAGGACAGCTTCAATTTTTTTACGTGCATGGTGATAGGACGCCTTTAAGGCCCCTTCTGATGTGCCTGTTTCCATCGCCAAATCGGCGTATGACCGGCCATCGAAATAACGCGCTTGAAAGACCCAGCCTTGTTTGGGAGGGAGGGTCGAAATCACGGTGTGCAGCCGGGCAAGGATCTCATCGCCTTCAAATTCAGGCGAAGACATCAGCTGGGCCGTTCGCTCTTCCAAGACAAGGTCAATGGGTGCCATTCTGCGCAAATTGCGCTTGCGTGCGGCGTCCACGGTAGCATTGCGCGTGATCCTCAAGAGCCAGGCCTTGCGTTGGGCCTCATTGCCCTCAAAGCCATTCCAGGCTTGCCACGCCTTCACAAAGACCGATTGAGCGACATCCTCTGCGTCCTCTGTGACACCGAGCATCCTCCAGCTCTGGGCCAGCACCATCCGATAGTGTGCCCGCATCCACGGCTCGAACTCAGGTGGGGTAGAAGGATCACTTGTGTTGCTCACGTTCTCCAAAAGAACGTTCCCTTATGGACGAGGTTTAACAAAAAGCGTCACGAATTACGGAGATCCCTTCGGAAGTGATGCCCGGCGCTGCTGCATAGGTCTCCTTGCCCGAAAGCAACACGCCCGGATCAGTGCCCCCATTAAAATCGCTGACATTTCCGCCAGCTTCCGTCACCAACAGCAAACCAGCTGCGATGTCCCACGGTTGGAGGCTGTATTCGAAAAAGGCATCAAACCTCCCGCAGGCGACGTACGCCAGATCTATCGCTGCAGAGCCCATACGCCGCAAACCACGGGTGCCCTTTGCAAATGATGTCAAGGCCTTCAAATAATCCGGCATCCGGGTGAAATCCCAATGAGGAAAGCCCGTGGCGATCAAAGCATGTTGCAATGCGCCACAATCCGAACAGCGCATGGTGCGGCCATTGAGTGCCGCTCCGCCTCCTTTGGTGGCGGTAAAGCACTCGTCTCGGTTCGGATCATACACCACGGCCACGATGGGATCATCGCCATCCACCAAGGCAACCGACACGCAGTAGACGGGCAACCCGTGGATCAAATTGGTCGTGCCGTCCAAGGGGTCCACCACCCATCTAAACCGCGCATCATCTTTGGCACCTTCCGTGCCTTCTTCAGCCAAAAAACCCGCCTCTGGCAACACGGTCTTGAGTCCTTGGACCAGTTGGGCCTCAGCATGTTTATCGACATGGCTCACCAACGAATTCAATCCCTTGGTCTCAATCTCAGCGTGCTGAACACGCTGGGCAAGCAAATAGTGCCCAACAGGCTTTATGACCGCTTCTGCGCCAGCCAAAATCGCTGTGAGCTCTGGCCCATTCAGTTTCATGAACTCCTGCGTTTCAACCACGTTTCTCGGTGCAAAAAGGCCAACAGCCCTAATCCAGAAAGGAAAATGACCACCGCGATGAGTTCCGCCTGCGTCATGACCATGCCCAGAAATTCCATGGGAGCATTGACCCTGATCTTCTCAATCCAAAAACGCTCCATGCCATTGAACATGAGGTATGCTGAAAAAATGGTTCCCGGAACTTTCCACCGCCTGCGCATGGCCCACAAAAAGGAAAAAATGACCACCGCCATCAGGGTTTCATAAAAGGAGGTGGGGTAGACCCCAGGGGAGAGGTAGGTTCCAAACCCTTCGAAGATCGGCCAAGGGTCAGCCTCCGTGATCAGCTTGCCCGTGTAACCGGATGGGCGGGGACCAAATACTGCATTGACATTGTTGGGGAACTGGTAGCTCCACATCCAATCAGGTGCCCACGACAACCAGTCCGGTTTGGGGTTCACATTGGGAATGCCCCAATCCCCATCTCCGCTCACCTGACATCCAATGCGCCCTATGCCATAGGCGAGCATCAGCCCGGGCGCTGTGGCATCGGCAAGGTTCAAAAAAGGAATGCCATGCCGCTTGCCATACATCGCCACCGCCAAGCCACCGACAATCAACCCCCCGTAAATGGTGAGCCCCCCTAAGAAGCCCTGAAGCGAAGGCTCCGTAAAAAACGCCACCATCTCCTCAGGGTATTCAAGCAAATGAAAAAACTTGGCGCCGATGACACCTCCGACAGCGGCATACAATGTGATGTTTCCTGTCCGTTCCCACGGGTGAACCTTGACTATTTCCTGACGAGGCTCATCCAGCTTTTGGGCCATGTCTTCACGGTACCGCATATAGCCGAACAACGCCGCTCCCAATACCCCCAGCAGAGGATATCCTTGACCACTGAACAAATGCTGTTGAGGGGGGCCTCCCGCACTGAAGAGGTCCGAGGCATTCCACAGGAGCCAGGTCACTTTCCATCCCAACACAAGGCCCAAAAAAGCACCAGACGCCCACGCGAGAGGACCGGCACTTTTGCCCACCCACTGCTCATGTTCAGTGGCCTCTAACTCACCTTCCAGCTCCTTCCTTTTGAGTTCTCTCTTCAGCAATGAGCCTCCTGCTACAAAGGCCAGCGCCACCATCAATCCAAACGAATTGACCAGTTTAAAGGCAGGAACATCCCAGCCAAAGAGATCCTGCAATAAGAAATACAAGTTGGGATACACAGCGTGAATTTGACGGTCAAGGTAGCAACTCCTCCACCTGAGCCTGCACGCGTCCTTGGGACATTGCCCCCAATTTTACAGAAACGATGCTGCCCGCAGGGACGTCCGCAGCACCCTCAACAGACACCCTCACATATTCGGGCGTATAGCCCAGTCTGCGGCCCAACTCATCGACCTCACCTTCCAACAGAACGGGACGGGCCGTACCCTTGAACTTGGCCGCATGTGCCCACTGTTTTTTGAGGCTCATTTGACGCAGAACCTTGTTTCGCGTCTTGCGCGTGGGAATGGGAACGACCTCTTCGATGCGCAGCGCAGTCGTCTTGGCACGCTCGCTGTAAGTGAAAACATGGAAGTAAGCCGCAGGCAAATCGGCCAGAAATGAAGCCGTCTCTTGAAATTCCGATTCTCCTTCGCCAGGAAAACCCACGATGACGTCGATTCCAATGGCCGCATCCGGCATTCGGTTCACGATGTAGTCCAACCGCTCGCGGTACAAATCGGTCCGGTACCTCCGGCGCATGGCTGCCAGCACCCGATCGCTGCCACTTTGGAGCGGGATGTGAAAGTGAGGCTGAAATTTTGAGGAGTCGGCAACGAAGTCAATCAGAGCCTCAGAAAGCAGGTTGGGCTCGATAGAACTGATCCTGTACCGCTCGATGCTCTCCAACAAAGGGTCGGATTCCAGCGCCTGACACAACGACAACAAGTCTTGATCCTGCGCCTTTCCGAAATCCCCAATGTTCACCCCCGTCAGCACAATTTCTCGGGCACCTTGCGAAGCCGCTTTGCGGGCCTCCACCAAGGTGGTTTCTACGTCCGCACTTCGGGACCTTCCGCGGGCCAGTGGGATGGTGCAGAATGCGCAGAAATAATCGCACCCGTCTTGCACTTTCAAGAAGCTTCGGGTTCGATCGCCCGAACTCACTGCCGGATGAAAAGCAGTGACTTCACGGATTTCACCGCGGTGCACCACCCCGTGACCCAGCGACTTGGCTTTTGAGCTAATCGATTGCCGTTGCTCGACATACGCCGCCAGATTGAACTTTTCTTGTGCACCCAGCACCAAATCAACCCCTTCAATTTCAGAGATCTCTTCCGGCTTGAGTTGGGCATAACAGCCGATTACCACCACCGTAGAATCGGGATTTGAAGCTTTGGCGCGCCGCACAATGTTCCGGCATTTGGCATCGGCGTGGTCGGTCACACTGCAGGTATTCACCACCACCACATCGGCCCCTTCATCCGTACCAACACGCGCGTACCCCGCTTCCAATAACCCATTGGCAAGGGCACTGCTTTCTGAAAAATTCAGCTTGCACCCCAAAGTTTCAAACGCCACGCGGCCCTGATTTGCCATTTCACAAAATTACGGGCAACCTATTGAGGTCTCTGCCTGTTAGTCTGTGCGAATGCTCAAAAGAGAGCGCTCCGTGTATCTTGCAACCCTGCAAACCACCAAGGATGAACCAAACCAGCCTTTCTTTTTTATCGGCATTGCTATTGAGCAGTGCGTTTTTGTCTGCCCAGACATTCAACCTCAATACCGAACTCCTCAACGGCTCCTTCAACAGCGGGGGACCCATCGGTTTCATTGATGTCGACAACGACGGCCTTGATGACATCGTCATTTTTGACCAAGGTGAAGACGTCAACATCCTCTACCAAACCGCTTCAGGATTCAACCCTGTCCATTACGGTGAAGTCAGCAGCAGCAACCAATGGGGGGCGTGCATCGGTGACATTGACAACGACGGCATCAAAGACATTTTTGCGGGTGGCAGCTATGACGGTGTGCACTTGATGCGCATTGGTACCGGTGGCAATTTCCAAATGGATGAGCTCGACAATGGCCAAATGTTCATGCAAGCTTGCAACATGGCGGACTTGGACAATGACGGCGTCCTTGACGCTTTTGGATGTCATGACGATGCCCTGAGCCGCATGTGGAAAGGAGAAGCTGGAGGGGTTCCCGCCAACGATCAAATGCTGATCCCCTTGACCGACTACGATTTCAGCGACTACCCCGATACCGACCACAGTGGAAACTATGGAACGGTGTTCTCAGATTTTGACAGTGACGGCGACGTGGACCTGTTTATCGCCAAGTGCCGCCAGTTTGTCAGTGACCCCAACGATCCCCGCAGGATCAACCAACTGTGGGTCAACGACGGCCAAGGCGGTTGGACTGAAGAAGCCCTCGAGCGCGGCCTCGTTTTTTATGAGCAGAGCTGGACCGCCGATTTCGGAGACATCGACAACGATGGGGACATGGACATTGCCGTGACCAATCACAGCACCTCGATGTTTCTCCTTGAAAACGACGGCAACGGCTATTTCACGGACATCACAGAGGGCAGCGGCATGGATGTCAGTGGATTCTTTTTGCAAAGCAAGTTCGAAGACTTTGACAACGATGGCTTCTTGGATTTCATCACCTCGGGGGACAACAGCTCCAACTACTACTTCAAGGGCAATGGAGACGGGACTTTTGAAGTCTTGGACTGGCCGTTTTCGTACAACGATGCCATGCTCAGTTTCGCTACAGGTGACTTTGGTAAAGACGGTCAAATGGACCTCATTGCAAGCCATGGCGGCGTGTATGTGAGCCCTGACAACAACAATCCCGACCAACTGTACATCAACGAGGGCAACGACAACCACTGGGTTTCCTTTGACCTCCAAGGCATCATCTCCAACAGCGATGCCGTGGGCTCGCAAGTGGCCATCTACGGGCCCTGGGGCACCCAAATTCGCGATGTGAGATCAGGCGAAAGCTATGGCATCACTTGCACCACCCACCCGCACTTTGGATTGGGCACTGCAGACTATATCGACAGCGCCGTGGTTCATTTCCCAAGCGGTTTTACCGTCACCTTGGAAGATCCGGCCATCGACACCTATCACAACGTATTGGAAGCCCCTTGCCAGGTTGGAGCCTTTGACCTCGCCCTCGAAGGGTCTGCGGTCTTGTGTCCTGGAGAGTCAGCTACACTGACCGCTCCCGGCGGATTTACCAGCTACGCCTGGAACAACGGATCCGAAGGTGACGCCATTGCGGTAGGCGAGACCGGCAACTACACGGTTTTGGTGTACGACAGCGAAGGCTGTGTAGGCATCTCCAACCCGATCGCCATCGAAGTGTATCAACCTGAAATCCCTACCATTTCAATTGACGGCAACATCAAGCTATGCGCCGGAGAAAGTGTGACCTTGATCTGCAGCACAGCCCCAGGCTATACTTGGAGCACAGGAGCCACTGAGCAAAGCATTCTGGTCACCGAAGCTGGGACTTATTCTGTGTCTGTCGATGGAGAGTGTGCCGAACCCACCGCTTCGGAAGATGTCGCAGTCGAGGTGTTTGGAACACCCGATACTCCCACGGTGGAAGACAGCAGCATTCCGGCACCAGCCAGCGCCAACCTTGCCTTTGATGGCAATGAGTTGCACTGGTATGACAGCGAAACCAGCGAGAATCCCATTTTCATTGGCAACACCTTTGAGACGCCCGTGCTCGAAAGCACCACCACCTTCTGGGTGGAAGACGTCATCAACCACGGCTTGGAAGTGGCCACTGGCGGATCTTCTGCCCAAGACGAGGGCCAATACCACAACAACAGCAATTACTGGTTGCGCTTCGATGCGTACCAAGACATCGTGATCGAGTCGGTCAAGGTCTTCGCCAACAGTGAAGGTGACCGCACAGTAGCCGTTATTGACGGCGCTGGCAATGTGTTGGACGAGGTCACGGTCAATGTCCCTGAAGGTGAAAGCGTGATCCAACTCGACCTTGAGGCTCCTGAGGGAACCGGCCTTGGATTGCGCAGTCTCGATGGCAACCCACAATTGTGGCGCGATGGCCAAGGAAGCAACTTGGCCTTCCCATTCGAGATTGGAGGTTTGGCTACCATCACTTCCAGCAGTGTCAACAACCCCAGCAACGCTACCAATTACTATTACTTCTTCTACGATTGGACCGTCGCAAGCCAAGCCGTTGCCTGCGCTTCAGACCGCATTCCTGTGACCGTAACGGTAGAGGTCTCTGGAATTGACGACCTCACTGTATTGGAAGGCGCGCTTTCCTTGTTCCCCAACCCGTCCAATGGCGTATTCCAACTCAATTGGATTGGGGCTGGATTTGGAGCAGCCACTTGCGAAGTCGTGGACATGGCAGGACGCACCTTGTATAGCAAGCAGGCCAACGGAGCCGCCGAGTTGGGAACACTGGACCTCACCGGTCTTCCACGTGGTGTGCACATCCTCAAGCTCAGCAGCGACAAAGGCACAGCCACGGCCCGCATCGTATTGCGCTAACCACAACGAATTCACATTCAAGGACCCCGCTCGGTTTTCGAGCGGGGTCTTTTTTATCATTGGAACATGCGCGGAGCATACCTCCTTTTTTTTATGGCCCTTTTGGGTGCCGGCTCAAGTGCAGCTTGGCAATTGGGCGCATTTGCCCCCCGGCCCATCATACATGCCCATGAGGCTATGGGAATCGCCATGCGGAGCGACAACCTTGGAGGATTGCCCGACACCATCAACGCCTTGTTCTATGGCTCTGGCAAATGCTCAGGCTGTCACGGCGAAGACCCGAATGATCTGGCGTCCATTCCTGGACAAACCTTTCCCATGGAACCTCTTCCAGAGGGCCACGACGTCAATGTGGTGGACGATTGGAGGAGCTCCATCATGGCCAACAGCACCAAAGACCCGTTCTGGAGGGCCAAAGTGAGGCACGAAGTGCTCACCAACCCCAGCCACGGAGCGGGACTGGAAGACAAGTGCACCAGTTGCCATGCCCCGGTAGGCCATTTTTCTGCCCATCACGAGGGTACTGAATATTACACCTTGCTCGAAGCGCTCACCGATTCCATGGCCTTGGATGGAGTCAATTGTGCGGTGTGCCACCAGCAAGATCCCGAAGGCATTGGAACCCGCTTCAGTGGAGACATGACCTTCGTCGAAGACACCATTTTCGGCCCTTACGGCGGCGGCAAAGACGAGTATCCCGTCCAGTTTCAACCCATGCAGCAATTCATTGGGTTCTATCCCATGTATGGCGAACACATGGCCAAGTCTGAGTCTTGTGCAGCGTGCCACAGTTTGATCACAAACAGCGTGGACCTCGAAGGCGAATACACCGATTCCACAGTCATCGAACAAGCCACCTATCACGAATGGCTCAATTCGGCCTATGCTGAAGGCCCCAATGCTGTGGAGTGCCAAGGATGTCACGTCCCCAGGATCGACGAACCTGTCACCATTGCTGCAGGATATGCCTGGCTCCAGCCCAGATCCCCATTTGGCCTGCACTATTTCGTGGGAGGCAACACCCACATGCTGCGAATGCTGCGCCACAATGTCGACTCATTGGACCTGTCTGCAACAGAGGCTCAATTCGACAGCACCATAGCCCGCTCACTCGACATGCTCGAGAACCAGACCCTCGAAGTCAACCTCGACGTGACCGGCACGCCCGCTACAGGCAACATGAACGTGGAAGTCGAACTCATCAACTTGGCGGGCCACAAATTTCCTTCGGGATATCCCGCACGCAGGGCATGGGTTGAGCTCACCATGGCAGCCAATGGAGACACCGTGTTCCATTCAGGAGCTTGGGACCCATCCACAGGAAGCATTGACGGCCAACTCAGTGTGGCCTGGGAACCTCACCATGACGTCATTGTCCAAGACAGTCAAGTCCAGATTTATGAACTCGTATTGGGCGATGTCAATGGCGACCCGACCACTTTGCTCGAACGCGCATACGCACACCTCAAAGACAACCGCATGGTCCCACTTGGCTTTGTGGCCGACCATCCTGTTGGAGACACCACCGCCGTCATCGGAACCGCCCTCAACGACCCCAATTTCAATGTAGACGACGCAGGCATAGAAGGGAGTGGTGCAGACAAGGTCTACTATCAAATCCCCGAAGAATTGATGGGCCAAAACGTGGACATCACGTGTCAGGTGTGGTACCAAAGTCTGCCTCCCAAATGGGTCGCCCCCATGCTCGAACTGCAAGGAGACAGCCTCATCGACGGCTTTCGTGCCTTGTACAGTGAATTCATTCCCACACCAGAGCGGGTAGGAGTAGGGGGGCTCAACGTCAACCTTGTCGGCACAGGAGATCTGAATGACCAACCCGCATTGACCGCTGCCCCCAACCCATCTTCATCGGGTCAAGTGCGCATTTCTTCTGCCACGTCCCCAATTGGGCCGTGGATCTTGCTCGATGGCAGAGGGCGCGAAGTGCAAAGGGGAACAGGGACCACGCAGCGTCTGGAGTTGCTTCTGCCTGCTGCTGGCCACTACGTTTTCAAGAGTGCCCAAGGCAGTCTCAGACTGATGCGCTCGAATTCTTAAGCGACGAAGAACCCAAGAGGTCATCCAAAATCTAGCCCCACTGGGCAATGATCTGATCCCAGCACATCCGTGTGGATCTCACAGGGGCCGCATTGTGCCAAGGCGGAATCCGAAGCCATAAAGTAGTCCAACCGCCAGCCTACATTCTTCTCTCTCGCTCCGCCGCGGTAACTCCACCATGAGTACTGGACACGTTCAGGGTTTTGGTGGCGCCATACATCGGTAAATCCCGCTTCAACCAAAGCCCCCATGCCGTCAATTTCGTCTTGAGTGTAGCCGGGCGTTTTGTTGTAATTGGCCTTTGGTCGGGCCAAATCAATGGCCTGGTGGGCCACATTCAAATCCCCGCAGCACACGGTAGGCTTTTCTGATGCCAAGCGACTGAGGTAATCGCGAAACGCCACATCCCATTCCTTGCGAAAAGGCAAACGCTTCAAGCCAGAAGAACTGTTGGGGGTGTATACCGTTACGAAATGAAAGTCTCCAAAATCAGCCGCCGTCACCCGGCCTTCATCATCCATCCCTTCCACACCTATGCCGTGGGTCACAGATTGTGGCGCCTGTTTAGACAAAATGGCCGTTCCTGAATATCCTTTCTTGACAGCGCTCGACGAATGCACATGCCAATCCGCTCCCAAGTCAAACAACGCCTCGCGCACCTGATCGTCTTGGGCTTTGGTTTCTTGTAGTCCAATGACGTCAAAGCCACTGCCATTGAGCCATTCCACAAAATCTTTCTTTACCACGGCGCGAATGCCGTTGACGTTCCATGAAGCCAATTTCATGTGCGCAAGGTGGCACAGGAACGCCGCATTCAAGCCATATCCTCAGGCCGAGACCAGCCCCGCGCCACCAAATTTTGAACGAGTGAATGCACATCCAGTGTCTGGTGCAATACACGGCGAACCTGAAGCATGTCCATGAAGTGGGGGCCCTCAGAGGACAACCCCGCACTGTGGTCCATGCGGACCAAGTGGTTGAAGTCTTCGGTCAAGCCAACGTCCATCAAACGGTAATCACGCTTCACGGGGTCATACCCGACAATCAGCCTGCGGCCCTCAACTTCGGCGAGCTCAAAAAAGTGAGGCGCCGTCAGGAATTCCAACTGCCAAGGAGCCATATAGCCCAAGGAGAAATACGGGTAGTAGCGCTCCTTGAATTGGATGCCCACGTTCCTCAAGCCATCGCCCAACACCTCCATCGCACCCCGCACTCGGGCCCCGGTCGTTTCTGATGGGTCAAAGCGTTGATATGAACCCCACCTTTTGGTGGGCGTGTAGTATTCGAAATCCCCCAACGAGAGCTTGTAGTCAAAGTCGGAGGGAAGGTCCAATACATATCCGGGGTAATACCACTTGAAACCCGCCGAACGGCCGAATTCAATCTCCTTGAGCATGGTGTAGATGCCCAATCCATACTGACGGTAATCCGGATGTTGAAGCCCGATCAAACTCGCCATGGAACGCTCACCAATGTCGAAGTAGCTC
This sequence comes from uncultured Flavobacteriales bacterium, assembly GCA_965659115.1. Lineage (GTDB taxonomy): Bacteria > Bacteroidota > Bacteroidia > Flavobacteriales_D > Sanyastnellaceae > UBA8752. Next base: position 1,558 of record CBFHUP010000033.1, on the reverse strand, counting down.
ACGGCCACCAACTTATCGCCATCGTACACGCAAATCTCACGCGTATCGAACACCGTTTGGTGAAATCCACTGGTGAGGTACTCGTTCAACGTAGGGTGGATAAACCCTTTGAAACGGCCCTTGTGGAGCGCATACAGCGCTTCCTTCTCGGCATCTGGTTTGGCGGATCCTATGCTGACAGAGAAAGCGCGATCACAACGGGACATCCGCTTGCGTTGGCTCCTTTTGAACGAAAACCGGCTCAGGTTCATCCGGATGTTGACCACCCCGAAAATCCCAGATTCAATGCACAACAAATCCACCTTATACAGCATGACGCTGCCACGAAACCAGCCCGAAGCGAGGTACTGATCGTACCGCCTTGGGGCCAACTTTCTTGGGAAATGGGTTTGAACGAGCACGGACTGCAAGATAACTCAGAAGCCAACAGAAGGATGCTTTTGGGGCATCAGAGGTAGCGGGAGATCCAGCGCGCCAAGGCCGACTTCGCCGGACCAAAGGGCGGATAGGACAACGGGACTGCCGTTATGGGCAGAGACTTGCGCATCACACTGCGCTTGTTGGAGAACGCATCAAAAGCCGCCTTTCCGTTTGAACGGCCCATTCCACTGGCCTGCACGCCACCAAAGGGAAGGTCAGGGTTGGCAATCTGTACCACCGTTTCACCAATGCCCACCGTCCCTGACCGCGTGCCATCCAACCACTGCCGGCGGCGGTGCTTGTTTCGACTAAAAATGTACATGGACAAGGGCTGGTCCTTGACCTCAGCGATGATCTTAGGCACCGCAGCGGGGTCCGTCCAAGTCAAAACCGGCAGCAATGGGCCAAACACCTCCTCTTGCATCACACGCATCTCCATGGTCACATTGCCCAGGATTGTCGGCTCCATGAACCGCGAAGCCGCATCGCATTTGCCGCCGTGCAACACTTGCGCTCCTTTGGCCAATGCATCGTCCAACGTGTCTTTGAGCCGCTCGAATTGCGCGGCATTGACAATCCTTCCATATTCTTTGGATGAAGCCACGTCCCTTGTGAAGCACAACTCCCAGCGTTCAATCAGGGCCGACACGATGTCGTCCGCTGCAGCCTCTTCCACCAAGAGGTAGTCTGGCGCTATGCAGACCTGCCCTGCATTGAGCGCCTTGCCCCACGCCAGCCTTTTGGCGACTTGAGAGGGCGGGAGGGAACCGTCGACAATGGCGGGGCTTTTGCCCCCCATTTCCAATGTGAGCGGCGTCAAATGTTCGGCCGCAGCCCGCATCACTTTCCGGCCTGTATCCGTCCCTCCAGTGAAAAAAATATGATCAAAAGGCATCGCCGTCAGTGCTGCGGCATCATCCGGTCCTCCGAGCACCACTTGCACCCATTCTTCGGGTATGGAAGAGCGCAACCATTCTGCCATCACCTTGGAGGTGTTCGGCGTATGCTCTGGCGGCTTGACCACCACACGGTTTCCAGCAGCCAAAGCCGCTATGACGGGTTTAATCGTGAGAAGCAACGGGAAATTCCAAGGCGCAATGACCAAGACCACACCTTTGGGTTGCACTACAATTTCAGA
>CBFHUP010000032.1:0-30398 GCA_965659115.1 uncultured Flavobacteriales bacterium | reverse complement strand
GAAATCGACCCTGTTCAATCGCCTTACGGAGACCCGTGATGCCATTACTGACCCGACTGCTGGAACGACCAGAGATCGGAAATATGGCAAGGCGGAATGGGGGGGACGTGTCTTTACGGTGATTGATACGGGGGGATACGCCACGGGTACAGATGATGTGTTCGAAGGTGTGATTCGGGAGCAGGTCGAAATCAGCATGGAAGAGGCAGGTGTGATTCTGTTTTTGGTCGATGCGCAGACCGGTATCACAGATTTGGATCTGGAGATTGTGCAATTGGTCCGCAAAAGCGGAAAGCCAGTAATGCTGATTGTCAACAAGATAGACACGGGCGTACAGGAGTATTTGACCGCTGAGTTTTATGGTTTGGGGCTGGGTGACGTATTACACGGCATCAGTGCGAACAATGGATATGGAACGGGCGACCTTTTGGATGAATTGGTCAGGTTGTTGCCTGTGCGAGATGAGGAGGACGATTTGGGTCTTCCGAAGCTGTCTGTGGTGGGACGACCAAATGTGGGAAAGAGCACATTGATCAACACCCTATTGGGCAAGGAGCGGAACATCGTCACGGACATTGCAGGTACCACGCGGGACAGTGTGCATACGCGGTACAATGCTTTTGGATTTGATTTCGAAATCGTGGATACAGCTGGTTTGCGGAAGCGCAGGAAAGTGGATGACAGTTTGGAGTTCTACAGCACTGTTAGGACGATTAAAGCCATTGATCAAAGCGATGTGTGCTTGCTGTTACTCGATGCGAGTCAAGGCATGGAGAAGCAGGATCAGCACATTTTCTGGCATGTTTTGGACAGCTACAGAGGAGCTGTGGTTGTCGTCAACAAGTGGGACCTGGTCGAAAAGGATGAGCATACGATGAACGCCTACCGGGCTAAGCTTGAGGAAAAGATGGCGCCGTTTTCAGACGTTCCTGTGGTCTTCACTTCAAACCTCACAAAGCAAAGGGTCTTCAAAGCATTGGAGACGGCGCTGCATGTGTACAATCAGCGTAAGTTGAAAGTGTCAACGTCAGAATTGAATGAGGTTTTCCTGCCGATAGTAAAAGACCAGCCGCCCCCCATTTATAAGGGGAAGAGCGTAAGCATCAAATACATCACGCAGCTTCCATCGCAGGTGCCGACGTTCGCATTCTATTGCAACCTGCCTCAATACATCAAGGAGCCGTATAAACGGTTTGTTGAGAATCGTATTCGGGAACGCTATGATTTTAGCGGGGTTCCGATTCGGCTGTTTTTCCGCAAGAAATAAGGGCTCAAGAGGGCTTCTTCACCCGGTCTAACGCTCGGTCTATCAGTTCCTTGAGGGTTACGGGGTCAAAAGGCTTCACAATGCGATCGTCCATACCAGCATGTTGTATGCGCTGGTACGTTTGCTGTTCTGCGTCGGCGGTCAATGCCAAGATGGGGACTCGCGTGAGTCCTGCCTCCTTCTCCTGGAGTCGAATCTGTTGAGTGGCTTCAATGCCATCCATGATGGGCATTTGAATGTCCATCAAAATGAGACTTGGCGCTTTTTGATTCCATGTTTTGATGGCATCAGCACCGTTCACAGCTTCATGAACCGTGTAACCCCAGCGCGTTAAGAGCTTGTTCGCTACGAACCGATTGAGTTCGTTGTCATCGGCGAGTAGAATCGTGAATGGCAATTTTTCTTTTGTTTCGGTGCGGGTCGTTTCCGCTGTGGTCCCTTTTTCCAATGTGTTGTTTGAAAGCGCTTGAGTTGAAGGCAGAGAGGAATCAATGGGTTTGGTTAAGGTGCAGGGCAATTCAACGGTGAAGGTGGACCCTTTTCCAACTCTACTGTCGATGTGGAGCGTGCCGGACATTTGTTGAATGATGCCCTGTACAATGGCCAGTCCGAGGCCGGTTCCTTCAATGTGGGACGCGTTGTTGATTTGTTCGAACGGCTCGAGGATCCGTTTGAGTTCATGCTCTGGAATGCCTTCTCCGGTATCCCTAACGGCCAGACTCAACATGTGCTGGTTTTGAGGTTGTTCAGCGTTCTTCTTTGGTCTAGCTGTATTAAAAATGGACAAGCATACGGATCCTGAATCCGTGTATTTGATGGCATTTCCAATGAGGTTGTTGAGGATTTGGGTCAACCACTTTGAGTCGGTAATGACCTCGGTTGGTACGTTGGTATGTATGTCGAGGCTTAGTTCAAGGCCCACATTTTGGGCGCGGTTTTGGAACGAGTTCACAATGGTGGTTCCAAGTTCTCTTAAGTCAAGCTTGGACGGTGAACTTTTCGACTTGCCTGACGCCATTTTCTCGAGGTCTAGGATGTCATTGACAAGGCTCAAAAGGTGACGCCCTGAAAACTCCATGTAAGCCAGGTGTCTCAGTTGCTCATCCCGTGATCCTTCCATGTGAATGAGGAGGTCCGTGAGTCCTAAAATGGCATTGAGCGGCGTACGGATCTCATGGCTCATGACCGAAAGGAACTGAGACTTGGCTTCAGTCGCAGCTTCTGCTGCCTTCTGAAGGGTGAGGAAATGCGTGATGTCGCTTCCGTAGAGATTAAATAGACCCGAAGGGAGGTGCACTATGTTGAACTCTCCGATTCGGTCCGGCACTTGTTCCGGGTTTGCGGTGTTATTGATCAGTTTGGGACAACGCCATGTGGCTTTGCCTTTGGCCGCAGCCTTGTCCAAAGCTTTAGCAAGGCCTTTTCTGTCAATGACGCTTCCTTCCTTCATCGAGGACCCGAAACAGCCCTGCGCAGAATCATTGATGTAGGTGATTTTCAGTTCAGCGCTGACCTGGAGAACAGGGTTGGGGTTGCATTCATAAAACAAGGCCAAGTCTTGTGAGGCTTTGGTGCTTTTGGCGTTCTGAAGTTTTGTGGCTGTGATGCCAGCCAGGGTTTCCAATATGAGTTGGTCTTCTTCTTGATAGAAGTCGCGTTGCGGGTGTTCACTGTCGATGACGCCCAATACATGGTCTCCCCAGAGAATGGGAACGGTCAATTCAGAGAGCCTTTGCGCATCGTCTTCGATGTAATCCGTGATCTCGGAGGTATCCACAATGCGCATGGCCTTACCTGTACTGGCCACTTTGCCTACAACACCGAGTCCTACGGGAATGTTGATGGGCTTAAAAATGGCCTTGTAGTCTATGCTCTTGGGGCCAAAGGCTGCTTTTTGGATGAGGATGTTGCGCTCTGGATCCCGGAGATAGATAACGCAGTCGACCCAACCCAGTTTGCTAATGGTTCTTTCTGCCACAGACCACAGCAAGGTTTCTGTGTCCTCAATGCCTGCGAGGTCACCTGCAAGTTCATTGAGAATAGCCAAAGCCTCGAGCCTCAAGACTTCTCGTCTCGATTCAGAATCGTGGCTAGATGGGGGGGGATTCATGACAAGAACAAGGCAATGACCCTTGAATATCGTCACTTCCCTCCCAAAGTAACATGAATTGGTGACCTTTCAGGGTGTAGGAAAAATCCGGCTTTGGATGTGGTATCTCGTCCCCAGAATGAGGGCTAGTCAGGCATTCACATGACCAAAGACACGCCGCGCTATTTCATGGGTGGGCATGGCCTTGCCCATGGTGTAGAAATGCAGTGTAGGGACCCCTTTCTCGAGGAGTTCCTCTGCCTGTTGGGTGCACCAATCCATGCCTGCTTTTTTCACTTGGTCCCGGGTTTTGGCAGCTTCTACAGATTGGACCAAGGCTTCAGGCAAGTCAACGTGAAATACCTGGGGTAAAACGTGCAATTGACTGGCGGTTGTCAGGGGCTTGATGCCTGGGATGATGGGGATGTTAATGCCTTCTGATCGGCAGCGGTCGACGAATTCAAAGTAGCGCTTGTTGTCGAAGAACATTTGCGTGATGACGTATTCTGCGCCGTGCTCAACTTTCTTTTTGAGCCAACGTAAATCGCTGTCTGGGTTGGGGGCTTCGAAGTGTTTTTCAGGATAGCCCGCCACCCCAATGCAGAAGTTGGTTGCCATGGTGTTCTTGAGGTCGGGATCGAGGTATACCCCTTTGTTTAAGTCCACGATTTGGTCCACCAAATCGATGGCGTAGGCGTGGCCATCGGCTTCGGCTTTGAACCGTCCTTCGCTGCGAATCGCATCGCCTCGCAAGGCCAGCACATTGCGTACCCCCACGAAATCGAGATCAATCAGAGCGTTCTCAGTTTCTTCGACAGAGAACCCGCCACAAATGATGTGGGGCACAGTTTCGACATCGTACCGGTTCATGAGGGCGGCACAGATACCGACGGTGCCAGGGCGTTTTCGGACGGTGCGTTTTTGGAGCAACCCTGGGCCGACTTCTCGGTAGACGTATTCTTCCCTGTGGTAGGTCACGTCGACAAAGGCAGGGTTGAATGCCGACAGTGCGTCCATGGTCCGGTAGATGGAATCGATGTGCTGTCCTTTGAGTGGGGGAAGCAACTCGATGCTGAACCGACTGTGTGTCGGCTGGGATAAAATCTCCGTGATGGTCATTGCGCAGGGGTTTCAGGTCGGTCGAGTAAGACTGGGGATAGCCAGCGGGCGGCTTCATCGCGGGGCTGTCCCCGTCGCAGTGCATAGTCGTCAAGCTGGTCCGGAAGGATTTTGCCCAAACCGAAATATTGGGCGTCCGGATGGGCGAAATAGTACCCCGACACGCTGGCTGCAGGCCACATCGCGAGGCTTTCAGTCAAGCTCACATCAATGTGTTGATCTACCTCAAGAACCCGCCAGATGGTCTGTTTTTCTTGGTGGTCAGGGCAGGCAGGGTACCCCGGTGCAGGGCGGATGCCTTGGTATTTTTCGGCGATTAAGGCTGCATTGTCCAAAGCCTCTTCGCGGGCATAGCCCCAATGGCGGATTCGGACCTCTCTGTGGAGCCATTCTGCTGCAGCTTCAGCGAGCCGGTCGGCTAGGGCCTTGGCCATGATTTCACTGTAGTCGTCATCGTCATCGCGGAAGGGAAGACACCACTCTTCGAGCCCATGACCAGCGGTGACACAGAACAATCCAATGTGGTCGGTATCCAAGCCAGGGGAGCCAGCCGGCGCGATAAAGTCCGCCAAGCTGGCGTGTCCTTGTGGGCTTTGTTGGCGCAGAAAATGCAGTCGGGCTTGCCCGCCATCTAGGGATACATCATCGCCTTCTCGCTGAGCGGGTAGAATCCCAAAGACCGCTTGGCAACGCACGGCCTTCTCAGCTTCCATTCGATCCAACATGGCCTCGGCATCGACCATTAATTTTCTGGCTTCCTCGCCGATGACTGCGTCGTCGAGCAGTTCGGGATACTTGCCGTGAAGCCCCCAGCTGCGAAAGAAGGGTGCCCAATCTATGACTGGTCGCAGATCGGATATTGCGATGTCTTCCAAGACCTGCACACCTGTGGATTCAGGAGTTGGACAATGCGCTGCATCGAATGTCCGGTTTTGGCTCTCGGACAACCCCTTCCGCCGGGCTTCTGTAAGGGGAAGGAGGGTTTTGCGCTGTCGGTCCCTGGCGTAGTGCGTCCTGACTTTTTGCTGGTCCTCCACCAGGCTTTGGGTGAATGCCTCTTTGGATCCTTTACCCAAGAGTTGCCCAACGACGGGTACAGCCCGTGAGGCATCGTTCACATGAACCACTGCGCCTGAGCGCTTCGGGGCGATCTTGACTGCGGTGTGCACTTTAGAAGTGGTGGCTCCTCCAATGAGCAGCGGGAGGTTGATGTTGCGGGCCTCCATTTCTAGGGCCACATCTACCATTTCGTCCAGCGACGGGGTAATCAGGCCACTGAGGCCGATGACGTCTACACCGTGTTCGACTGCGGCTTCGAGTATTTTTTCTTTGGGGATCATGACCCCCAGGTCAATCACGTCATAATCGTTGCAACCCAGCACCACACCTACGATGTTTTTGCCGATGTCGTGAACGTCACCCTTGACGGTGGCCAGCAATACTTTGCCCGCCCTTTGACGTGTGCCTTCTGCTGCAGCTTCGAGGTGAGGGGTCAACCATCCCACGGCTTTTTTCATGACGCGTGCACTCTTGACGACCTGAGGCAGGAACATCTTCCCGGCACCAAACAAATCGCCTACGATGTTCATGCCGTCCATCAGGGGGCCTTCGATCACCTTGAGTGGCGATCCGATTTGGTGGAAGATTTCTTCTACGTCGGCTTCGATGTGTTCCGCGATGCCTTTGACAAGCGCATGGCTGATGCGGCTTTCCACAGGTTCATTTCGCCAGGCATCGTCCTTTTTTGCAACGGTTCCCGCCTGTCCTTTGAGGCCTTCTGCGAATTCAATGAGGCGTTCTGTAGCATCGTCGCGCCGGTCGAGGAGCACGTCTTCCACACGGTTTAGCAAGTCGCTGGGGATGTCGTCATAGACCGTGAGCATTGTGGGGTTCACGATGCCCATGTCCATTCCGGCCCTGATCCCGTGAAAAAGGAATGCGCTGTGCATGGCTTCACGGACCACGGGATTGCCTCTAAAACTGAAGCTGACATTGGAGACGCCTCCGCTGACGTGCGCTCCCGGTAAATGTTTCCTGATCCATTGAGTAGCCTCGAAAAAATCGAGGGCATTGCGCCGGTGCTCCTCCATGCCTGTGGCCACAGGAAAAATGTTGGGGTCAAAGATGATGTCGCGGGGGTCCCAGCCCCCCTTGTCGACGAGCAACCGGTAAGCGCGTTCACAAATGGCAATGCGGCGGGGGTAATTGTCGGCTTGGCCTTGTTCGTCAAACGCCATGATGATCACCGCTGCTCCATAACGGCGAATTGTGCCTGCTTGGCGCAGAAATTCGGTTTCGCCTTCTTTGAGGCTGATGGAATTCACCACGCCCTTGCCCTGAACGCACTGTAAACCTGCCTCGATGACCTCCCATTTGGAGCTGTCGATCATGACCGGGATTCGGGCAATGTCTGGCTCTGCTGCTATGAGGTTGAGGAACCGTTGCATGCATTCCGCCGAGTCTAGCATGCCCTCATCCATGTTGACGTCCAGGATTTGAGCCCCGCCCTCAACCTGCTCACGGGCCACCTCCACGGCCTCTTCGAAGCGGTCTTCTTTGATCAGGCGCAAGAACTTTCTGCTGCCTGTGACATTGGTGCGCTCACCAACATTGACGAAATTGGACTCCGGCGTGACCCACAAGGGCTCCAACCCGCTCAAAGACAACAAAGGGCGCTGGCGGCTCATGCGGATGCGGTTGTGGGGTGAGATGGAATGGCACGCGGACTTTTGCCACGGACCAGTGAAGCAATGGCCCTGATGTGATCTGGCGTGGTGCCACAACAGCCTCCCAGAATGTTGACGAGGCCTTTGTCCAGAAAAGCTTCGAGTTGAGCGGCCATGGCGTCGGGTCCTTGCTCGTATTCTCCCATTTCGTTGGGCAGCCCTGCATTTGGGTGGGCAGAAATGCCGCAGTCTGCCCGAGCGGAAAGCGCTTCGAGGTAGGGGGTCAATTGTTCGGCCCCCAGGGCGCAATTGAGGCCAATAGAAAACAAAGGCGCATGGCTCATGGATACCCAAAAAGCTTCGGCTGTTTGTCCGCTCAATGTGCGTCCAGAAGCATCGGTGATGGTTCCGCTAACCATGATGGGGACCCGCTTTCCTTGGCGGTCAAACGCTTCCTCTGCTGCGAACAGGGCGGCTTTGGCGTTGAGCGTGTCAAACACGGTTTCAATCAGCAAGGTGTCTACACCGCCGACCATGAGCGCTTCCATTTGCTGGCGGTAGGCTTCCACGAGTTCTCCAAAAGTCACGGCCCGATATCCGGGGTCATTCACGTCTGGGCTGATGCTGGCAGTGCGGTTTGTGGGACCGACCGAGCCGGCTACAAATCTCGGTTGGTCTGGTGTTTTTGCGGTCCAAGCTTCGGCAGAAGCCCTTGCGATTTGAGCAGAAGCGACATTCAAATCCCAGACTGCAGACTCCAAGCCATAATCTGCTTGAGCGATGGTGGTGGAACTGAAGGTGTTGGTTTCTACAATGTCTGCCCCCGCTTCGAAATAAGCATCGTGTATCCCGCGAAGGATGTTTGGACGCGTCAGAGCCAACAGGTCGTTGTTGCCTTTCAGTGGAGAAGGATGTTCTGCAAAACGATCTCCTCTGAAGTCAGCCTCTTCGAGCGCATGTCGCTGAATCATGGTACCCATGGCCCCGTCTAATACGAGGATGCGCTGGGCGGAATGTTGAACGATGTCGGGTCGCATGTCGGATATTCAAGCCATGCGCGAAAGCAGACGGAACGGGTGTTCCGTGGGCTCATCTTTCCCCTGCCTTGCGGCAGAAGTCGGATTTGGCACCCGCCCTCATTTCACGGGTTGCCAAGACATCACAGGGCCGATCCCTCCGTCTTTCGCGATAAGCAGTGTAAAGTTATCTGATTTGAGCGCTGCAATCACGAACTTGCGGCTCCAACCGTGCCAATATGTCTTATTTCTTTACTTCCGAATCAGTCAGCGAGGGACACCCCGATAAGGTGGCGGATCAGATCTCAGATGCACTGATTGATCATTTTCTCGCCTTTGACCCCGAATCCAAGGTGGCTTGCGAGACGCTGGTGACCACAGGACAGGTCATCTTGGCGGGTGAAGTCAAAAGCAAGGCTTACCTCGATGTTCAGCAGATTGCCCGCGACACCATTCAGCGCATTGGGTATACCAAGAGTGAATACATGTTCGACGCGGCGAGTTGTGGTGTACTGAGTGCCATCCACGAACAAAGTCCCGACATCAACCAAGGCGTTGAACGCGCTGCTCCAGAAGAGCAAGGAGCGGGCGACCAGGGCATGATGTTTGGGTATGCTTGCCGCGACACCGATGATTACATGCCCTTGCCTTTGGACCTGAGCCACCGCTTGTTGAAGGTGTTGGCTGAGCTGCGCCGTGAAGGAGGGGAGATGGGGTACCTGAGGCCTGACAGCAAGAGCCAGGTCACCATCGAATACGCCGATGACCATACACCACTGCGCGTCGAGGCCATTGTGCTGTCTACTCAGCACGATGATTTTGACCCTGATGAAGCCACGATGTTGGCCCATATCAAGCGCGATGTGGCCGAGATTTTGATTCCTCGGGTGCTGCAGGATTGTCCAGAGCGTGTTAAGGCCCTGTTCAAGGGGGACCACAAATTGCACGTCAACCCCACAGGGAAGTTCGTGATTGGTGGCCCACATGGAGATACGGGTCTGACCGGCCGCAAAATCATTGTGGATACTTATGGTGGAAGGGGCGCCCACGGCGGCGGTGCTTTCAGTGGAAAGGACCCGTCCAAGGTGGACCGAAGTGCCGCTTACGCAACGCGCTATGCTGCCAAAAACTTGGTGGCTGCAGGTGTTTGTGACGAAGTGCTGGTCCAGGTGGCCTATGCCATTGGGGTGGCAGAACCGGTGGGTTTGTATGTCAATACATACGGCACATCTAAAGTGGGGGTCTCCGACGGGGAAATCGCCCAGCGGATTGCGGGAATCTTCCCGATGCGCCCTTATGACATCGAGCAGCGGTTTGCTTTGCGCACGCCGATTTACACGGAATCAGCAGCCTATGGTCACATGGGCAGGACGTGCGAAGTCGTGACAAAGGCCTTTAAAGCGGCCGATGGAAGCACGGTGGAACGCCAAGTCAAACTCTTCCCTTGGGAGGAATTGGACTGCGTCGATGCCTTGAAGGCAGAGTTTGGCTGTTGAGCACAGCCCGCTGATTGTTTTGGTAACGCGGTGGGGTCAGAACATGAAGTCGTACCCCTCGTTCTTCATGCGCTGATAGCGATCCTTGTCGAAGGTGAAGAGTCCGCTTCCTTTGTGCTGTCCCACTTCACGTCCAGTGGCTTTGCGATCCAGATCAGAAAGCATGGGACTCTTGAACAGTTTCTTTCTGAAGTTTCGCTTGTCAAACGTCTTGCCCAAAGCTTGCTCGTAGAGGGACTGCAGTTGGCCGAGGGTGAACTCTTCTGGAAGCAAGTGAAAACCAACAGGGCGTCGTTTGACCCTGCGCTTGAGCCTTTCTTTGGCGTATGCCACCACCTCATTGTGGTCGAAAGCCAGGTCGGGTACCCTGTCTATAGGGCTCCACTGCATGCCGAACTGCTCCCACTTTTCGGCCAGAAAATCTTCCTTGCGAACGAGGGCGTAGAACGCCACATTGACCACCCGCCCTAGGGGGTGTCGGAACACCCCTCCAAAGGCCTTGAGCTGTTCGATGATTTCGGGCTCGTCATAACCAAACAAGCCGTGGAACATGCTCCGTGCGCTCAGCATCAATTCATCCTGCGCTTCGAGGTACCTGCTCGGCAGAAACAGGGCTTCTTTGAACGGTTCACGTTGACTTCTTGCCAGCAACAACTGCAACTGGGAGCCATCAAAACCGAACAGCACCAGGCTCGTACTCAATGCGACATTGAAGTCCGGATTGTCTTGGGGGAATTTCAACATTTCCGACATGGCGTGTAAAAGTGCTCCACTGCTCAAAAGAACCGAAGCCTACAGCTAAAAGTTCTCACAAAGGACCTGGGCGGTTATGTGCAACACTGCCTGTGGTGGTCCCGATTCCCGTCGGAATGGTGATGCCCGTGGTTACAAATGACGGTGACACCGTATGCCAGGATTTGTCTTCACCATTGCCCGAAAGCAGCCACAGGGTGCCTGTTGACCGGTCTGTTGTGACGTGGTAAATGGAGCCATTCCATGCGCTCAGGAGAGACAGGTCGTGGGAATAAAAGCAGCCTTCATCGCGCTCGGCCCAAGCCTTTCCATCTTCCATGCGCCCTGCGCGCAGCACTGTTCCACTGCCGGGTAGGTCTAGTGTGCTCAACGGTGTGGCTCCGCCAATGGGATTCCACAAGCGCATTGTTCCATCGGTTTCCAAGGCGGCAGGAAGGCCTTGTTTCTGCAGGAGCCATGCTTGGCCATCAGGACCCAATGAGCCAGTAGCCTGAGGGGTCCAAGTGACCGATTCTAAACGCGCTACGTTGTCCAAGTTGAACCGGATCATGCGTAAGTCTTGGGCGTTTGTTCGGACCAAAACAACCATTTGATCCCCTGCGACACCTGCATCGATTAGCTGCTCGTCGTCATTGAGCAGCCAGGTTTTCATTGTCAGTCCATTGGCGTCGAGCCAGGTGCAACGGTCGGACCATCCGATTTCGGCCCAGGCAGAACCGGTGAAGTCAAAAGGTGCCCTGCGCACATATAGGACGGGGCCTGTGGTGGTGGCCGATGGGGTCATGGACCAAGCTGGCTCCGTTGCGGGAACGCCGTTGATGAGGGGCCACCCTTGGGCTTCTGTGGCGGCAGAAACGATGAGGTCTTGACCATCGAGGTAGACCAATTGGTGTGTCATGTTGGGCCCAGAATGGAACTCCGCAGTGGTGTTGATTTGCGGGTTCACAAAACCAAAACCGTGTTCTCCTGTTCCGTCTGCCCACCACAATCCAGAGGAGGACAAAGGCGTGCTTGTCAAGTTGACGTCACCGAAGTCAGCCCCCGTTTGTCCTTCTCCGTCCGTGCATGTGGCGGTCAACTGCAGGACCGTGGAGCCTGAAGACCCTGCGGGCGGTGCAGGCACTTGCCAGGTGGTCTCAATGGTGTCCGTGATTGGACTGGTGACTGGAGCGGCAGGTAAAGTTCCGGAGGTGGTCCACCAGGTGCTGCCAGATTCAGTGCTGATGGTGACCCTCCATGTGGCTGCTTCGGTTGTACCGCGCTCAGGAGCGGGGTCTGAGATGCTGAACTTGAGCCCGAGGGCATCACCCGTTTGGATGTTGGCCGTTGATTGTGGGGACAGCCACAGCACCGTTGGCGGGGCCTTTTCGGTGGCGCACCCTGTGTAAAGGAGAACCATGAGTGCGCAGGTAAAAGTCGATTTCGACCGTTGTGCCATGACCGAAAGGTACTTTGTGGACAGGGGTGTTGACGCGTGGTTGAAAGAGCATGCCGCCGCGCCCCTTTGTGGGGGCTAATTTGGTCCTTCATCTCTTTTTCATCGTGGCCGATAAAAAACCCCTCAGCAACAAGCGCAAATCTGCGATCAAAGCTCCCATTGTGGCGCCAGGTATGACGGGGATTGGCAAGAAGCCGCCTCAAGCCATCGAGCTCGAAGAGGCGGTGCTCGGTGCCTGCATGCTCGAGTCTACGGCAGTCAATGCCGTCATCGATATTTTGGAGCCTCAAGCGTTCTACAAGGATGCGCACGGAGAGATCTACAAAGCGGTCAAGGAACTGTTCGGCAAGTCGGAACCCATTGACCTTTTGACGGTCACCGAGCAGTTGCGCAAAGAAGGTGTCCTCGGTTTTTGTGGGGGAGCGGCCTACGTCGCGGGACTCACAGACCGTGTCGCCAGCAGCGCCAATGTCGAAGCACACGCCAGAATTGTGGCCCAAAAATTCATTCAACGTGAGTTGATTCGAATTTCTGGTGAGACCATTGAGGCGGCCTTTGAGGACACGACGGACGTATTTGATTTGCTCGACCGTTCAGAGCAACAACTCTTTGAGGTCGCCGAAGGCAATATTCGGCAGAGCTATCAAGAAATGGGGGCGGTCATTCGACAGGTCATCGAAGGCATCGACCAGGCGCGACTCAACAAGGACGGAGTCAGTGGCGTGCCCACAGGCTTCAATGCCCTCGACAAACTCACCGGTGGATGGCAGCGGTCTGACATGGTCGTGCTCGCCGCCCGTCCCGGTATGGGAAAGACGGCCTTCGTGCTTTCCATGGCCAGAAATATGGCTGTGGACCACGATGTGCCAGTGGCGGTTTTCTCATTGGAGATGAGTTCTGCGCAGCTGGTGCAGCGTCTCGTGGCGGCTGAGTCTGAGCTGAGCGCTGAGAAGTTCCGGAAGGGAGACTTAGAAGAATACGAGTATCAGCAACTGCAAAGTCGGATCACCAAACTGGCCAAAGCCAAGCTTTTCATCGACGACACGCCCGCTTTGAGTGTGTTCGAGTTGCGCGCCAAGTGCCGCCGTTTGAAGCAGAAGCATGGCATCAACATGGTGATCATCGATTACCTGCAACTGATGACGGCAGGGGGGGAGAGCAGCAGTAAGGGCAACCGAGAGCAGGAAATTTCGACCATCAGCCGTTCGATCAAAAGCATTGCGAAGGAGTTGGACGTGCCGGTCATTGCACTGTCGCAATTGTCAAGGTCGGTAGAGACCCGCGGCGGTGACAAGAGGCCCATTTTGTCTGACCTCCGTGAATCTGGGGCGATTGAGCAAGATGCGGACATCGTGTGCTTCATTTATCGTCCAGAGTACTATGGCATTACGGAGGATGCGGATGGCATCGACACCGAAAACATGGGAGAATTGATTGTGGCCAAGCACAGAAATGGAGGCTTGGATACTGTCAAAATGAAGTTCACCAAGCACTTGGCGAAATTCTCGGATTATGATGCCTTTGCTGACAGCCCCTTTGATACCGGCGGAGGGATGGCCCCCAATGAGAACTTTGCCAACGCAGGAGCGAAGACCATGACCGTGGGTTCGCGCATGAATGAAAAGGGCGAGGAGCCGCCTTTCTGATTCCTTTGTGAAAGCGGTCCGGAAAGCACGCCGGTCCAGAAGTATCTTCGACACATGTTCAAGATGAGGTGTCTGATTACGCTGTTGTTGGCGGTTTTCGTTTGCTCTGGTGCTTTGCAAGCCAGTAGACTGTTGATTCCTATGGACGATGGTCAGGCCAATCACCTGAAGGCCTATGGAATGGCATTTTGGGTGTTGGAGCAAGGCTTAGAGGTAGAGTGGCTGTTGAATTACAGGGGAGGAAGCTTCTTGATTCCAGCCGCACCCTCGATTTCTGGAGAGTGCACCATCCGCGGCATTGACTTTGAACCGATGGCCGATGTGCAGGTCCAGCGGATGCTTCAAGGGATTGCAGACCCAGAGGTCAACCAGCAACGTGTGAAGCTTGAAGTCGCTCCTCGTGTTGCGGTGTACAGTCCCAAAAGCAAGCTGCCTTGGGACGATGCGGTCACCTTGGTGCTGACCTACGCTGAGATTCCCTACGACATCGTTTACGACGCGGAGGTGATGGAGGGAAAATTGGTGGAGTACGATTGGCTTCACTTGCACCACGAGGACTTTACGGGGCAGTATGGCAAATTCTACAGGTCATACCGCAATGCTGCGTGGTATCAGGAGGAACAGGCAAAGCAAGAGGCAAGCGCAGCGTCGCTGGGCTTCTCGAAGGTCAGTGAGATGAAGCGGGCCGTGGCCTTGGAGATGCGCAATTTCGTCTTAGGAGGAGGTTTTCTCTTCACCATGTGTTCGGGTACGGACAGTTTTGACATCGCCCTTTCCGCGCAGGAAACTGACATCTGTGAACCGATGTTTGATGGGGATGCTTCAGACCCTTTGGCCCAGCAGAAATTGGACTTCGAGCAGGGGTTCGCCTTCTGGAATTACCGCTTGGTGCGCGATCCAATGGTGTATGAATTCAGCGACATCGACGCCACGGAGGAACACGGCAAGCTCAAGGAAATCAAAGACTTCTTTACGCTCTTTGACTTTTCAGCCAAATGGGATGTCATCCCGACCATGCTGACACAAAGCCACGAGCAAGTGATCCATGGTTTTATGGGGCAGACGACTGCTTTTCGCAAGAAGTTTGTCCGCCCTGATGCCACTGTTCTCGGCGAAAGTCGCGGGGTCGGATCCGTGAAATACTTGCATGGAACCTTGGGTGAAGGTCAGTGGAGTTATTACGGAGGACATGATCCGGAGGACTACCGTCACTTGGTCAATGACCCTCCAACAGACCTGAATCTGCACCCCAATTCACCGGGGTACAGGCTCATCCTGAATAACATCCTGTTTCCGGCATCGCGGGAAAAGAAAAGGAAAACGTAAAAGCTTAGGGCTTTTGGATGGTGACAATGAGCGTGAAGAGCTCACGTTTGTCGTCTTGAGAATCGAACCGGTATTCGATGGGGCCATTGGCCTTTTTGGCCAAGCTCAGCAACCCGAGGCCTGCGCCTCCTTTGCCTGACATCTCTCCGTTGCAGAGCGTTTCGATGTAGGTCTTGCGCAGCACTTCCTCGTCCATTCCATTGATTTCGGAAAGGCGTTCGCTCAGGATGGACCTCATTTCGGTATCCACCATGTTTCCGCATTGAACTTGGAAACCAACGGGTGTCGCCTCGAGTGTGAGGTAGAGCTGGGTAAATCCATTCTCCTCAATGAGGCCGTGTCTCATGACATTTTGGAGACATTCGATGAGGACGTTGCCAATGCGCTTCATGAGCGTTCGACCTCCAGCAGCAGACGAACTTTTTTCTGCCAGGGCGAGGAGGCCTTCCATGCCTGCAGAGTCTACAGGTCCGATGTAGGAAAGCAGTGTGCCGTACTGGTCTTCAGCACCGTGGTCTTTTTGTAAGACCATCCGCAACTCTCGCTGCAGGACTCGGAGATTCTGTGACCCTGTGTTCGACATACTTTGGTTTTGGTTCTACTAATTTACTCAATTAATCGACGTACGCCTCAAAAAAGGGCATCGAATTTCAATGAAGCAGGGAAAAGATAGAACTGACAGAGCCAGCGGAGGTCTTCAAATCGCCAGAATTTTCCACAATAGCCAGAGATTCAGGCCGCTTGGTATCCTCGGATTTGGCCGGCAGGAACAATGGGCTCTCCACTCGGGTGAAGCAGCATGCTGTAAAATTCAGGTCGACAGAAATGGAGTGAACCTCTGTAAACTGAGCCGCTGAGGTGTGCATTCCAAACGGTGAGGGCGGTTTGCTGAAGTTGACGCCATGCGAATGAGCTGAATCCTTTGGGGCAGGGAAAGGCCTGCACATAGAGGCGGGCCGTGTTCAAATCCTGAATGGGAAGCGGTGTGGGAATGGCTGGACTCATGCTGCAATGGGTTGGATCGGTTGGGTTTGTGGAACGGGGGCTGCGGACAAAGTCAAGGCCGTACCGAGGAGGTCTTGGATGTGGACTTGGACCCAATTCCGACAACCTGAAGTGGCGTCTACAATGGGCTGGGCACCGAGGGCGGTGAGCACTGCGATGCTGGCACTGCGGGGCGCTTTTTCCCTGAGCAGCCGGCTGAAGGAAGGGTAGTCCAATACCAAGAGGCTCCGGCTTGCAGCTGCGCGGTGCAGACTTGGTCGGTGTACGACAAGATGGACGGGCATGTCGACTCCAGAGAAGGCCACGGATTCGATGGCCATGGCTGGAGAGATGTCGAGTTGCGCGGGAATGGCCGCAACGGTGCCTGCCCGGCGTTGAGAATGAGGCGCAGGCGTGTTGGGAGTTTGGGCCGCCAGCGCAGGTTGGAAGGGGGTGGGGTTGACCATGTGGGAAGCGTTCATGATGCAACGTTCCCGATGGGGTCCGTAAAGGAATTACGGACCGTAAAAAAAGAAGCCCCTTTTTAATCCAAACGGCTCGAAATAATGGGTTTAAGCGCCCAAACGCTCTTTTGCAGCGTGGTGAACCTCTTCCATTTCCCGAACCCAAGACTGGGGAGCTTGGGGCAATACTTCTGCACCATACCCCAGCATCAATTGATTCAATTCATAAGTGGGGTAGACATCCATGGCGAAACACCGCCAGCCTTCAAATGGACCGGGAATGTCCAGTGTGCGCTGGGATGCGTGCAAAGGCTGGGTTTCGAGGTAATGGGACAGCACAGGTGCCGCTGCCCATTGAAAAGTCGTGACGGTGCCTTCTGTTCCAGATGTGATCCCGAGGCTGTGTTTAAAATACCGGTCGGCATCGAACGCGTTGTCTCTCACAAAACGGGCGTCGTCGATGGCCACATCAAACATGCGGTCGAGGGCAAAGGTGCGAACGGCATCGGCGCCTTCTGGTTTGCCGATGAGGTACCAGCGGTTGCGGTATTCTTTGAGGAGGTAAGGTTCCAGTGCCCTCTGGCTTTTGTCTGTGCCGTGGGCATTGAATTTGCGGTAAGTAAAACGGATGACCCGGTGCTCTGAAATGCCCGTCATCAGGGTAGAAATGTGTTCGGTGCCCAGGGTGCGCGGGGCTTGCTCAAATTGGATGAATTGCTCTGCCTTTTGTCCTGGTGCGGTGGCATGAATGCGGTCAAAAATCCGCCCAATCGCGGCATGGTATTGTTCAAACACGGGCATGTCCCGGAATTGCAAAAGGGTCAAGGTGGCAAAGCGCAAGGCCTGCAGGTCTTGGTCTTGCAAATTCAGTCCACTGATGCTGTATTCGGGGTCTTCGTAGTGGTAGCCGCGGTGCACTGCATTGTAAGCGATGGGGGCGTGGTAGCCGAGTTCGCCCTCATTGCGCATGGCCCACAGGTCTTTTTCGATGGTGGAGATGCTGATGTGTTCTCCAGCGCTTCCATACAAGGCTTCTTCGCAAGCCTTTCGAAGTTCCTCCTTGGTGGGGTAGGTCCGCATCGAGTTGGTAAGACAGCGGTCTATGATCCTGTAGCGCAAGAGGGCGTACTTGTTGGCGGGCATGGATCAGAGTTTGGTGCTGAGTTCAAAGAGCCAAAGAACGAGGGGCAACATCGGCAGGGCGCAGGAAAGGTCCAGCAGTGGAAAGCTGCGTACTCCAAGTAAATCCAATCCCAGACCAAACAACAAGATGCCGCCAAGGCCTGAGAGTTCTGCTACCATCGACTCGGGGATTCCTGCTCCCAAGGTGGCAAAAGCCAAAGTGAGCGCCCCCTGTATGAGCAAAACGGCTCCTGCCGAATACAAAACGCCACGTCCGAGGGCCGCAGCGAGGAAGACCGAGCTGATCAGGTCCATGGTGCCTTTTGCGTAAAGAATCGTGGGGTCGTTTTCCAAGCCGTCGCGCATACATCCAACCAGGGTCATGGCGCCGATACAAAACAACAGTGTCGACTGCACCAATGCGGAACCAGTGCCGGTTCCGAGTTTGTCTGCAGCGGCCCGAATGCGCCGGTCAACGCCCAATAGATGCCCAACAGAAGCCCCTAAAACGAGGGCGACAAAAACGGCCACCGGGGTATGGATATCGGCCATCAGGTCTACGCCGATATAGAGGGTAAACAAACCGATGGCAGAAAAGACCACAGTTCGCAGTTCTTCTGGCACGCGCTGCCGCAGCGCGAGGCCGATTCCGGCTCCCATTGCGACTGTGAGGGTATTGAACAGCGTTCCGAACATGTGACCAAGTTACTTTTGATGTGCGCTTCGGCGTTCATCTCAGATACCTCCTGTAGCCCATGTCCTTTAAGATCGCCGCCAAAGACCCCCATTCGAATGCCCGCACAGGAACCTTGGAGACGGGCCATGGGACTGTGCGGACGCCCATTTTCATGCCAGTGGGAACTCAAGGGTCGGTCAAGGCTGTGCCCCAAGATGTGCTTGCGAATGAGGTAGACCCGGACATTATCCTGGGCAATACCTATCACCTTTATTTGAGACCTGGGCTTGACGTGTTGTCGCAGGCGGGGGGACTGCATGGATTTATGGGATGGGACCGTCCCATTTTGACGGACTCGGGCGGATACCAGGTTTACAGTTTGGCCGAAAACCGCAAAATCAAGGAAGAAGGCGTGACGTTTCGGTCGCACATCGATGGCAGTGCACATTTGTTTACCCCAGAGCGCGCCGTAGACATTCAACGTGTCATCGGAGCTGACATCATCATGGCCTTTGATGAATGCCCACCTTATCCCTGCGACTATAAATATGCCAGAGAGTCCATGGAGATGACCCACAGGTGGCTGGACCGCTGCATAGCCCGAATGGCAGAAACGCAGCCGCATTATGGTCATCAGCAGATGTTGTTTCCCATTGTGCAGGGGTCGACTTATTCTGATTTGCGCAAGGCCTCGGCCCATGCCATTGCGGAAAGGGGGGCAGCGGGCAATGCCATTGGCGGCTTGTCTGTAGGAGAGCCGCACGAAGAGATGTATGCCAGTGTGGCGATGTGCACCGAGATTTTGCCGGAAGACAAGCCGCGTTATTTGATGGGGGTGGGGACCCCGACGAACCTTTTGGAGAACATAGCCCTTGGGGTCGACATGTTCGATTGCGTCATGCCCACCCGCAATGCCCGCAACGGGATGTTGTTTACCCGGAGGGGCACAGTAAACATGCGCAACAAGAAGTGGGAGTTTGATTTTTCGGCACTCGATCCGGATGGGACTGCAGATGTGGATCAACGATACAGCCGCGCCTATGTCCGGCACCTCTTCCGTGCTGGGGAGTTGCTGGCTTTGCAGATCGCGACAGTCCACAACCTCGTTTTTTACTTGGATTTGATGAGGGAGGCCCGAGAGCGCATAGCGGATGGCACCTTTACCACATGGAAGAACAGCATAATCCCCGTGCTGGAACAGCGTTGTTGAGCAGGATTCATGCGCATTCTTGACCGCTATATCATCCGAAATTTCCTCGGCACCTTCTTCTTGATGGTGGCCTTGTTCTGCGTTGTGGCGGTGGTTTTTGATGTAGCTGAAAACTTAGAACGGCTCATCGAGAATGGGGCTCCATGGTCTGAGGTGTTTGGTTCCTACTATGTGAGCTTTTGCTTGGCCCTTGGCAACATGCTGAGTGCCTTTATCGTCTTCTTGACCATTCTTCTGTTTACGAGTCGACTGGCGCAGCGCAGTGAAATCATTGCAGTGCTGGCAGGGGGCATTTCGTTTCAAAGGTTGATGCGGCCCTATTTCATGGCCTCTACTTTTTTGGTGATCGGCAGCCTGTTGTTGGCCCACGTCATCCTACCGGTGTCCAATGAGCGGAAGCTCGACTTTGAGGTGGAGTATGTGCACAAGGAATTCCACATCTCAGAACAGCACTTGTACAGGGAAATCCAACCGGGTACCATTGTGTACTTCCGCTCAGTCAACGCAGGACGGGCCGTGGGGTATCGATTTGTGCTGGAGCAATGGCAGGGCGGTGAATTGAAAGAGAAATGGTCCGCGAGCAAGGCCAAGTGGCTTCCCGAAGAAGAGACGTGGCGCATTTCCAATCTGCGACGGCGAACATGGAATGCAGCAGGGGATGAGCAGTTTGTGATCAACGCTGTGCTGGACACCGCGCTCAACATGTCCATCGATGATTTCGGGCAGCGCTCTCAGGCCATGTCCACATTGGGATGGAGTGCACTTCACGCGGCCATAGAACGTGAAAAGGCCAAGGGTTCAGGTGCAGAACGCCTCTTGCAATTGGAGTCCCACACGCGCACCTCCAACGCCTTTGCCATTTATGTCATGGCATTGATTGGGGTCAGTGTGGCCAGCCGGAGGCAACGCGGGGGTACGGGTATTCACCTTTTGATTGGTGTCGTGGTGGGCTTTGTCTACGTTTTCAGCGCCAAGCTCATGTCGGTTTCCGCCACCCATGCCGGGATTCCACCTGCGGTGGCTGCTTGGACACCCAATGTGCTCTTCGGTGCTTTGGGCTTGTTTCTGTACCGCCGCGCGCCCAAGTAAAGGGACTGGGGTCAAGGGGCCATGGGGCCGCTCCAACGTGACCATGCAAGCGGCAAGGCTTGGAGCCATTCGGAATTTGGCTCCTTGGGAAAGCATCCAAATACGGCTGAGCCACTGCCACTCATGTCGGCGAATGCTGCGCCGTTTGCACGAAGTGCAGCCAAGGCTTTCGCCACTTCGGGATACCGTTGTGAAACGGGGGCCGTAAAGTCGTTGTGTAACGCCCCATCCCAATCGTGGGGTGAGCTGCCTTTTAGGGTGGACAGGCTCGGCCGCTGATTGTTGGGTTTCACCCAACCAAAAGCCTGGGGAGTGGAAATGTGCACGCCGGGGTGAAGGACGACCACCCACCAACCCTCAAGTTGGAGTTGAAGGGGCTCAATGCACTCTCCACGGCCTGTGACGTGGGCCGTTGTGTTCTGAATGAAGAATGGACAGTCAGACCCGAGTTCCGCAGCAACCTCCTTCCGCTGAGCGGCACTGAGGCCCAGTTCAAAATGACCATTTAACATGTTAATGGCAAATGCTCCATCGGCGCTGCCACCTCCTAACCCCGCGCCCATGGGGATGGATTTGATCAAATGAAAACGCACAGGAGGGAGCTTCTTTTCGCGGCCGAGGAGCGCATGCGCTTGGAGAATGAGGTTTTCTGAAGCTTTTCCTGGAATGCTCAATCCAAACGTACTGAGAACGCTGTGTGCTCCATCTTCCAGCACCTCCATCTCTAATGTGTCAGTCCAACCGATGGGCAGAAAAACACTTTCAATATTGTGATACCCATCGCTTCTTCGGTCCCGGACCTGCAGGCCGAGGTTGACTTTGGCGTTGGGAAAGCAGATGCGGGTTCGGCTATGGGGCGCCCGTTCATCAGCCATTGAAGTAGCCATATTGTTTGAGCTTCCGTTCGTCATCGCGCCAGTCCTTGTCCACTTTGATGCGCAGATCTAGAAACACCTTCTCTTGCAGAAAGGTTTCCAGGTCTTTCCGAGCATCGGTAGCAATCCGTTTGATCATGCTCCCGCCAGCTCCGATGAGGATGGCTTTTTGGGAATCGCGGGCGACGTGAATGGTCGCCTCAATCCGTCGGAGCATTTTTCCTTCTTTGGTTTGGTCTGCTTTGAATGTGCCCACTACGACTTCGCTGCTGTAGGGGACTTCCTGTCGGCAATGCGTCAGGATTTTTTCGCGGATGATTTCCGCTACGAAGAATCGCATGGGCTTATCCGTCATTTCATCCTTTGGGAAAAAGGCGGGGGAATCGGGCAATTGGGCCACAATGCGCTCCAACAAATGGTCCAGATTAAATCCGTGCAATGCACTGATGGGGTGGATTTCTGCCCTGGGGATCAAATCTTGCCAATGGGCTATGTGCTCTTTGATGGCTTCTTGCTCACCGAGATCAATCTTATTGACCAGCAGCAATACAGGAATGTCCATGCGCTGCACCTTTTCCAAGGTTTCAGGGTGTGCGAGGGTCCTTTCATCAGGGGTTGTCACGATGAGCAGTACGTCGGCATCCCGCAAGGCGGTCCGAACAAACTTCATCATGCCTTCTTGCAGTTTATAGGCAGGGTCAAGGACGCCGGGGGTGTCGGAATACACGATTTGCCAGTCGTCATCAGATACAATGCCCATGATGCGGTGGCGCGTTGTCTGAGCTTTGGCGTTAATGATGCTGAGTCGTTCGCCGACCAGTCGGTTCATCAGGGTGGACTTGCCCACGTTAGGTGAACCTATGATGTTCACGAAACCCGCTTTGTGCGGATTATTTGCATTCGTTGTGGACACGGGCATGATTTTTCACTTGCAAAGAAACGAGACCCGTCTATCTTCGCCATCCCGATTCGGGAAATGGATCGCGGTGTGGAGCAGTTGGTAGCTCGTCGGGCTCATAACCCGAAGGTCGCAGGTTCGAGTCCTGCCACCGCAACAAAGACCTTCAAACAAGAAGGGTAAAATGAAAGGGTCAGCTTGAAGCTGGCCCTTTTTTGTTCCAACACCTTTTGGTTCGCACCATATTATCGGAATTTGAGGCGTTTGGGTGACCCTTGGGGTTTAAACACCTGAACGCCCAGAGGGAAGGAGAGTTAAGACTCTTAAAATCAGTGCCTTATTGATTTTGATTTGGGCACCAAAGCCATTGATATGGACCTGGTCTGTCCGTTTCTATGAAGAGGGCGCTGAGGAAATATGCAGGTGAATTTGTAAACGTAGTCCTACACGATCTAGAAAAAAATCGTGTTTTTATCCCGGCTAATAAACTTCTAAACAGTCTTTATATCATTTTGGTCGATATCAATGGGGTGTTGCATTTGATCGATTTTGGTGAAAGACAGTATAATTCGACGAAGGGGAGGCGGCCATGCTTGGGCAACCGGGAAGATTTGAGAACTTGCTGAAGCCTGTTTGTGCAGGTAAAAACCAAAGGAACCAAACCACTTGTGATGCGTCTCACATCTCTCATTCTTGCCCTCTTCTTTTGTTGGGCCAACTCTTTCTCCCAAGTCCAGCAGATTGCGGTCAACTCCGCTCCTGCTCCTGAAGGCTACGACCTTGAAGTCGAAGTCGTATCCGAAGACATCGGCATCATTGTCGGTCCTCTCGGTGCGATTGACCTTTCTGGACATAGTTGTACACGTCTGTACGTTACCATGAACAACGCGACTGACTTTATGTCTTCCGTTTCTGGTGATGCGATTAATCCGACGTTCGTCAACACCACGACCAACTTCTACCATGCAGAATTGGGTGGAGCAACTCCAAACGGCATCAACCCCGTTTTGTATGGCTTCTATCCTGACCTGCCTTATGACAGTTGGGTCACCGTGGGATTGGAACAAGCCTTTAATGCAGGTGCTGGTGAAGCAGCTGTGGCGGTGGTCCAATCAGGCGACAACCCTTGGTCCACCAACTTCGATCCGGGCTTCGGCGCTGCTGGAGCAAGCATCAGCATTAATGATGCGATTGGAGGAGCATGGTACGCCTTGAACGGAGACTCCAACGGTGTCGCTGGCGATGACCTGCGCGTTTTGGTGGGTCAATTCACCACCACTGGTGAGTTGAGCGGTCAATTGTATTGCCAGGTCTTCATCGAAGGAGACGGAGCCAACGAATTCCGGGACACGTTCTACTTCGGAGCTGGCGGCCCAGTTTTGGGTTGTACCGACGCTACCGCCTGCAACTATGACGAGCAGGCAACAGACGACGATGGTTCCTGCGAGTTTCCTTTGGACCTCTATGGCAGCGCCAATGTTGATTGTGACGGTGCTTGTTTGAACGACTCTGACTCGGACGGAACCTGTGATGAGGACGAAGTTGGCGGATGTCAGGACGACACTGCTTGCAACTACAACAACCTGGCCACTGACGACGATGGGTCTTGCACCTATCCTGCAGCAGACAACTTGGATTGTGACGGCAACTGTTTGATCGACACCGATGGTGATGGTGTCTGCGATGAAGACGAGATTGCCGGTTGTACGGACGAGACAGCCTGTAACTACAGCGCATCAGCAACTGACGACGACAGTTCTTGTACGTATGCCGAGGCCAACCTCGACTGCGATGGGAACTGTTTGAACGACGCCGATGGCGATGGCATTTGCGATGAAGACGAAGTAGCCGGTTGCACCGACGCAGGTGCTTGCAACTTCGACTCAGCTGCTACGGATGACGACAGTTCCTGTGAGTATTCAACCTGCGCTGGCTGTACAGCTGCAACGGCTTGTAACTACGATGCTGATGCAACCATTGACAACGGCTCATGTGTATACGCTTCTGAACCTTGTGAAACTTGCAATCCAGACGGCACGGTCAATCCAAATGACGATGACGGTGATGGTGTCTGTAATGCAGATGAGACTGAGGGTTGTACGGACCCAGAGGCATGTAACACAGGACAGTATACTGATGTAGACAATTCCCTCTGTGACTACCCCATTGACCTCTACGGAGTGGACAACGTGGACTGTGATGGCGTTTGCTTGAACGATACGGACGGAGACGGTGTCTGTGATGAGGACGAAATTGGTGGTTGTACAGATGCTACAGCCTGTAATTACTCAGCTTCAGCTACGGACGACGACGGTTCATGCCAATACCCCATTGACCTTTACGGAATCGATTATGTCGACTGTGATGGTGAGTGTCTCAACGACGTCGACGGAGATGGCGTCTGTAATGAGGACGAGACAGAGAGCTGCACTGATGCGGCTGCATGTAACTATGATGACAACCCCCTTGCCGACTCAGACAACACATTGTGCATCTATCCGGTTGACATCTATGGTGTTGACAACGTAGACTGCGATGGAGCTTGTTTGAATGATACCGATGGCGATGGCGTATGTGACGAGGACGAGATTCCTGGATGTACAGACGAGGGTGCCAACAACTACAGTGCTTCAGCAACCGACGACGATGGCAGCTGCACAGGTTGCACCAACTCTATTGCTGACAACTACTATGCCGGAGCGGACATCGATGATGGAACCTGCGTCATTTCTGGTTGCACTGAAGCGGAGGCTTGTAACTATTTCGAGCCAGCCAACAACAACGACGGCTCTTGCCAATACCCCATTGATCTTTACGGAGCAACCAACGTCGACTGTGACGGAGTTTGCTTGAACGACACTGACGGTGATGGAACTTGTGATGAGGACGAGGATCTCGATGAAGTCTTGGACATCATCAATGACGCTTCAGGCGCCAACTTGGATTCTACCATCTCCATCATTGAGGACTTGGTTCTCTCAGGTGGAGGCGGTTCAAGCAACTTTGCAGACGCCTTTGATGGTCTCGGCATTGGATTTGTTCCTGGAATTGGAGGTCAGAGCACAGCCTTGGTGGCTACCCTCGACCTGAGCTGCAGTGGAATTGACGATGTCACTTCTGTCGGCATCAGTGGCCCATGGTGGGGCTGGGATCCCAACGGGGGCCCTGTAGCAACGGAAGTGTCAGAGGGAATCTGGCAGGTTGTATTCGATCCAGCTCCCGGAGACAATATGGAGTACAAGTGGGTCATCAACGGAGAGTATGAGGACCTCCTCGACTTCGGTGCTGACTTGCTCTATGGTGACGGATATGACGATTACCTGAACGGTGCGTGTGCTCCACTCACAGACTACTTCAGCTACGCCAATCGCCAGTGGTTGATGGGTTCAGGTGACATCAACGACACATGGGGACAGTGCACCGCTTGCACCCAAGTGGCCAACTGTGGAACCTTGTTCATGCCAACAGACGGAGCATGGGAATCTGCAGGTTACAACCTCGAAGCATTGAGCCAAGAAGTGATCGGTGACTTGCTCGCTGGACACGTATTCCTCGGCTTCTGCGATGAGATGCAGAGCGGTGACCAAATCACCAACTGGTACGGAGAGATCTTCCAGTTCAATGACGATGGTGCCGGTAGCCGCAACATCCAGTCTTTGATCACTGGTGATGTTTACCCAGTAGAGGACGGTGCTTACAGCTTTGACAGCGGAAGTAAGGTCTACACCTTGGGAGATGTGATTGCACTGGCCAGTGCTGACCCATGCTTGGGTTGTACAGAATTGGAAATGACAGGAAGCATCGCAGACTACTCAGTAGAGTGTGAGTCTGACCTCGATGCTGCTGTAGCCGCTGCAGATGTTGCTGCCTTCGCCTGTTCAGAGCTTGAGCTCGACGCAGTCTACAGCACCAAGCTGCAATTCGATGGCCGCAACCAAATTGAAAACGGTGGAGGAACGAGCCAAACTTGGAACGTTCTGTCTGCTGGCGATGATGCCAACTTCAACAACGGAACGGATGCTTTGCTCCAGTTCTATGACATCGACGGAGACATGGGCCAGGCGGTCTACTTCGTGGAAGACCTGGCTGCTGGTGGTGTAACCATGACGCAGTACGAAAACGGTACGGCCCTCCTCGAGGGTGCTGTGGTGGACATGGATGACGCGAACCGCGGTTTGGACATTCACTTCTACTTCGACAACCGCACTGCCGGTAATGTTTGGGGTGGAGGTTTCAAAAACGACTACGGTTGTGCTGTGAACACAGATGAGTGGACCATGTATGTCTTGAACGACGACATGAGCTACGCTACTGGTCGCGGAGACTGGCAGTTCGGAACGCTGTTGCGTTTCAACCACCAGCCGTCTAGCCAATACTTCGGATACCAGTTGGGCGACGGTGCCAACAACCACAACTGTGATGCCAATGGATTCTCCGGTTGGTTCAGCTGGAGTGGAGCCATCTCAGGTGAGCCTGCTTACGGACAAGCTGGTGACATCATCTCTACGCTGGACCCAACCGTAGGTTATGCCACGGATTGTCAGGATGGAGAGTTTGCAGAGTTCCACTATGTGGCTTTCGACGAGCTCTGCAACATTGCACAGCTCAACATCCAAATGGTAGACCGGAACGACATCACTGCTCCGACCTATGTTTCTGGAGGAGATGACATCACCCTCGACTGCGCGATCAGCGATCAGTGGTTGCTTGACAACCTCGCTGCTGACGAAGTCGTCTTGTTTAGCGACAACTGTGATGATTCAGAGTACGGTTGTGCTGCTGGGTTTGACCCCAACACCTCTGGATTCGCGGATGGCAACAATGTATACGTATGTGTTGAACTCGTTGGAGAGTCTACAACTTCATACACTGCGAGCAGCTGCCGCATTCTGACCCGCACATGGGTGGCTACGGATTGTTTCGGCAACCAAGCCTACCACGTGCAGACGATCACGATTGAGGACAACACCCAACCAGAAGTGACGGTGACTCCTCCAGCTGACATCACACTGAACGTGAATGGACTCTGCTATGTTGACCTCGACCCAAGCAACACGGGAACAGCTGCGACGACATATGCTGACAATTGTGACCTCGCTACCACAGGTTTGAGCTACTCAGACAATGTTGTGGACAGCGTGAGCTCAGGTTGCTACAGCATCATTCGCGCTTGGACTGCGGCTGCAACAGACAGCTGTGGCAACGCTTTTGCAGTGAGCGACAACCAGCGCATCGACATTCAAGATCAAATTGCTCCTAGCTTCAGCTACCTGCAGGTGGACACCATCGAGTGTGACCTCTGGGGTGATTGCTCCTATGAGTACCTGAACAGCATCGGTTTGGCTACGGCTACTGACAACTGTGAGTTGAGCCACGTAGACGTTGATTGCACTCCACTTTCCAGTGCTTGTACGGACGACTACATCGTGGACTACACTGCATACGATATGTGTGGCAACAGCACATCAGTGCAGCAGATCGTTGTGACGGTCGACCGCACTGCACCTGAGTTCACATTGGCTCCGGCTGACCTGACATTGGAGTGTAGCGATGCATCTCTCACTGGTGACGTGGATGGCTATGCTGTTCCTGTGTACACACCTGGTGATGGACTCCACGCTGAGGCTATGGACAACTGCGATGCGGACATTACCGTAACGTATGAAGATGTGATCTTGACCAGTGCCTGTGATCAGGAGTACGTGATTCGCCGTACATACAGCGTTTACGATTGCGACGAGAATCTCGCACAGCACATTCAGGAGATTACCATCGATGACTCGACAGCTCCAGAGTTCACACTGTTCCCTGCCGATGTGGTAGACGTAGAGTGTGACGCTGTTCCCGCTGTGGCCACGATTGGCAGCTTGGGTGTCAGCGACAACTGCGACGGCACTCCAATGACCACGTTTGACGGAGAGATCCGTACCGACGGTGATTGTGAGGACAGCTACACGCTCGAGCGCACTTGGACTACGACTGACTGTGCTGGTAACAGCCACACCCAGACCCAGACCATCACTGTGCTCGACACGCAAGCTCCTGATTTGAGCATTGTTTGTCCAGCTGAGTTCCCTCACATCAATGAGTGCTTCCTCGGTGGAGCTGATGGAGACGAGTCCTCTGAGGCCAGCATTCAATTGTCCACGGATGTCAATGGTGAGCCTACTTGGTCCGTCAGTGACAACTGTGATGCAGACGTGAGCGTGAGCTACGTATACAGTGATGTCATCCTCGAAATGGATGGTGATTACAGGATCACCCGTACGTTCACGGTCACAGCTACTGATAACTGTAATAACTCTACCACGCAGACATGTGACCAGATGATCACCTTCACTGACAGTGATGGTCCTCTGATGTCGGACGATCCGGCGGAGCTTTATCCAGCCTCTATTGCTTGTTCTGATATGGGAGATCCATTTGACGTGACCTTCATGCCAGTGAGTGCATCAGATGGTTGTGACAATGAGGTCACTCTTGAAGTCACCAGCGCATACCTCACGTCTGGTTCTTGCCCAGGCACTTGGGTCCGCCACTGGGTGGCCTATGATGCCTCTGGCAATGTATCTGCACAGGAAGCCATTCAGTACATCCCGACATACGACATCGTAGCACCAGAAGTGAGCATTGAAGCTCCTGGTAACGGGGCGGAGACTTTGGTTTATCTCGACGAGAACTGTTACGTGGACTTGAGTCCTGATGCGATTGGGTACGGCACTTTGGAGTACTCTGACGATTGTGACCCCAATCCGAGTACTGACCTCTCATATGTCGACGGTCCTCAAACCTTCGCTTGCAGTGGTTCCGTTGGAACGTACTCCTTCACCCGTACCTGGACAGCTGTTGTGACCGACTTGTGCGGTAACTCTAGCTCTGCTTCTGGAGACCAGGACATCACGGTCATTGACAACAGTGCTCCAGAGCTGACGCTCGATTGTCCAAACGGCGCCAACCTCGTTGGAGATTGCTTCGCAAGTGTGGATACGAGTTTGGCTGCTTTGGGCGAGGTTCAGTGGATTGCTACAGACAACTGTGACAATGACCTGGACGTGAGCTACACCTACAGCGATGAGATTGAGTTCGACTGCAGCTTGGTCGGTGTGGATGCTAGCCCGGAGGGTAGCTACAACTTCGTGCGGACCTTCACGGTAACTGCTACGGATTGCAATGGCAACTCAACTACCGAGATCTGCACGCAGACGATCAATACGTTTGACATCTCGGCTCCGACCATCGAGCTGACCTGCCCTGATACGGCTACGGTCCAGTTGGATGCTGACTGCATGACCGATATCGATCCTTCGATCACGGGAAGTGCCTTCGCCTTGGCGACGGACGACTGTGACACCGATGTGACCATCACATACAGTTACAGTGACGGTGCTCCTACCTACACATGTGGAACGAGCGGCTATGAGATCGTTCGTACATGGACGGCTTCTGCTACCGATGACTGTGGAAACGGTTCAAGCACGTCTTGCGACCAGATCATTGTGGTTGAGGACAACATTGCTCCAGTGGCCAGCATCACTTGCCCAGCTGATCAGACGTTGACCATCGACGAAAACTGTGAAGCTGACCTGAGCACGGATGCATTGGGAATGGCGACTGGTTCTGGAGCTGACAACTGTGACTTGAACGTTACTATTGACGTGGCATACACAGATGGCGCGCCTACTTACACCTGTACCGGTGATGATGTGCAGCTCGACGGTTCTTACACCTTCGTTCGTACGTTCACGGCAACTGCAACGGATGACTGCGGCAACAGCCATAGCGTGTCCTGTGACCAGAACATCACAGTGAACGATGAAATGGCTCCAACGCAAAGCTTGGCTACGTTGCCAACCGATACGTTGTACCTCGACTTGAACTGTGCAACTGATTTGACCCCAGCTATGATGCCTGGTGTTGAGGCTGCTGACAATTGTGACAGCGATGTCTCAGTAGAGGTGACATACGAGGATGATCCTGCCAACTTCGACGAGATCTTTGGCGCTGCCAATGTTGAGATTGATACGGTAGCGATCCACACCTCTGGTGAGTTGAACGGCATGAGCACTTACCGCATCTATGCTGTGCTTCCTGCCGAGGGTGACTTCTTGAGCTCTATCAGTGGAGAGGGTTCATTTAGCACACAGATTCGCACTACCACGAGCTTCTATCAGCATCCTGAAGGGTCTCACACACCCAACGCTTTGAATCCGATCACGTTCGGCATTTGGCCAGAGCTGGAGTATGACAGCTACGTGACCATTGGT
>CBFHUP010000031.1:0-30488 GCA_965659115.1 uncultured Flavobacteriales bacterium | reverse complement strand
GTCTCTTCTATACTCAGGTTCTCATAAATGGGCTTGACCATGTTGCGCTGCTCGGCGAAAGGCTTCTCTAATTCTGTGACACAATCTTGATAGACCTTTTCTATAAGGGCCTCATTTCCGCGCTCTGTGTGCAGGGCAATGGCGGCTTGAAAGGCGATAAAATCTCCCATTTTGGCCATGTCGATGCCATAACAATCTGGGTAACGGATTTGTGGAGCACTGCTGACCACGATGATGCGCTTGGGGTCGAGCCGATCCAGAATGCGCAAGATGCTACGCTTCAGGGTTGTACCCCGAACGATGCTGTCGTCGATGACCACCAATTGGTCTTTGTGGCGTTCAACGGTGCCGTAGGTGATGTCGTAAGCATGGGCGACAAGGTCGTCTCGGGCACCATCATCGGCGATGAACGTCCGGAGTTTGGCGTCTTTGAGGGCCACCTTGTCTACCCTGGGCCGTTCTTCTAAAATGGCCTTGATTTCAACTGGATCGGGCGAAGCCCCTAAGCCAATGATCCGTTCGATTTTGCTTCGGTTTAGATGGCTTTCCATGCCCTTTACCAGGCCGTAGAATGACGTTTCTGCGGTGTTGGGAATGAAGCTAAATACGGTCGAGTCAATGTCGTGTTCAATGGCCTCGAGCACCTTGGGCACAAGCGTTTCGCCCAAGGCCATGCGTTCTTGATAGATGTCGGCATCGTTTCCCCTAGAGAAATAGATGCGCTCAAAGCTGCATGGTGTCCGCTCGGCTGCGGGCCTGACTTGTTTGATTTGCGTGGAGCCGTCTTTGGCAATGAGCAAGGCTTCACCGGGCTCTAATTCTTGGACCTGTGCAGTGGTGGCGTTGAAGGCGGTTTGAATCACGGGCCGTTCTGATGCGGCCACCACGACTTCATCGTCTTCATACCAAAAGCAGGGTCGGATGCCGTTTGGATCGCGCGCGATGAATGCGTCACCTGTACCAATGATACCGCCCATCACATACCCTCCATCCCAAGCTTCGGAGGCCTTTTCCAAGACTTTGCTGACGTTGAGGTTCTCTGCGATCAAGTCGCTGATTTCGTGGTTCTCGTGGCCCTGCTCTTTGAAGTCGCGGAAACGGGCTTCTACTTCTTCGTCGAGGAAGTGTCCCACTTTTTCTAGAACGGTTACGGTATCCGCTTTTTCCTTGGGATGCTGCCCCAAACCGACAAGGACGTCGAAGAGCTCATCGACGTTGGTCAGGTTGAAGTTGCCGGCCAGAGCCAAGGTGCGGCTGCGCCAGTTGTTTTGCCTCAAAAAAGGGTGCACCCGTTCGATGGTGTTTCTCCCGTAGGTGCCGTAGCGCAAGTGCCCTAAAAACACTTCTCCGGTGAAGGCAAACTCTTTTTGGAGCCATTCGGCATCCTTGAGTTTGTGCGGTTGGTGCTCCCTTGTACCAGCAAACCGTCCCATCACCTGAGAGAACAGGTCTTCAATGGGTTGATTCGCAACGGACCGGGATCGGCTCAAGTAGCGGTGCCCAGGAGGAACAGACAGTTTGACGTTGGCCAGTCCCACACCGTCTTGACCGCGGTTGCGCTGTTTTTCCATCAAGAGGTACATCTTGTTCAGGCCGTAAAAGGCCGTCCCATAATGGTCGATGTAGTACTGCAGTGGCTTTTTGAGCCGGAGAAGGGCTATGCCACACTCGTGTTGGAGAAGGTCGCTCATCGGGTGCCGGGCGGTTCCGGAGTTGCGAATTTAGAGCGGCGATGAGGGAATCAGTCGATATACCCGAGATCGATGAGACTTTGGGCCGCAGCGACGCCAGCTTCTTCGGCAGGCCGCGGTTTCCAGCCGTAGCGTTGGCGAGCCAAGTCGGAAGAAACGGTGGCCATATACCCCAATTCTGCCAGGACAACGCGCAAGGAAGGGTCGAAGACAGCAAAGAGTCGAAGCAGAAAGTTGGGTATTGGAAGGGTGCCCACTTTACGGCCTTTTTTGGGAAAAGCAGCCTTGAGTGCTTTGGCCAAATCGCGAAAGGGAAGGGTATTGGCCGTTGCGGCAAACCGTTGGCCATCGGCTTTGTCGTCGTTGAGCACCAAAAAGTGCAGGTCTACGACATCTCGGACATCAACGGTGGGGTAGCCCAACTGGGGGACACCAGGGAGCTCGCCACGCATCATTTTTAAGACGACATCACCGCTGGTTCCGGCGTCCTTTTGGTCCAGGATGGGACCCAAGATAAAGCCGGGGTTGACCGCAGAAACGGTCATGTGGGGCTGTTGCTTGGCCATCATCCACACGTCTTGCTCTGCCAGGGTCTTGCTCTTGATGTAGGCCGTCATCATGTCCCCGTCGAGCCGGGTCCAATCCGCTTCGGTAAATGCGGTTTTTTGGCGCCCATGTCCGTACACAATGGCGACGGTAGAGGAGGTGTGTACAAACCGGTTTACGCCTTCAGCGGCACACGCTTCAAACACATGTTTGAGTCCCATTCGGGCCGGGCCGATGACCTCTTGTTCATCCTTGGGAACGGTCAGAGGGAACGGGGAAGCGACATGCAATGCCGCGTCACATCCGGCAGCGGCACTGCGCCAGCCTTCAGGGGCCAGCAAATCGGCCTCGTGAAAAGTGAGTCGCTCCAGGGTTTTTTCCGCTGCTTCTCCGAGGTGGGGCGCCAGCATGGCGCGGACGGATGCGGCGCGTTTCATGGAACGGAGGGTGCCACGTACCGTATGCCCTTGGCGCAGTGCCTCGAGCGTCATGTGTCCTCCGAGGAATCCCGTGACACCTGTGATGAGCAGGGTTTGGTGCTTCATGATGGGCGTGTGTATGATTTTCTCTGGACCAAAAACTCAGACTGGCAGGCGCTTGAGCCACTTGTAGTCGGCGCGGGTCAAATACCACATCATAATGGGCACAATGACCAGCGTCAGGAACGTAGCGAACGTCAGGCCATAAATGATGGCCCAGCTCATGGGCTTCCAGAAGATGTTGTTGTCCCCCCCGATGTAAATCTTGGGGTCGTACTCTGCCAAAAGACTCACAAAGTCAACGTTGATTCCAATCGCCAATGGGAGCAGACCGAGCACGGTGGTGATGGCCGTCAGCAGCACGGGACGAAGGCGTGTGCGCCCCCCTTTGATGATCAAGGGGACGACCTCATTGAAAGGTAGAGGATCGTCTTCTCCCAAGCCCAATTCGCGCTTCCTGCGGTCAAATAGCAGGTTGGTGTAGTCGATCAAAACAATGGCGTTGTTGACCACCACCCCGGCCAGAGAGATGATGCCGATCATGGTCATGATGATCACGAAATCTTGGCGGAAAACCACCAGGCCGAGGAAGACGCCGGTGAGCGAGAACAGCACACTGAAGCCGATGATGAAAGGCGTGGAGATGCTGTTGAACTGCGCGACAATGATCAAGAAGATGAGGAACAGGGCAATGACCAGTGCTTTGGAGAGGAAGGCCATCTCCTTGGCCTGCTCTTCTTGCTGTCCGGTGAATTCCCACTGCACGCCATCCTGAGCGGGGTAGTCGTTCATGGCGCTCTTGATGGCCGCGACCACCTCATTGGCATTGAATCCGCCGAGCACATTCGATGACAGGGTTACGGTGCGGTCCAGGTCCTTACGCTTGATCGCATTGTAGGTGGTGGATCTGCCTGCTGTGGCTACAGCAGAGATGGGCACCTCCTTGATTTGACCGTCAGACGCGCTGCGGAAGATGATCTTTTGGTTCATCAAAGCATCGGCATTGTTGCGGTAGGCGTCAGAAAACCGAAGGTTGATGGGGTAGTCGTCTTCACCATCCTTGTACCGGCTGACTTCCCGGCCAAAGAGGGCGCTTCGTATGCCATAGCCGATTTGTTGGGTGCTTAACCCATAGCGGCGCGCCTTGTCCCGGTCAATGGAGATGGGCATTTCTGGCTTGGACTTTTCTACATCGAGCTTAAGTCCTTCTACACCTTGTATTCCTGTGGATTCAATGAAGCGTTTCATGCCATCGGCGTAGGCCAATGCCGTCTCGTAATTGGCGCTGGTGATCTCGAGGTTGATGGGAAGACCTTGGGGCGGACCATCGGAGTTTTTGGTTGCTCGAATGATGGCGTCAGGGTAGCCTTTGACCTCATCGCGGATGGCGTTCAATACATCGGTGGTGCTGATTCCTCCGCGGTCTTGGAACTTCAGAAAGCTCACAGTGATGCGTCCCTTGTTTGGTGTAGCGCCCAACTGCGGACCTTCGGCCGGATCGGAGGTGCCCTCTCCGACCTGTGCAATGACAGAGTTCACCATGAACTGCTCGGGATTGCCGTCAGCACCTTCGCGGAGGAAGTCAGGTTTGTAGATGGCCTTCATGACCATGCCCTCGACGTCTTTGGTGACCCGGTTGGTTTCTTCGATGTCTGTTCCAATAGGCATGTCGATGTAGACATTGACATACTGTGGCTCGTTTTGTGGGAAGAACTCCACCTTGGGTGGGAACATGCCCAACAGCACGAGGGAAGCAAACAACAGCCCGATCATGCCATAGAAAAACAGCCAAGGTTTGGCGCCCCGCAGCGAAAAGTGGAGCAAGCGCTCATAGCTGTTTTCCAAGGTTGGCAGCAGTGAGTTTTGGAACCAAGCGGTGGCAGGTGTCAAGAGGTACCGGTTGAGCAGACCGATGATGCCCCCGAGAATGAAGAGGTTGCCAAGGGTATTCCAACCGGCCCCTAGGAGCAAGAGGCCCAAGATGACCAGAATGCCCGTGGTGATGAAAAGTCTGCGCACGTTCATCTCCGCCTCTTCCACGCGCATGTACACGCTGGTGAGCACAGGATTGATGACCAAGGCGATGAACAGCGAGGACGACAAGACGATGATGAGGGTCATCGGCAGGTACTTCATGAACTCTCCAATGAGGCCCGGCCAAATGGCCAAGGGTAGGAATGCTGCTAGGGTCGTGGCCGTGGAGGCGATGATGGGCCAAGCCACTTCACCTACGCCGTACCGCGCGGCATCAAAGGGTGACATCCCTTCATCCATCAATCGATAGATGTTCTCGACCACCACGATGCCGTTGTCCACGAGCATGCCGAGGGCCAGCACCAAGGCAAAGAGCACCATCACGTTGAAGGTGATGCCCAAGGCGTTCAGGATGGCGAAACTCAAGAACATGGACAGTGGGATGGCCACTCCGACAAAGAGGGCGTTGCGCAGTCCAAGGAAGAAGAGCAGGACGCCTACCACCAGCAGAACGCCGAGGATGATGCTGTTTTGAAGCTCGTCGACTTGTGTTCGGGTCTGGTCGGACTGGTCCGAGGTGATGCTGACGTTGAGGTCTGAAGGCAAGAATTCAGCCTTGGCCTCTGCGATGATGCGGTTGATTTCATCGGAGGCGATGATGAGGTTCTCGCCGGCCCTTTTGCGCACATCAAGCGAGACCACAGGGTTGCCCCATTCGCGGGCAAAACTGGTGGCCTCCTGGTCTACAAACCGCACATTGGCTACATCGCGCAGGTAAACGGGGGTGCCGCCTTCAGCCTTGACGATGATGGCCTCCAAGTCTTGGGCGTCACGGAAGTCGCCCACGACCTGCACGGTGCGCCTGCGGCCATCCATGAGGATGTCGCCGCCGGAGATGGACAGGTTTTCCTGACCAATGGCTTGGGCGATGTCATTGAAGCTCACCAGCATGGCTTCTGCTCGCAGGTGGTCCACTTCGACCTCCATTTCCTTGGCGTTGACGCCGCGGATCTCGGCTTCGTTGATCTGCTCGATGTCTTCGATGCGCTCTTGGAGAATCTCAGCGTAGTCTTCAAGCTGGTCGATGGGGTAGTCGCCAGAAAGGTTGACCTGCATGACTGGAACCAACTCAGTGAAGTTGAGGTCGAAGATGTTGGGGTCGCTGGGCAGATCATCTGGAAAGCTCGGGTCGCTCATGGCGATGTCCACCTTGTCCTTGACCTTTCTCAGGGCCACTTCTGGGGTAACCGAGAAGTCGAATTTGATGTCGATGGAGCTGTACCCCTGTTGGCTTGTAGAGATGATTTCATCGATGCCCGTGATGCCCTTGAGTTCTTTTTCAATCGGGCGGGTGATGAGTTTCTCGATGTCGCCGGGGCTGTTGCCGGGGTACGGGGTGCCTACAAAGACTTCGGGAACAACCACTTCTGGGAAGCTCTCCTTGGGTACAGTGATGTAGGACGAGATGCCCGAGATCAAAATGATCGCGATCAAGACCGCCACAGTTGTGCGGTTCTTGATGGAGGCGGTACTCAGGCCGAATTCCTTGGGTTTCTTGGAGTCCATGGGGTAGGGGTCAAGTGGGGGTCGCTTGGAATACGGCGGGTTTAGCGCATGACTTGAATGGCCTCGCCCTCCACGACTTGGCCTGCGCCGCGGTCGATGATGGTCATGCCTGGTGTCACACCCTCAAGGATGAGCACTTGGTCGCCTGCTGCTGGGCCGATGGTTACGGCCCGACGGATGGCTTTGCCACCTTCCATGGTGTAGATGAAGTCCAGGCCTTCCCGGTTTTGCAGAATGAGGCCTGCAGGGACGGCGATGGCGCTGTCTAAGTGCAAGTCGTTGATGTGCAATGCCGCAAATTCGTTGGGCAAAAAATCGTTGTTTTCGGGTACAGGAACTACGATTTCGAACGTGCGGTTTGCAGGCTCTATGTACTGCCCAACGCGGGCAATGGTGCTGGTCAAAGTGTCGCGCCCTGCCACCACGATGTCCACCCTCTGACCGGCCTGCACCTTGCCTACATAGTGGTCGCTGACCTTGGCCCGAACATACATGTCGCTCAAGTCCATGACCCGTGCGACGGGCTGTATGGGAGAGGCCATGCCGCCTTCCTTGGCGAATATCCGGTCGACAATTCCCGCAAATGGAGCGGTGACCTTTCCGAAGTCTACTTGCTCTGAGAAAGCGGCGATGCTTTCTTTCAGGGCCTTGACATTGGTTCTGGCTTCAAGAAGTTGCACTTCTGTGCCGATTCCCTGTTCCCAAAGGCGCTCTTGCCGGGACAGAACGTCTTCTGCCAAAGTCAGACGTGTGTTGAGTTCGTCTTGATTTCGGGCCACGGCATCGTTGTCGAGTTCGAGCAAGACCTGGCCCTTTCTGACAGTTTGGCCTTCTTCCACACGGATGCGCAACACAGTGGCCTGGGTCATGGGAAAAACCTGCGCGAGGCGGTCGGTTTCCACGTTGCCCTGGACGGTAAAGAAGTGGTCAAATGGCGCAAAGTTGGCTTCGATGGTGGTGACTTTGCGCGATTCGGTGGTGGTAGAACCGTTGGCTTCGGTTGCAGCAGGAGCGCTTTCTGGCGCTGAACCGCCACATGCTGTGAGGAGCACGGCGGTGGTGAAGAGGAGGATGGGACGGATCATGTTGATCAGGCGTTGAGGGAACGTTCGAGGCGGAGGTGTGCGTTGAGCCAACGAAGGGTGGCTTGGGCGAAATTGGCTTGTGCGTTGACCAGTTGATTCTGGGCTTGCGTCATGTCAAAACTGCTGGCCACTCCTTCTTGAAATCGGATTCGGGTGCGGTCCAGGATGCGTTCTGCGAGATCAAGGCTGCGTTGCGCTTGTATGCGCTGTTCCAAGCTCGAGTTGTATTCAGAACGGGCAGCCCGGTACTCTAAGGTGGCCGCTTGCGTCAATTGCTCTAACGCGGTTGCGGCACGATCGCGCGTCAATTGAGCTTGCAGCACCTTTTCCTTGCCGCCGAATCTGGACCAAATGGGGATGTTCATTTGAACCCCCAAGAGTTGGATGGGGTACCAGCTTCCGTCTTTGAAAAAGTCAAAAGCGTCGCGCTGTGCGTTGCGCTGGTTGGTGTAAAAGGCGCTGATGCTGGGCATGCCTGCCGCTTTTTCATTGCGGATGCCGAGTTCTGAGAGTTCGAGGTTCTTGGACTGCGACTGAATTTCTGGCAACCTTCCCGCGTCAAACGGGGTGCCCAAAACGGTCGCTCCGTTGAACGCATTGGATAGGGTTTTGAAATTGTCGGCGAGAATGACAGTCGTTTCGACGGGCATGCCTACGGTGAACTTGAGGGCGTCCAAGGCCACTGCGGCCATGCTCTCTGCCGTGGCCCTTTGTTGGGTCATTTCAGACAAGGCGAGCTCCAACTGGTCTGCATCTGTGGATTCAGCGAGCCCTTCGGATACCAGTGCACGCGTTTGGTTCAAAGCCTCTTGGGCGAGGGCTTCTGCGGCTTTGAGAATGTCCACGTTTTCTTGGGCAGCCAACGCTGCTGCGTAGCCTTCACCTGCAGCGCGGCGCGCGTCGGCCACAGACTTCGATTCGGAGGCTTCCATGGCACTGGCGTATGCTTTTGCGGCTTGGATTCCGACAAAGTAACTCGGGCTGAAGATGAGCTGTGTGGCTGTGATGCCCGCCGTCATGGTTTGTTCCGCGCCGAATTGGAATTCTTGAATGGCATTGGGGTCGGTAGGAGGAGCATCCAGTGCAACACCAGTGGCTTGGGCTACCCCACCCAAAAAAGTGGTCAAGTAGTCGGGAAACCCGAATGCGTCGCCGCTTGATACCTGAGTCGGAATGTCGATGTACCGATTGTATTCAACCGAACCACTGACTTGAGGAAATCCTGACGCGATGATTTCGCGGGTGTTGCTCGCGGCCTCTTTGGTGTCGAAACCCGCATAACGCACATTGTAAGCGCGCGTAGCAGCCAGCGACTGGGCTTCCTTGAGAGAGAGCCTTGTGCCGGATGCCGCTTGGCCAAAAATGGCGCCGTGCATCAGCAACATGACGGACAAAAAGGGTAGGGTGCGCATGGGATTGTGCGTGTTCACGATGTGTAACGTTGACGGAGGTGTTCCAGGCCTTTTTCAGTGGCGATTCCCCTCAAGTGATAAGTGTGCAGTTCGATCTGGAGCTCTGAAAGGGGCCGACCAAACTCTTTGAGTGTGGCGGGATCGGTCATGGTTTGAACCATGGACATGTGCAGCCGTGATATGAGCTTGGCATCAAAGTCTTTGCGGTAAAAACCCTCCTTTTGACCACGCTTAATGTTCCGAATCAGATAGCCCTGTATGGTTTCCATTTTGTGGACTTGGAGCCGCTGCATGGCTTCAGGGTAATACTTCTGCAGGTCGAACAACATGCTGGGGTGCATCTCGCGGAGCTCAGATTGGAAGTACTCCATGACTGCGATCACGGAGTCCATGGCGTTGAGCCCACCTTCTGCCAGCATTTCGGTGCGTTTGGTTTGACGGCTGCATGCCTGGTCAAACACTTGAAGGACCAAATCTGCTTTGTTCTTGAAGTAGCGGTACAAGGTCTTTTTGGAGACCCCCAGTTGGGTTGCCAGGTCGTCCATGCTCACCGCACGCACGCCGAAACGATCGAATAATTTTTCGCACCCCGTCAGTAAATCGAGGAGGCGCGATTCAGTATTGGATTTTGGGACGTCGGGCGTCATGTCGGCCTTTTCAGGCCGCGAAAGTAGTCTGAAGGAGGTCCAGCGGAAACGAAACACTTGTTAAAACGTTTCCGGAGTTTCTTGGGAGCGGGATGTTACTCGAGGCAAATGCCCAGTCTGTGCACCAACCCCTCGAGGTCATTTTTAGAGAAGCGGGCCTCCCGAATCTTGTTCTCTGCCGGGTCGATGTTCCACTCTGAGGCCTCCCGGAAGTCGCTTTCCCTGAGGTCAGTGCGGTGAAAAATGGTGTCCCTCATTCGGCTTCCAGACCAATCGACCTTTCTCGCGTCAGCACCTGAAAAATCTGCCCCCGTGAAGTCTGACGTGCGGAGTTGAGCGCCATTGAGTTCCATGTCGGACCAGTCGCCAAAACCGGCTTTGCACTCTTGGAGTTCGATTTTGAGGAACAGGGTGGTCAAGGTGTTCCATCGCAACTTTTCGAGGTTGCAGTTGTCAAACTTGACCCCGTGCAGCTTGGCACCTGTCCAGCGGACTTGGGTGAGGTTGCACTGGGTGAATTCGCATTGCTCGAAGCGGGCATTGCGCCAATCCATCTGTCCAAAATCGATGCCTTTAAAGGTGCATGTCTCGAAATGGTGCCCGGTCCAAGGACCCACGGGGACCGAGGTTTCGCCTTCAGCTGGGCCAAAGGAAGTGTTGAGCGCCCCGTTCATGACAAAGCGCGTCGGATGAGGTCGTTGTCGGCCTTTTGGGCGAGGGTGACCTTGAGCCTGGGCTCGGCCTCCATGGCGCGTCGGATGGCAAACTGTGCCTCATCATTTCTGGCCCAGCTCCTTCTGGCGATTCCATTGTTGACGTCCCAATGCAGCATGGAGGTCAGCTTGGCTTCTGTTTCGGGCAATCCGTCGAGCAGCATGCCGAAGCCCCCGTTCATGACTTCTCCCCAGCCTACTCCTCCGCCGTTGTGGAGCGAGACCCAGGTGGCGCCTCGAAAGGCGTCCCCTACGAAGTTCTGGACCGCCATGTCGGCAGTGAATGCCGAGCCGTCGTAAATGTTGGAGGTTTCGCGATACGGAGAGTCTGTGCCGCTGACATCATGGTGATCGCGCCCGAGAATGACGGGGCCGGACAGTGCGCCGCTGGCGATGGCGTCGTTGAAGGCTTTGGCTATGCGCATCCGTCCTTCTGCGTCTGCATAAAGGATGCGGGCTTGGGAGCCCACGACGAGCTTGTTGGCCTTGGCCCCTTGAATCCATTGCACATTGTCGGCCATTTGCTGGCGGATTTCGGCAGGGGCTTCACCCATCATGCCCTCCAACACTTCGCAGGCGATGGCGTCTGTTTTGTCGAGGTCGGATGGATTGCCAGAGGCGCATACCCAACGGAAAGGCCCAAAACCGTAATCGAAGCACATGGGCCCCATGATGTCTTGGACATAACTCGGGTAGCGGAAGGCTTCGCCGTCTTCTGCCATGATGTCGGCCCCTGCGCGGGAGCTTTCCAGGAGAAAGGCGTTGCCGTAATCGAAAAAGTAGGTCCCCTTGGCGGTGTGTCGGTTGACAGCCTCGGTGTGTCGGCGCAGGCTCTTCTGCACGCAGTCCCTGAACTGCTCAGGGTCTTCCGCCATCATGTTTTGGGCTTGCTCAAAAGTCAAGCCAGCGGGGTAGTATCCGCCAGCCCATGGGTTGTGCAGGGAGGTCTGGTCGGAACCGAGGTGGATGTGGATTCCGGCATCGTGAAAATGCTCCCAGACATCGACCACATTGCCGAGATAGGCATAGCTCACGGCCTCGCGGTTTGCCATGGATGTGCGCACGCGATGGGCGAGCTCGGCGACGTCTTCTACAACGTGATCCACCCACCCTTGCTCGTGCCTTTTCCAGGCTGCGGTGGGGTCGACTTCGGCTGTGACTGACACCACACCTGCAATGTTGCCTGCCTTGGGTTGGGCTCCAGACATGCCGCCAAGTCCAGCCGTCACAAACAATTTACCGGCGAGTGTCGGGTTCTCTGGGTCCAAACGTCGGCCTGCATTGAGCACGGTGATGGTGGTGCCGTGTACAATGCCTTGGGGCCCGATGTACATGTAGGAACCCGCGGTCATTTGTCCGTATTGACTGACGCCCAAGGCGTTCATGCGCTCCAGATCATCGGCGCCGCTGTAATTCGGAATGACCATCCCGTTGGTGACCACCACCCGGGGCGCCGTAGCGTGCGATGGGAAGAGCCCCAGCGGGTGACCACTGTACATGACCAGGGTTTGCTCCTCGGTCATTTCGCTCAAGTAGCGCATGACCAAACGGTATTGCGCCCAATTCTGAAAGACGGCGCCATTTCCGCCATAGGTGATGAGCTCTTCGGGGTGCTGGGCGACGGCGGGATCGAGGTTGTTTTGGATCATGAGCATGATCGCGGCCGCCTGAGGTGTTTTGGCCGGGTACGCGTCGATGGGCCGAGCGTGCATGGCGTATGTCGGCATGAACCGATACATATAGATGCGGCCATATGCTTGCAGTTCAGCTGCGAACTCCGGTGCCAGGGTCTCATGTTGCGCAGCGGGGAAGTAGCGCAAGGCATTGGCCAGGGCGAGTTCCTTCTGTTTCGGTGTGAGGATGTCCTTCCGCACTGGCGCATGTGACACACCGGCCGACCGTTGTTGCGCTTGTGTCAAAGAGTCTGGGATTCCCGCTGCAATTTCTGCTCGAAAGGCTGTTGAGGTGGGATCAGTGGCGATGGTCGTATTCATGGCAATCAGGTCAGAGGCCTTTTGGGTTGCGGATGCGACCTGTCCCTTTGTCAAAGCCGTAGGGGCAGTGCTTACATCCACTTGTGCAGCAATAGCCGCGTTTGCGGTGGTATTGTTCGGTGAAAACAAGAAAACCCTCTGGCGACGTGTAGGTGTCACCTTCTTCGATGGGGATTTTCTTGGAACGATCCACGGCCCGAAGTTACGATGGCCGTTAGGTGCGCAGGTGCCGGCGTCTGACGCGCTGAGGGATGCGGCAGAGGACTTCATATGGAATGGTGTCCGTCGCTGCGGCCAGTTCTTCTAAGGATGCATGATCGCCAAATATTTCAACGGGATCGCCCAATTGGACCGTCAAGCCTGTGACGTCGATCATGCATCCGTCCATGCAAACCGGACCTACAGTTGGGCAAAGTTGGCCTCCCGTGTACAGGCTCACCCTACCCATACCTGCGGCCCGAGGAAGGCCATCGGCATAGCCAACAGGAAGGGTGGCGATGCGCCGGAGGTGACCGGCCGTATCTGATGCTCCATATCCCACAGGGGTGTCTGCAGGAACGTCGTGGAGGTGGCTGATGCGCGTGTGAAACCGGCCTATGGGTTGTAGGTTTTTCATGGTTCCCGAGGCATCGAGACCGTAAAGGCCCAATCCTATGCGTACCATATCGTAGCGGGCTTCAGGGAACCTAGAAGCGCCCGATGTATTGGCCAGGTGACGTATGAAATCAGGGGTTTCCGCGCTGTTTTTGCCCTTGGACCAACCTGAACTCACAGCGGCACATGCGGCATCATAGGCCGCCA
Organism: uncultured Flavobacteriales bacterium; assembly: GCA_965659115.1. Lineage (GTDB taxonomy): Bacteria > Bacteroidota > Bacteroidia > Flavobacteriales_D > Sanyastnellaceae > UBA8752. The sequence continues at coordinate 17,580 of CBFHUP010000031.1, read as the reverse complement.
ATTGGCGGCGGGTGTGGCCGTCTGCTTGGGGGTCATCAGCAGCAGACAAATGGCTGTAGACACTGATGATCGGGATGCCGAGTTCGGCGCACTTTTGACCGGCCAATTGTGCTTCACCGGGAGCGAGTCCAAGCCGGTGCATACCGGTTTCGACTTTGAGGTGCACGCCATGGGTCTCTGGGCCAGTTGTGGTGAGGTTGGCCCGCGCCCGCGCCCATTGGTCGAGGGTGTCTGCCCGATGTACTTCGGGTTCGAGCCGCCATTCTAGCAGGTCATGGAACCGCTGGGGATCGGCATTGAGCACCATGATGGGACATTGAACTCCGGCCTTACGCAGGGCGACCCCTTCTTCGGTGAAGGCCACAGCCAGCCGTGCGATGCCAAGCCGGTTCAATTCAACTGCGACGGCGTCACCGGCGCCGTAAGCAAAGGCTTTGACCATGCCCATGATGGGCAGTTGGAACCGTTCTCTGTGCTGATCGAGATTGTGCGAAAGCCTGCCCAAATCCAGGTCAAACACGGTCGTGTGCGGATTGGCCTCAAGTGCACGAGAAACCCGTTCAAAGGCAAAAGTCCTGGCGCCCTTGACCAGAACGTTCCAACCCTGCAAGTGGTCCAACGCGGTGCTGTTGAGCAGTTCTTCTGTGGTGTCAAAATGTTCAACTGCACCGGCATGGACGCCGGGGATTCCATTGGCGAGCTCCGGCCCAACGGCGATCCAATGGTCGACTTGATGTTGGCTCAGCGTGTGCTGTAGCCGCTTCAATTGGTCTGGATCGTGCCGGTCAAAAGGGACCAAATCAGAGAGGACAACAGCGTTGTTGCGGTCACCGGTCAGTCGGTCGAGGGCCTCTAAGGCTGTGGACAGTCCGTCGAGGTCGTGGTTCCAAGTGTCGTTGATGATGGTTCCTCCTCCTGTTCCAGACAGGTGCTCGAGCCGCATGCCGAGTGGCTGAAGCAAGGGGAGCTTGGCCGTTACGGCCGCTAAGTCACCGGTCAATTCGAGTACGAGAAGCGCTGCAGTCAGGGCGTTTGAGAGGCTGGCATCGTCTGCGAAAGGCACCGTCCATTGGAAGTTCTTTCCCCGCCAAGAACCGATGAGTATGGTGTGGGGCCCTTCTTTTTCGACTTGAGATATGTCCAGTGCACGCGTTCCTGAGGGAATTTTTGGTGCATGGGGAAGGTGCCAGTACACGCAGTGCTCAGCTGTATTGCTGTCCTGTAGGGCTTGAATGACATCGGGGTCGTGGGTGCCCAAAATCACCGCAGTGCAATCTTTAAAAAGGCGGACTTTTTCTCTGGCCTTTGCGGTGCGGTCGGAGAAATGCCCCCCATGGGCGTCACCAAAGTGCACCATCACCCCGATATCGGGTTGGATGATGGAGGCGAGGATGTCCATTTCCCCGGGCATGGAAATACCGGCTTCCACAAGGTGGGTTTCGGCTTTATCGTCCAGCCCCCACAAAGACAATGGCACACCGATTTGGCTGTTCCAACTCCCCGGGCTGCGCGACAACCTGTGGGCATCAGGAAACAGTGAATGGGCCCACTCTTTGACGGTGGTCTTGCCATTGGACCCGGTGATGCCCACGACTTTTCCTAGGCGGGATTGACGCGCAGCGTGGCCCAAAGACTGCAGGGCGGTCAAGGTGTTCGGCACCCTAAGGACGTGGCCTTCTGGGTTTTCACCAGGCCAGTCTGTTGCGAGGATGAATCCCCGGACCCCTAGTGCTGCTGCTGCTGTGACGTGGGCATGACCGTCATGACGCGGCCCGCGCAGCGCGATGAAAACAGTGTGAGACAGCGCTTCTTTGCTGCCATGGAGGTTGCGGGTATCCGTAGAGAGATACTCAAAATGGGGAGGGCCTTGGTGGGCTGTCGAGGCCGTTGTCCCCCCGAGAGAGGAAGCCAATTGAGCCCAAAGTTCCCCGCCGATGGTCATTCGGCGGGGCTGACCCGATGGTGAGCACGGACCACGACATCATTGTAGGGTTCACGCGAAAGAGCTTGATAGGATTCGGCCCCTCCGATTTGAACGTCTTCGCTGCCGCCTTCCATCCTGTGAGAAAAGTGCGCAGGCCTGCCTGTGATGGAGCAAATGGCGTGCAGTTTCGTGACATACTCGGCATGGGCCAAAAGCAAGGGAATGCATCCAAAAGGTCGCCCTAAGTAGTCCAGATCTAAGCCTGCAGTGATGACCCGAATGCCACAATCTGCAAGTCGGTTGCACACGTCCACAATCTTTTCGCCAAAGAATTGCACCTCGTCAATCCCGACCACATCGGGCATTTTATCGTCGGCAATGAGTTGTTCCACCATGGACTCTAAAGCAGCGGCATTTGCCATCGCAAAGGCAGGTTGACGGCGTGCATCATGGCTGACCACATCGGTGGTGTCATGGCGGTTGTCGCGCTCGGGCTTAAACAATGTAACGGCCTGCTTGGCCAAGGTGGCGCGGCGCAGGCGGCGCAGCAGCTCTTCAGTCTTTCCGGAAAACATCGGGCCGGCAATGACCTCGATGGTGCCTCCGACTGGATGGGGCGGATGTCTTTCGTATGCCGTCATGAATCCTCAATTTTACGATGCACTTGGGCCAAGTCGTGCGCCATGTTTTCCAAGCACTGTGCACGGACGTTTTTGGGAGGTGTTTCGTCATCCACTTTGGTCCGTGGGAAACACTCTTGCTCAGGGGTTTGTACCCCATTGGAATTGCCACTATATTCGCACCCCGAATTTTCCGGGGTTTATCAACTTCGAAGCGCAGTGGATACGTTGAGCTACAAAACCGTCTCCGTCAATAAGGAGAACGCCGACAAGAAATGGTTGCTGGTCGATGCCGAGGGGCAGCGTCTGGGCCGTCTTTGTTCTGAAATTGCCCGCCTACTCAGGGGCAAGCACAAGGTGAACTTCACTCCGCACGCGGATTGTGGTGACTATGTTATTGTCATCAACGCCGAAAAGGTGGTGTTGACAGGAAACAAATGGGAAGACAAGGAGTACATCCGCTTCTCAGGTTACCCAGGTGGTCAATACCGCCGCACAGCCAAGGAAGTGCTGGAACGCACACCAGAGCGTTTGGTGGAAAATGCTGTTCGCGGCATGCTTCCCAAGAACCGCCTTGGACGCGCCATTTATAAGAACCTTCACGTTGTCGTTGGCGCTGAGCACAGCCATGAGGCACAGCAGCCCACCGCTCACGCCATTCCCTCCTGATTCGCATGCAGACGATCAATACCTCAGGTCGCCGTAAGAATGCCATCGCCCGCGTCTACATGACACAAGGCACTGGCAAGGTGACCATCAACAAGCGGGACATTACCGAGTACTTCCCGCTCCCCACGCTTCAGTACAAGGTCAAGCAGCCTTTCATGCTGACCGAAACACTCGACCAGTTCGACATCAAGGCCAACCTTGATGGCGGCGGCATTACCGGACAAGCCGAGGCCCTGCGCCTGGCGATCTCCAAGGCGCTGATTGAATTGAACGAGGAGCTCAAGCCTACTTTGAAAGCCGAAGGCCTGACCACACGCGATCCGCGGATGGTGGAGCGTAAGAAGTTCGGTCAAAAGAAGGCTCGGAAGAAGTTCCAGTTCTCTAAGCGCTGATTACCAGCTTACCCTTTCTCTTTATATACAGCTAGCATCCAAACGGTGGGGACCTTCATCCGAAGCTACCTCGCTGTTGCTTAACCCCAGGAACGTAGCATTATGGCACGCACCAATTTCGACCAACTGCTTCAGGCAGGATCCCACTTCGGCCACCTCAAGCGCAAGTGGAACCCCCACATGGCCCCTTACATCTTCACAGAGAAGAAGGGCATTCACATCATTGACCTGCACAAGACCGTGGTCCTCGTGGACGACGCTGCAGCTGCGGCCAAGCAGATCGCCAAAAGCGGAAAGCGCATTCTTTTCGTGGCGACCAAAAAGCAGGCAAAGGACATCGTGACTGAAGCGGCTGAGTCTGTGAACATGCCCTACGTGACCGAGCGTTGGTCAGGGGGTATGTTGACCAACTTTGCGACCATTCGCAAGGCGATCCGCAAAATGACGCAGATCGACAAGATGGAGGCCGACGGAACGTTGAACACCATGTCCAAGCGTGAGCGCTTGCAGGTCAGCCGTCAGCGTGCCAAGCTCGAGAAGAACCTCGGTTCAATCTCGGACATGAACCGCATCCCAGCTGCTGTTTTCATTGTAGACGTCATGAAGGAGCACATTGCATTGGCCGAGGCCAAGAAGTTGGGCATTCCTGTGATTGCGATGGTGGACACCAACAGCGATCCCCGCCCAGTGGACTTCCCCATCCCTGCCAACGATGACGCCAGCAAGTCTATTAAGGCTGTTGTCGACGCTATTGTCGAAGGCGTGAAGGAAGGATTGGCTGACCGTGGGTCAGACAAAGAGGCCGCTGCCAAAGCTGAAGCTGCTCCTGCCGCTGAAGCTGCCCCTGCTGAGGAGGCGCCGGCTGCTGACGCTGCCACGGACGAAGGCGAGAAAGAGGCCTGATCTCATTCTGATTTCTGAATAAACCGAATTCACCCCGCGTGATGTGATTGAATTCACCACGCAAAACCACCACCACCATGAGCATTACTGCAGCCGAAGTCAACAAGCTCCGCAAGCAAACTGGAGCAGGCATGATGGATTGCAAGAAGGCATTGACCGAAGCCGAAGGCGACTTCGAGAAGGCCATCGAGATCCTTCGCAAGAAGGGTCAGAAAATTGCTGCCAAGCGCGGCGACAACGAGATTGGAGAGGGCGCTGTCCTCGCTTCTACCAATGAGAATGGAACCCGCGGGTGCATCATCTCATTGAACTGCGAGACCGACTTCGTCGCCAAGAACGCGGACTATGTGTCTTTCACGCAGAGCATCCTCGATATCGCAGTGTCTTCTAACGCTGCTGATAAGGACGCATTGCTAGCCGCGGCGCACCCAGCGGGTGTGACTGTAGGCGAGGAAATCACCAACCAGATGGGCCGCCTTGGTGAGCGCATTGAAATCAGCCGTTATGAGCAGGTCAGCGGTGATGCGGTCGTCGCATACATCCACCCTGGAAACCGTCTGTCAACGCTCGTTGCATTCAACGGAGCAGTGGATGCGCAGGTCGGAAAGGACGTGGCCATGCAAGCAGCAGCTATGTCGCCGATTGCTTTGGACGAAACCAGCATCGATCAAGGCGCCATTGACAAGGAGCTTGAGATCGGCAAAGAGCTCGCCATCAAAGAAGGCAAGCCGGCAGAAATGGCGGAGAACATTGCCAAGGGCCGCTTGAAGAAGTGGTTCAAGGAGGTGACCCTGGTGCACCAGGCGTTCATCAAAAACAACAAGCAAAGTGTAGCCGACTATGTCAAGGAGGCTGGCGGGGGCGACCGCGCCATCACGGGTTTTAGTCGGGTTAGCCTCGACTAAGGGCCAAACAAATCAAACGTTGGAACGGGCTGCTCGAAAGGGTGGCCCGTTTTCTTTTGGGGCATGCCATGGAATGGTCGGATATTCACGCTTGATGAAATACCGGCGCGTCCTCCTAAAGCTGAGTGGTGAAGCCCTGATGGGTGAAAAGCAATTTGGCATTGACAATCAGCAACTTGCGTTGTATGCGCGCGAAGTTGAGGCCCTTGTAAAACAAGGAATTGAATGTGCCATTGTGATCGGTGGCGGCAACATTTTCCGCGGCGTACAGGCTGCAGAAGGCGGCATGGAGCGCACACAGGGCGATTACATGGGCATGTTGGCCACGATGATCAACGCCATGGCGCTTCAGAGTGCTTTGGAGTTTATCGGTGTGGATACGCGCTTGCAGAGTGCCATCGAAATGAAGGCGATTGCGGAACCGGTGATCAGAAGAAGGGCGATGCGCCACCTGGAGAAGGGGCGTGTGGTGATTTTTGGAGCGGGCACAGGAAATCCGTTTTTTACCACCGACAGCGCTGCATCCCTCCGGGCCATTGAAATTGAAGCCGACGTGATTTTGAAAGGAACGCGGGTGGACGGCATCTATACTGCGGACCCAGAAAAGGACCCAGAGGCTGAGCGCTTCAGTTCATTGACCTTCGATGAAGTCTTTAAACGGGGCTTGAAGGTGATGGACATGACGGCCTTCACCTTGTGCAATGAGAACAAGCTCCCCATCATAGTATTTGACATCAACCAGGCTGGTAACCTCTCTCGCATTGTGCAAGGAGAGGAGGTCGGCACCATTGTAACCGTCTGACAGTATCCTCATGAGTGAAATGATTGACCTCGCCTTTGACTCGGCGAAAGAAGACATGCAAAAGGCCATGGACCGTTTGGACCTGGAATTGCGCAAGATTCGCGCTGGAAAGGCACATCCGAGCATGTTAGAAAGCGTCAAAGTGGACTACTATGGTTCTTTGACACCGTTGAATCAGGTGGGCAATGTGTCGACGACCGATCCGCGCACGCTAACGGTTCAGGCATATGAAAAGGCCATGTTGGACCCCATTGCCGCCGCCATCACCAATGCCAATTTGGGATTGAACCCCATGAACAATGGTGAGGTGCTGATTATCTCTGTGCCCATGCTCACTGAGGAGCGTCGCCGGGAATTGGCCAAGCAGGCCAAGAGTGTTGGTGAGAACGCCAAGGTGTCCATTCGCAATGCCCGAAAGGACGCCAATGACGCCATCAAGGGGACAAAGGACGACGGTGCGAGTGAAGACGCCATCAAGGCAGGTGAGTCCAACGTGCAGTCTTTAACGGACGATTACGTGAAACAGGTGGACACCCGCATCGCGTCGAAAGAGGCGGACATTATGACCGTCTGACGCGGCTTTCTGCGGCTTTTCTTGCTGCGGCATCCAGGGCGAACAACGCTTCGATGTCAGGTTGGGCCACATGCTCGACCGTGTTGAGGGCATGCTCTACCACATCACTCATTTCGAGGAAACCGACGTTGCCGTCGAGAAAAGCCGCGACTGCGATTTCGTTGGCTGCATTGAGCACGCAAGGTGCGCTTCCGCCTTTGGCGAGCGCATCATAGGCGAGTTGCAGGTTTCTGAAAGTCTGGAGATCGGGCTGTTCAAATGAGAGGTTGGGATATTCTGCGAAACTGAACCGGGGGAAGGTGTTGGCCAATCTCTGTGGGTAACCCAAAGCGTATTGGATGGGCAGCTTCATGTCGGGGAGGCCCATTTGAACCTTGATGCTGCCGTCTTCGAATTGCACGCCGCTGTGGACGATGCTTTGTGGATGCACGACGACTTCAATGCGTTCTGCAGGAATGTCGAAGAGCCACCGGGCTTCGATCACCTCAAGCCCTTTGTTCATGAGCGAGGCAGAATCAATGGTGATTTTGGCGCCCATGTCCCAATTGGGGTGCTTCAATGCCTGCTCGCGTGTTACTGTGGCGAGGTCGGCTTTTTGGCGGCCGCGGAACGGACCCCCTGAAGCAGTGAGTATGAGTTTTTCGATGGGGTTGTGAAACTCCCCTGCCAAGCACTGAAATATGGCGCTGTGCTCGCTGTCGACGGGCAAGATGTCGACGCCTTTTTGGCGGGCCGCCTCCATGACAGGGCCACCTGCAACGACCAAGGTTTCTTTGTTTGCGAGCGCTATGTGTTTGCCAGCGTTGATGGCATTCATCGTTGGCCTGAGTCCAGCAAAGCCGACGAGGGCAGTCAACACGATGTCAATGCCGTCCATTTCTACCAACTGCGCTATTGCATCGGCTCCTGCGTATGCTTTGATGTCGTGTTCCCACAGGGCGTCGCGGACTTTTTGACCTTGCGACTCATCGGCAATGGCAACGGCATTGGGTTTGAATTCGAGCGCTTGGGCAATGAGCAGGTCAGCATTGCGGCCGGCCGTCAAGACTTCGACACGGAAGCGACCGGGTTGGGCCCTCACGACGTCGAGCGCTTGGGTCCCGATGGAGCCTGTCGATCCCAAAATTGCGATTCCCCGGCCTTCGCCTGGATCGAATGTGTCGCTGTGGGGCACTGAATCCATCACAGAAAGCCGAGTTCGAGTTTGGCCTCTTCGCTCATCATGTCTTGTGTCCAAGCGGGTTCAAAGACGATTTCGACCGCAGCGTCGGCAACACCGTCCATGGAGGCCACTTTGTCTTTGACGTCGGCAGGGAGCGATTCAGCAACGGGGCAGTTGGGTGACGTCAAGGTCATTTGAATGTCCACCTTTTGTCCGCCTTCGGCATCAGAGAACTTGACCTCATAAATGAGACCGAGTTCATAGATGTCCACCGGAATTTCGGGATCGAAGATGGTCTTGAGGACCGTGATGACGTCTTGCTGGGAAGGCATGGTGTGAAGTTAAGACTGCCGAGCGGCGAGGGCAGCGGCATAGAGGCGCATCTGTTGCACCATGCTGGCCAACCCATTGGACCGGGTGGGGGACAGGTGTTGGTGCAAACCAATGGCGTCCAAAAAGTGAAGGTTTGCTTCGGCAACGGCCTGGGCGGGTGCATTGGAAAGGACGCGGACCATCAATCCGACCAAGCCTTTGGTGATGATGGCGTCGCTGTCAGCGGTAAACACGACGGCGCCTTCATCGGTGACGTCAGCGGCCAACCAAACCCTCGATTGACAGCCTTTGATGAGGTGTTCTTCGGTTTTTCGCGCGCTGTCAATGGCGGGCACGTCTTTGCCCAAATCGATGAGGTGCTCGTATTTGTCCATCCAATCATCAAAGACAGAAAAGTCTTCAATGACTTCTTGCTGTCGCGACTCGATGAGGGGATGGTTTGTGGCCATATCGCAGTGGTTTTGAATCAACGGAGCATTGCCAAAGCCCGCGCCAAGCCGGCCACTGCCACATCGATTTCACGTGTTGTTGTGTAAGCGGCAAAGGACATTCTCAGGGTTCCAGACTCGAGGCCGAGATGGTCCATGAGGGGTTCGGTACAGTGGTGTCCTGTGCGCACGGCAATGCCTTGTCCATCGAGCAGTGTGCCCATGTCGTAAGGGTGAATGCCCTCGGCCACAAGAGAAACGACGCCTACTTTTTGTGGAGCGGTTCCGATGATGCGCACGCCCTTGATGGTGCTGATGGCGTTGTGGGCGTGAGACACAAGGTCAGCTTCATGGGCTGCGATGTGCTCCATTCCGATGCCGTTCATCCAGTTCAGTGCGATGCCAAAAGCGATGCCGCCAGAGATGTGTGGTGTTCCTGCTTCAAACTTGTGCGGCAGGGTGTTGTAGGTGGTTCCCTCAAAGGACACCCTTTGGATCATTTCGCCTCCTCCGCGCCATGGAGGCATGGCGTTCAACTGTTCTTTTTTGCCCCAGAGGAAGCCAATACCGGTTGGACCATAGGCTTTGTGGGCTGTGGCAACATAGAAGTCGCAACCGAGCGCTTGCACGTCTATGGCCATGTGGGGCAAGGCCTGGGAGCCGTCCACCAAGGTCAGTGCGCCTGCAGCGGTTGCTGCTTGGCATAGCCTTGTGATGGGGTTGATGGTGCCCAGCGTATTGGAGGCGTGCACCATGGCGACCAGTTTGGGCTGGTGTCGGTCGAGCGCGTTGTGAAAGTCTTCCAGGTCTAAGGTTCCGTCTTCGAGCACGTTGACGGGTTCCAAGCGCGCTCCGGTGGCCTCGCAGACCATCTGCCAAGGCACGATGTTGGCGTGGTGTTCCATCTGGGTGACCAACACCACATCGCCTTTTGACAGGTTACTGCGTCCCCATGATTGGGCCACGAGGTTGATGGCATCGGTTGATCCAGAAGTGAAAATGACCTCTTCTGAATGCGCCGCTCCAATGTGCGCCGCAAGGGCGTTGCGGGCGCCTTCATATGCTTCGGTGGCGAGTTGGGCCAGGTGGTGGGCGCCTCGGTGGATGTTCGCGTGGTAGTTCGACAGGTACTCCCTTTGGCCCTCAATGACGGCCAGCGGCTTTTGAGCGCTCGCGGCATTGTCCAAATAGACAAGGGGCTTTCCATGCACCTTGCGTTGGAGCACTGGGAAATCGCGTCTGATGCGTTCGGGCAGAGAAGTAGTGGCCATCATTCGGGGAACCGCTGTACGAAGTAAAGGTTCAGCTGGCCTGAGCCCATGAGAAGTGCAGGAGGAATTCTCGGTTGCCACTGGCGCCCTCTATCGGGGAATCTATGGGCGACGCACACACGAACCCTTCGGCTTCAGCTTCTGCAATACAGCGTTGGAGTGCTTTGGACCGGATTTTGTCGTCGCGGACAATGCCATTGCGTCCGAGGTGCTTTGGACCGACTTCGAATTGGGGCTTGATCAAGGCCACCCCCCAGCCCTGTGGACTGACCCATTGCGACAGGCGGGGCCACACGTGCGACAAGGAGATGAACGACAGGTCTATCACCACGGTGTCGGGCGTGGGGTCGAGGTGGGCTTGGCTCAGGTCCTTGAGGTGCAATTGTTCCAGATTGTGGACGCGCGGGTCTTCTTTGAGGTTGACGGCGAGCTGACCACTGCCTACATCTACTGCGTGCACATGTGCCGCGTTGCGGTGAAGGCAGACTTCAGTGAACCCGCCGGTTGAGGCTCCCAAGTCCAAAATGGTTCGGCCTTGGGGGTCGAGTTGGAAATGGTCGAGGGCTCCAATAAGCTTCAATGCGCCTCTGGACACCCATGGCAGGTCTTCCCCCAGTGGTTCGAGAACGGCATCGACAGGGACCTTCTTTCCGGGCTTGTGGACCAAGGCTCCGTTGACCTTGACCCCATGCTCTGCGATCAAACGTTCTGCGCGGGGCCGGCTGGCCACAAGACCACGGTCAACAAGCAATCGGTCCAAGCGCTGCGGGTCCATTAGATCCAGCCGAGGCGGCGCGCATAAACGGCGTGCACGTGGTCGCGGATTTCTGGACGAAAGCCGTTGAGGACTTGTGCGAGGAATGCTTGCACCAGAAGGTTGTGTGCCGCTGTTTCTGTCATGCCCCTGGAGCGCAGGTAAAACAGGGCTTCTTTGTCGAATTGTCCGGTTGTACAACCGTGGCTGCACCGCACATCATCGGCATAGATTTCCAACTCAGGCTTCGCGTACATAGCTGCCTGCTCTCCCAAAAGAAGGTTGGAATTGCTCTGGTACGCTTCGATGCGCTGGGCATCCTTGTGGACCATGATTTTGCCGTTAAAGACGGCGGTGGACTTGTCTGCTGCGAGCCCTTTGTAGAGCTCATTGGATTGACCGTCAGGATGGGCGTGGTCAATCCGGGTATGGTGGTCTACGAACTGCTGTCCGTTGGGCAAGTAGCAACCGTGGAACGTGCTGTCGGCGTGGGTGCCATCCTGCACGATGTGGAGGTCGTTGCGCAGCCAGTGTGCGCAAGCTGTGGCAGTGCGCAGGGTGACCTTGCTGTTGGAACCTTGCCTGAAATGGTGGTGGCCCATGTGGTGGACCGCGCCAGGCTCGTCTTGAACGATTTCAAGTGAAAGGGTGGCCCCGTCTCCTATGACGCCCGTGATGGCGGCATTCATCATGCCAGCAGATTGGGAGGTGTTGTCTGACCAGAGCACGGCTTCGGCGGAGGCATTGTCTCCGATGTGGATGAGGTGCCGGGGTTGCGCCACATGAATGCCGTCTGGCATGTGGTGGTGAGCGAAGACAGGCTTCGGCAGGGTTTTGCCCGCAGGTACCAGCACGCAAACCCCGTCTTGGGGAGCGGCAGCTTGTAAGGCGGCAAACCACTCCAAGGTGGAAAAGTCAGAGTTACTCCAGCTTTTCAGCCGTTCAGGATAGCGTTCGAGGGCCAGAGATACGGGGCCGACGAAGCAGCCGTCCGGACCTTCATCGAGGGTGTCACCGCTGATGTATTGTCCGGCCACGAAAGTGAACCGCAAGGCATCCAAACCTTCTACCACCGCGGGTGGAGCTGTTCGGGAAGCGGGTGCACTTGGTGTGATGTCGAGCAACCGGGTCACTCGGGTGTACTTCCACCGCTCTTGACGTGTGGTGGGGTACCGGAGTGTCTCCAGCGCTGCCAATGCTTCTGCATGGGGCTCACCGATCAAGCCTGCCCCTGCGCAGGCATCGGAAACGCGAGCCGCGAGGGCGGCGTGTTGTGTGGGGGCGGCCACTTCGCTCATGCCTGTTCAGTGGCTTGGGTGTCGACAATCCAGTCGTACCCCTTTTCCTCGAGTTCGAGGGCGAGTTCTTTGCCGCCACTGTGCACGATGCGTCCTCCTGCGAGGACGTGCACGAAATCGGGAACAATGTGATCTAACAGGCGCTGGTAGTGGGTGATCACCAAAAAGCTGCGGTCAGCGCCGCGCATGCTGTTCACTCCGTGAGCGACGATGCGCAGGGCATCGATGTCCAGGCCGCTGTCGGTTTCGTCGAGCACGGCGAGCTTGGGCTCAAGCATGGCCATTTGGAAGACCTCGTTGCGCTTCTTTTCTCCTCCACTGAACCCTTCGTTCACAGAACGGTCACGCAGTTTGCCGTCTAGCTCTACCAGTTGTGCGCAGGCCTTGACTTTGGCGAGGAAATCTTTGCCAGAGAGGGGGCCTTCTTCACGTTGCTCGCGGATGCTGTTCAAAGCGGTTCGCAGGAAGTTGATGTTGGAGACTCCTGGGATTTCGACCGGGTATTGGAAGGCCAAAAAGATCCCGGCAACAGCGCGTTCTGTGGCATCGAGCTCGAGGAGGTCTACTCCGTCAAAAGTGATGCTGCCTTGGGTGACTTCGTAATCCTCACGTCCGGCCAGAATACTGGCGAGGGTGCTTTTTCCGGAGCCGTTGGGCCCCATTATGGCATGCACCTCTCCGGATCCCAGTTCGAGGCTGAGTCCCTTGAGGATTTCCGTGTCGCCGATTTGGGCGTGGAGGTTGTCGATCTTGAGCATGTTGGATCGGATTGTAGGATCAGCCGACGCTGCCTTCGAGGGAGATGGTGAGCAATTTGCGCGCCTCCACAGCGAATTCCATGGGGAGCTTGTTGAGGACCTCTTTGGCATAGCCATTGACGATCAGTCCGATGGCTTGTTCCTCGGTCAGTCCGCGTTGGAGACAGTAGAAAATCTGGTCTTCTCCGATGCGCGATGTGGTGGCTTCGTGCTCGACGTGTGCCGTTGGGTTTTTCGTTTCGATGTAAGGAAACGTGTGGGCCCCACTGGTGTCCGTCATGAGCAAGGAATCGCACTGAGAAAAGTTCCGAGCATTGCGGGCACGCGGTCCAATTTGAACCAATCCGCGGTAGCTGTTCTGGCTGTTTCCCGCTGAAATTCCCTTGGAAATAATGGTCGAGTGGGTATTGGCACCCAGGTGGATCATTTTGGTTCCGGTGTCGGCCTGTTGGGCATTGTTGGTGACAGCAACAGAGTAAAATTCACCAATGCTTCCATCTCCTTTGAGGATGCAGCTTGGATACTTCCAGGTCACGGCTGAACCGGTTTCAACTTGGGTCCAGCTGATTTTGGCACGGGTCTCGCAGATGCCGCGCTTGGTCACAAAGTTGAACACCCCCCCTTTGCCTTCGGCGTCTCCTGGGTACCAATTCTGGACGGTGCTGTATTTGATTTCGGCATCGTCCTTGGCGATGAGCTCGACGACAGCAGCGTGCAGCTGGTTTTCATCGCGCTGGGGTGCGGTGCACCCTTCGAGGTAACTCACATAGCTGCCTTCTTCAGCGATCAACAGGGTTCTTTCGAACTGACCCGTACCCGCTTCGTTGATCCGGAAGTAGGTCGACAACTCCATGGGGCACTTGGCTCCTTTGGGGATGTAGCAGAATGAACCGTCAGTGAAGACCGCAGAGTTGAGGGCAGAGAAGAAGTTGTCTTTGACGGGAACGACAGAGCCGATGTGCTTTCGGACAAGTTCTGGATGCTCTTGAATGGCTTCGCTCATTGAGCAAAAGATGATGCCCAGTTCAGCCAACTTGTCTTTGAAAGAAGTGGCGACAGAGACGCTGTCCATCACAAAGTCCACGGCCACTCCGGACAAGCGTTTTTGCTCCTCCATTGAAATGCCCAGCTTGTCCATGGTGGCCCGAAGCTCAGGATCAACCTCGTCGAGCGAGCCCAGGGGCACTTTGGACTTGGGTGCGCTGTAATAGCTGATGGCCTGGTAGTCGGGTTTCTCGTAGTTCACATGTGCCCAATCGGGCTCCTTCATGCCTTGCCAAACCCTAAAGGCATCGAGCCTCCATTGGAGCATCCACTCCGGTTCGTTCTTTTTAGAACTGATCAATCGGATGACGCCTTCATTCAAGCCGGGTTCCAACTTGTCGGCGGCTATATCCGTGGTGAATCCGAATTCGTATTCCTTGCGGGTGAATTCGTCCAGTAGCGGGTTTTCCTCTGAGGCGCTCATTGGTTGTGGTCTTGCCTTAAATAGAGAAACTCTCTCCGCACCCACAGGTTCTGTTGGCGTTCGGATTATGGAACACAAACCCCTTGCCATTTAAACCGCCAGAATATTGCAGTTCTGTTCCGACGAGGTACAAGAAACTTTTGCGGTCTACGACGACCTTGACTCCATTGTCTTCGAAGGTCTGATCGCCTTCTTTCATCTCGTGATCGAAGGTCAATTCGTACATGAGTCCACTGCAGCCTCCTCCTTTGACACCAACGCGAACGAAGCTGTTTTCGGGGCTGCCTGCCTCAGTCATGAGGCGGCGAACTTGGTCTCGGGCATTTTCGTGAACGGTGATCATGCGATCCTTGGCTAAAAAATCCCCCTTTCAGGGTATGGTGCACAAAGGTAGTGACCCTATTTGGACGCAGTCCAGATAACGAACGCCAAAGTTCGCGAATGCAAGCAAAGGGGGTTAATGTTCTTCATTGAACCCATCCCAGCCTTGGGCTTTGAGCTCGGTTTCCATGCCGTTGCGCGTAATGAGCGTTCGTTCGTTCGGGTCTTCGGTTAAATACCCGACGATGGAGAACATGGGGTGGTTTTTGAAGTGCTCGAAATGGTCTTGCGGCACGGTGAAGAGCAGCTCGTAGTCCTCGCCACCGCTGAGCGTGCAGAGGGTGGGGTCCAAATTGAATGCCCGGGCCGTTTCGTACATTTTTTCGCCCATCGGAATTTTGTCTTCGTGAAGGCGCACGCCACATCCCGATGCCGATGCAATGTGTAGTGCTTCGGAAGCGAGACCGTCTGAAATGTCAATCATGGACGTTGGAACGACTTCAAGCTTGGACAGCTCTTCGACGACATCTACGCGTGCTTCGGGTTTGAGCTGTCGCTCGAGTAACCCGTCAAAACCCGTTAAATCGGGCTGTGCCCCTGGCGCCTCTTGAAACACGTGCTTTTCGCGTTCCAGCACTTGAAGGCCCATGAAAGCGCCCCCGAGTTCTCCGCTTACCAAGACCAGGTCTCCTGCCTTTGCGCCATTCCGGAGGGTTGCCTTGTCCTTTTCTACCTCTCCAAAAGCGGTCACAGAAATCATTAGACCAGACTTTGAGCTGGTGGTGTCTCCGCCGATCAAATCCACCTTGTAGCGTTCACAGGCGAGCTTCATGCCCGCGTACAACTCCTTCGCGGCTTCTACGCTAAACCGGTTGGAGAGGGCCAGGCCGACCACTACATGGGTGGGCAGGGCGTTCATGGCACATAAGTCACTCAGGTTGACCACAATGGCCTTGTATCCCAAGTGTTTCAGTGGGGCATACATCAGGTCGAAATGAATGCCTTCGCACAGCAAATCGGTGCTGACCACGGTCTGCTTTCCTGCAGGAGGTGGGGCCACGATAGCGGCATCATCCCCCACACCGAGTACCGTGCGCGGGTTTTGAAGTTTGATGTCCTTGGTGAGTTCGGCAATGAGGCCAAATTCGCCGATGGTGCCTATTTCTGTGCGTTCCGCGTCCATGGGCACAAAGCTATACGCGGGAATTTTCGTAACTTTGATAAGCATCCATTAATTCCTTCTAGCATGCGGGCTGTACTTGTTTTCTTTTTCGTCGCCATTGCCGGTTTTGTTCAGGCACAAACGCCTGTCGAATTGCGCATTGATCACAAAGTCGGGCAGTTGGATTTCAATGCGGAATCAGAAGTGGTCACTGTTTTGGGTGAAGCGGTTGAGATCGATCGTTTAGAGTACTACCTCAGCATGTTCACCCTCGTCCACGACGGAGGAACGGAGACGCCCATCGATGGGGCCTACGTGTTGGCCGATGCCTTCGAGGATGTGGCCCATGTTTTGGGTGAGGTTGAAGGGGTGTCCAATGTGGAATCCTTGAAGTTTAATGTGGGCATTGACCCCGACAACAACCACGCAGATCCTGTTGCGTGGCCATCGGACCACCCGTTGGCGCCTCAGGTGCCAAGCATGCATTGGGGCTGGTCCGCGGGCTATCGCTTTGTTGCATTGGAAGGCGGAGCAGGCATCAATGGCATCATCACCCACCAAATCCATGCATTGGGCGACAACAACCATTTCCCAGGTGAGATGGAGGTCTTGGCCAGCATGGAGAATGGAACTTTGGTTTTAGACGTTGAGGCCGATGTGCTGGGTTTCTACCAAGACCTTTCTGTGTCAGGAGGCCTGATCAACCACGGCGAAAGCGGGGAGGCGGTTTTGGTCTGTAACAACACTGTGGACCATGTATTTCGCTTGCCTGGGGCGAGCAATGTTGAGGCTGCCATGTCCCTGGACTTTGGGTTCAATTTGATGCCTTTGGACGGCGGGGCGCGCATTCAATTTGACGCACCTCTTGGTTCGGTGGTCCAAGTTGAGCTTTTGGATTTGTTGGGCCGCTCTCTGGCGCAAACCAACATTCCCTCTGGAACGCGGACCTATGATTTAAAAGACGTTCCCGCGGGGGCATTCCTGATCACAGTTGCAGGCCTTGGTGGACGTGTTACCCGGCGCTGGATACAGGGATGACTCGCAGAAGTTTCTTCTGTTTTGCGGCCTGTGTAGGGTTGTGGATGGGGTGCAACCCTGACCCTGTGGTAGACACCATTGAGCCTGTGGTCTTGGACCCTACACCATTCAATCTGGACATTCGGCATTTTCCGGAACCACAATGGCCTGAGGACAACCCGCTCACAGAAGCCGGGGTGCAATTGGGCAGGATGTTGTTTCACGAGAAGCGGATGTCGGGTGACAACACCCAAGCCTGTGCAGACTGCCACGCCCAGCAGCGCAACTTCTCGGACGTGGCCGTTTTCAGTGCAGGCATACAGGGCATTGAGGGCCCCAGACACAGCATGGTCCTTTCGAATTTGGCCTGGCACGTTCACCACGATGGAAACCACGGCCATGGATTTTTCTGGGATGGCCGTGCAGCAACCCTGAGAGAACAGGTGCTTGACCCCATTGAGGACGGCTTGGAAATGGACGAAGACCTGGAGAGCTTGACCGTCGAGTTGAGTGCCTTTGAGCAGTATCGCCATGCCTTTACCCGGGCTTTTGGGACCGACGAAATCAATGCTGAGAGGATGGCCAAAGCCTTGGAGCAATTCTTGCTGACCATGGTGTCCAACAACAGCAAGTACGACCAATGGCTGCTGGGGGAGACGTCATTGACAGAGAGCGAGGAGCGTGGGAGGCAGTTGTTCTTCGATGAATTCGACCCATTCAACCCTGAGGTTAGTGGTGCTGACTGCGCCCATTGCCACAGTGGTCTGGACTTTGCCAGTCACCAGTTTGGCAACAACGGGCTGGATGCCGACGAGGACA
>CBFHUP010000030.1:0-30680 GCA_965659115.1 uncultured Flavobacteriales bacterium | reverse complement strand
GGATACATGGTGCCACCCAGGAGGTCGGTTTTCTGCGGTTCTGCCGCAAGGGGCAGCATGGCTGGGGCTCAATGGCGGGTCCTGGAGGGCCGTGCAGGTGGTCCGTTGAACCCGGTATTCCGCGTGGACAAAACCGAAAGCCGAGAACCGCAGTTTGGTGAGCGTGCATTCTACTTTAGCCGCGCGATTCACAACCCCACCCCATGAAGTTTTTCATCGATACCGCCAACCTCGACCAAATCCGCGAAGCCGAAGCCCTCGGTGTGCTCGACGGAGTGACCACCAATCCCAGTTTGATGGCCAAGGAAGGCATCTCGGATGAGGCCGCCGTGCGCCAACATTACGTGGACATCTGCAACATCACGAACGGCGACGTCAGCGCAGAGGTGATCAGCACAAATTTTGAAGACATGGTCAAGGAAGGCGAAGCTTTGGCCGCCCTCCATGAAAACATCGTGGTCAAGGTGCCCATGATCGAGGACGGAGTCAAGGCCTTGCGCTATTTCTCGGACAAGGGCATTCGCACCAACTGCACGTTGATTTTTTCTGCGGGTCAAGCCCTGCTTGCAGCCAAGGCTGGCGCCAATTATGTGAGCCCGTTCATCGGTCGCCTCGACGACATTTCAAGCGATGGGGTGCAATTGATTCAGCAGATTCGCGGCATCTATGACAACTACATGTTTCAGACCGAAATCTTGGCAGCCAGCGTCCGTCACACCATGCACATCATCGATTGTGCGGAGATCGGGGCCGATGTCATGACCGGCCCATTGAGCGCCATTAAAGGATTGCTAAAGCATCCCCTCACGGACAGTGGCTTAGAGAAGTTCTTGGCCGACCATGCAAAAGCAGCGGCAGCAGCGTCGGTTTCTGCTTAAATCCACAAAACGGGTATGGAAAATCCCGTTGAATGCAACGAATCAACAGGCGGGGCGTTCATCTTTGTAGTATGAAGCCCCGTTTGTATTTGTTGTTGTTAGGCCTTGTTTTTTGGTCTTCATCACGGTCCCAAGACGTGTGCACGTTTGTGGGCGATGCGGTAGGTCTTGGGGGTGGTTGCTATGCCATCACAGAGAATGTTTTGCAACAGGTTGGCGCAGTCTGGTTTAATGACCAAGTCGATCTAAACCAAGAGTTTACAATCCGGGCAGAGGTATTTTTGGGCACTCAAGATGCGACAGGAGCCGACGGCATCGCTTTTGTCATGCAAGAATTCGGCCCTTTTGCTTTGGGCGGAATCAATGAGTTTTTGGGTTCAGACGTTCCAGGGAACAGCTTGGGGGTGGAAATCGACACCTGGGAGAATGGGAATTTCGCGGACCCCGTCCAAGACCATGTTTGTATTTTCAGAGATGGCGTAAACAACCACAACATTCCGTTTTATAACCTCGACGGACCTGTCTCTGCGCGTTCCGATGGCGCCAACATTGAAGACGGTCAGCCCCACCAATTCAAGGTGGTTTGGGATCCTGTAGGTCAGGTTTTTGAGGTGTACTTCGACTGTGAATTGCGCCTGTCATGGACAGGAGATTTGGTGGGGGAAATTTTCCAAGGCGAAAGTTCAGTATGGTGGGGATTTACGGGTTCTACAGGTGGTTCCAGCAACGCCCAAGAGGTCTGTGTGACCACATCGGCACTGGGGCTTCCGCCTGAGCACTTCATGTGCGAAGGGGCCGACGTTGAGTTGGTATTACAAGGCGCTCAAAGCGGAACCATTTCCTGGACGCCAGTGGACGGTTTGTCCGATCCTTCCGCCGCCGTCACCAGTGCCCAGCCAGCGGTCACCACAGACTACGAAGTTGTCTGGACCGACGTGTGCGGAGATGTACTTACCGAAGAAACCACGGTTGAGGTTTTGGCAGCACCCGATCCCACGTTGCCCGCTACAGCGGAGTTTTGTCCTGGAGAGCAGGTTACGCTGTCGGTCACCGTACCTGCCGGCGGCACTGCCGAATGGACGGACGGCACCATGGGAGGAGATTGGACAGGCGACGCAACCGGGGTGCAGACGGTCGAAGTCACGGGCGATGGAGGATGCACTGGTACGGCGAGTACCACCATAGCGGCACTTTACCCCAATGCGGCATCTCTGCCAGCGACAGGGCCCTTGTGTCTCGGCATCAGTGAAGACATTCCTTGGCCATCAGGAACCCAGGATTGGACGGTTGATGGGGCGCCCGTCGTCTCGCCATGGCAGGCCGAAGCTGGTCTTTTCAATTTGACCTACACTGACATTGCCACGGGGTGTCCCCTTGAGCTCGACTACGCCGTAGACCTGTTGGTCCCGGACATTCCTACACTGCCCTCGGACTTTGCAGTCTGCGCAGGCGCAGGAGTGAACCTGACACTCGACGCTGGAGCCGGAGCGAATGTGATGTGGTCGCCCGCAGGAGATTTAGATGATGCCGCGGCAGAACAGCCCTTGGCCACCCCATTGGTCACCACCGTCTATGACGCTGCCGTCACGGATGTGTGCGGAAGCACCTCTACGTTGACCGCCACAGTCTCGGTATATCCGACCCCAGATCCTGGTTTGCCCGATACAGTGTCTTTGTGCCCGGGCCAGCAAGCGACCCTGAACATTGTACCTCTTGCGGGAGTGGCCGATCCCCAATGGTCCGATGGTTCAACGGGGTGGTCTTGGACCGGTGACGCTGCTGGATGGCAGTCCGTGACGGTTTCGCCCCTGCCCGAATGTGCGGGTGAGGACAGCACATATGTTGTGCCTCAGAACGCCACGGCTCCAGACTTTGATGTGCCGCCTTTGTGCCCAGGTGATTTCGTGTTCATCCCTTGGCCGAGTGGCTGGGAAGATTGGGAGGTAGATGGCGCCGCCGCGGACCCCTCAGGCTTGACCGTGACAGAACCCGGGGTGTATTTCTTCGTCGCCAACGAGGCTGCCAGCGGTTGCGATGTCGCCGGCGCCATTGCCGTGCCTACAGGGGAGTTGTTTCCCATGGTGTTGCCCGAATACATCGAGCTGTGTGAGGGGCAATCACAAAGTGTCAATACAGGCGTTCCAGACCCGGTATACTGGGATGATGGAGAGACGGGTAACATCCGCGTTGTCTCAGAATCCGGTCTTTATGTGGCCACCCATTCGACCGACTGTGGTACAGTGACGGATTCGTTGGTGGTGGTCGAGGTACCGTGTGGTTGTGCCGTCTTTGCGCCTTCAGGGTTCACTCCAGACGGCGACCTCATCAATGATGCCTGGCGCCCAGTTTTTGAGTGCAGTCCGGAGGAATACTCTCTCAAAATCTTTGACCGTTGGGGCGGCCTGGTATGGCAGACTCAAGATTCCGAAGAGTACTGGACGGGCGGAGCGC
The DNA here is from genome assembly GCA_965659115.1 of uncultured Flavobacteriales bacterium. Classification (GTDB taxonomy): domain Bacteria; phylum Bacteroidota; class Bacteroidia; order Flavobacteriales_D; family Sanyastnellaceae; genus UBA8752. Next base: position 27,351 of record CBFHUP010000030.1, on the reverse strand, counting down.
GAGAGGATGGAAGGCCATTGGACGAAAAGCTGTTCTTCGTGCGCGATGGGATTTATGCCTTTCAAGTGACGTACCGAGATCCCACTTCGGTGGTCCGGAAGATCATCCAAAAGACGGGCCACATCAAAATTCTCCGTTGAACAGCGCTGTTCACCAAAAGTCATGTGGAAAACTATCAGGACAGCTGCACATGAAAAATCTGGTCTGGTACGTTGGGGCAATAGAATGAGGTCTTTCCCTGTGGGTATGGGACGTCTTCTGATCACCATAACCCGAGCCTACATGCGCGTCCGCCGCATTTTTCGTGTCTGTTCTGCACCCCTCCAACTGAGCTTGGTTCTTTTGGGGCTTTGGGGATGTTCCATGATGGACCCTCAGCAGGACATCCCGAGTTACCTCATCGTTCCTGAGTTGTCTTTTGTTCCCGACGAAAACCAGGGGACGGCGTCCACCAACATCACAGACCTGTGGGTGTACAGCGCCACGGATGTTGTCGGGGTGTTTCCGCTTCCCGCCATTGTGCCGATCCTGCCTTCCGATGCAGACGGCAGCCCGGTCACGTTGCTTGCGGGCATCCGTGAAAACGGCATCAGCAACAGCCGAGCGCCCTATCCATTTTATACCACAGTAGAGCAAGTGGTCAGTGGTGACGCAGGAAGCCGCGATACGCTATCGCCCACGATTGCTTTGGTAGACAATGTGCGGCTCATGCCGGTCGAGGACTTCGAAAACTCGAACGTCTTTGGCAGTTTGGTGGCGGGCAGCGATATGGACCGCACCGGTGCACCGGGAGAGGTATTCGAAGGCGATAAGTCCGGGAGAATCGAGGTGGGTCCGGACGCTCCTTTGGTCAGGGTTAGAACGGTGGAGCAGGAGTATGACCTCCAAGGAGGCTTGCCCGCCTTTTTGGAGTTCGATTACCGGTGCGATCAGTCTTTTGCGGTGGGTTTGTATGGTTTCCGGGATGGTCAAGAGACCAAGCATTTGACCCTGGTAGTCAATCCGACAGAAGAAATCGGTGGAGCCGTGGTTTGGAACAAACTGTACGTGGATTTGGCTCCCAACGTCACAGCCCAAGGACCAGCGGATCATTTTGAAGTCTATTTTGAATGCATCCTCGAAGCCGGGCGAGATGCCGGATCGGTTGGGGTAGACAACTTGCGCATTCTCACCTACTGATGGTCGTTTCACCAGCACCACATCCAACGTTGACAAAGCCCATCACGGCGGCGGCGCGCCACTGGGCGACAGCCCGGTATGTGGTGGGAGATGTTTTGGCCTCTGCTGTGGCTTGGACCACCCTCTATCTCTACCGCAAGCAAGAGTTGGAGATGGCGCCCGCCTTTTTGGAGCATTGGTTTCCGGAAACGATGTGGATGGATGGCAACTTTCGCTACGGCCTGATGTTCGTTCCGATGTTCTGGCTGGGCTTGTATGGTTTGGCGGGCATGCACGGTGACCCTTATCGCCGTCACAGGTCTATGGAGGTCGGACAGGTGCTGTTGACGACGCTGTTGGGGTCGTTGATCTTGTTTTTCGTCTTGATTTTGGACGACGCCATCAGCAGCTATACCCAATACTACCAGTCGCTGTTGGTGCTCTTTGCAGCCCAGTCCGTTTCGGTGATCGCGGCGCGCATGCCCCAAACCACACGAACCGTCAAAAGGATACACAGGGGAGAGCTGGCGTTCAACACCCTGATTGTGGGTTGCAATGAACAGGCTGTCTCTACCATTCGAGAAATCAGGGCGCTTCGGCGCAATCCGGGCTTCAGGTTTGTCGGCTTGATTCAAGTCGGTCAAGAAGGGTGTAGAACCTTGGAAGGCATTCCCTGCTTGGGGTCTACAGAAGGTATGGGGGAGCTCATCAACGAGCATGCCATCGAAGAGGTCATTCTCGCCGTGCGCAGCACTGAACACGGTGAATTGGAGTCCATCATCAACCGCCTCGAAGGGACGGGGGTAGGGGTCAAGATCATCCCCGATATCTACGATATTTTGAGTGGGATGGTGCGCATGCAGAGCTTGTTCGGCGCGCCACTGATTGCCATTCGCAAGGCCATGATGCCTGCCTGGCAAGTGGCCGTCAAGCGTGCTATGGACGTCGTGATCAGCGTGATTGCCATGCTGTTGCTGACCCCGCTGCTCTTGACAATCGCCCTAGCGGTCAAGCTGTCTTCCAAAGGGCCGGTGTTCTTTCATCAGGAACGCGTGGGGCGATGGGGTGCTCCATTTATGATCCACAAATTCCGGTCGATGTATGTCGGGTCAGAGCGCAATGGGCCGCAGTTGTCGAGCGATCACGATCCGCGCATCACACCTGTAGGACGCTTTCTGAGGAAATCTCGACTGGACGAACTCCCTCAGTTTTTCAATGTGCTCATCGGTGAGATGTCCCTTGTAGGGCCGCGTCCAGAGCGGCAGCATTACATTGATTTGATCTCTGAACGGGCTGCGCATTATCACCATCTGCACAAGGTCCGTCCCGGCATCACGTCGTGGGGACAGGTCAAATACGGCTATGCAGAAAATGTAGATCAGATGGTGCAACGATTGCGCTTCGACCTCATCTACATGGAAAACATGTCCCTGGCGCTGGACATCAAAATCCTGACTTACACCGTCTGGATCGTCTTGCGCGGCCGAGGAAAATGACACTGCTCGATTCGTCTGCGGAGCAGGCAGTGCACTCATAATGAGTTAAATTGCAGGTGCCATGTTGCGCTGCATCACCTTCCGCTTGCTGTGCGTTCTGTCGCTGACAGGGCCGGTGTTTTGGGGAAGCAATTCAGGGGTTGCAGCACAGAATTCGGACCCTTCAGAAGTGGCGCGCCGATACGAAGAGGTGCTGATGCAAGTGCTGACTGAGAGGTTGGCTTCAGAAGTGATGTTGGAACAAGGTGAGGTAGCATTGAAAACGCCTGCCTCGCGCATCATCAAGGACATGCGCCGGATTGTTCAGGCATCTGTGCCGTATTACCTCGAGGGCGCTGTGGTGGATTTCAAGCGGTTCAGGCCCCGCGTTCGCGAAGCACTGGCTGCTTTGGACGGTTGGCGTGTGCCGGAGGCACCCCGGGGATGGGAGTTGGAAGAGTGGAATTACTTCCAAATCCAAGGTGCTTTGGAAAACGTGCTGCTGCTTGTGGCCCTCGACATGGGGGTGTTCAGCAACCAGGCCCTTGCCCAAGATGTGAGGGCGCGCGCGGAGCTGGACAACGACTGGACCCAGATCAGAGGGGGCAGTGATCCGCTAAATACCAAGCCGCTTCCCGAATTTGGTGGAGCAGGCAACGACACGAGTACCCTCGACGGTCTAGGAGGGGCAGGAGAGGGCTCTGGGGGCAGCATGGGAGGCAACAATGACGCCCTGGTGGAGGCCCTGAGGGACCTTGCATCCCGCATCGATGCCCTCGAACGCAGGTCTGGCAATACGTCAGGAGCGGGAGGCAGTCCTGTGGGTGGGTTCCCCTCTTCAGGTACCGATGGTCAATGGTTGCCCAGCCAGCCAACGGCCAGTTTGCCCGATCGCATTCCCGGATCGCTCACCATTCAGTTTCCTGCAGGAAGCGCAGCGCTGGGACTCAGCGCGGAATATGGCCTCAATACACTGGTAGAATGGATGGTGGCCAAACCCAGTATGCGGCTTCTGGTCACGGGGCACAGCGACTCCAGTGGCTCAGAACGCGCCAACATGGAGTTGAGCCGAAGGCGTGCCCAAGTCGTCCGCTATTATTTGTTGGAACGGGGCATTGCCAATGAGCGTGTGACCGCAGTCCATTTTGGCGAGCAGCGGCCAGAGTGGGGCTCTGGTTTTGACCGGCGCGTTGAACTGCGCTTGTTGACCGATTGAACATCACATCAGGTCCCTTTCGTCTCCATGGCACACCTTTGCTCCATGAAGATTGTGTGTATAGGGCGGAATTACGCAGACCACGCTGCTGAATTGGGGAATGCCGCTCCGGCGGAACCGCTGTTTTTCTTCAAGCCAGAAAGTGCCGTTCTGCACAAGGACCATCCTTTTACCATCCCCGAATGGACGCAGGATTGCCATTACGAAGTAGAGTTGGTCGTCCGCATGGACCGGGCGGCGAAGTGGTTGGATGAGGGGCATGCCAGCCGCTGCTACACCCAAATCGGCCTCGGCATTGATTTTACGGCCCGAGATGTCCAGCAGCAGCTCAAAGCGGAGGGAAAGCCATGGGAAAAGGCCAAGGCTTTCGATGGGAGCGCCGTCTTGTCCAAATCATGGGTGCCCCTTGCCGATCTCGGGGGCGACATTCAAGACATCCGTTTCAGCCTGCTCAAAAACGGAGAGGTGGTGCAGCAGGGTCACACTGCGGACATGCTGTTTCCTGTCAACGCCTTGATTGCACATGTGTCCAAATACAGCACCTGGAAAACGGGGGATTTGCTGTACACAGGAACGCCCGCCGGAGTGGGCCCCGTGCAGTCTGGTGACCACCTCGAGGGCCGCATCGGCGAGCGTACCATGTTTGCTGTGGACGTTCTTTGACCGTTAGCTGACGGCGATCAACCGCTCGTCTTCCAAGGGGGCTCGAAAGACCATTTGACCATCAAAAATGTCCATGACCGAGGGTGTGGTGCGGTCCATGTCCCCAGCGAGGAGAACACGGGACAGTGGGTTCAGCACTGAGCGTTCGATCAACCTTTTGACCGGGCGTGCTCCAAATTCTGGGTCGTGCCCCTGTTCGGTCAGCCAATCCAAGGCGTCGGGTGTGGCCTTGAGCTGAATGCCGGCCTCTTCAAGCCGTCCTTTGAGTCGGGCGAGCTGCAGATTCACAATCGCACGGGTGTGAGACCGCTCCAGTGGGTGAAAGACCATCACTTCGTCCACCCTGTTGATGAATTCAGGCCTCAAAAACCCACGTAAAGCCTCTGTTGCAGTGCTGGCCATTCCCGCGGAACCAGCGGCTTCCTCGGCGGGCACCCCCGCATCTTGGGCGGCGATGAACCGCTGGGTCAAGGCGGCATGGCCAGCGTTGGATGTCATGATGATCAGGGTGTTTCTGAAGTCCACCAGCCGCCCCTTGCCATCGGTCAGGCGCCCCTCGTCTAGCACCTGCAGCAGGATGTTGAAGACGTCGGGGTGGGCCTTTTCTATTTCATCGAGCAAGACCACGCTGTAGGGCCTGCGGCGGACAGCCTCAGTGAGTTGTCCCCCTTCATCGTGGCCCACGTACCCCGGAGGAGCGCCGACCAAACGGCTGACCGTATGGCCTTCTTGGAACTCGCCCATGTCGAGTCGAATCATGGCCTTTTCGTCGTCGAAGAGGAAATCGCTGAGGGCCTTTGCCAGTTCTGTTTTGCCCACACCGGTGGACCCCATGAAGATGAAGCTGCCCATGGGTTTCTCCATGTCAGCCAGGCCCGAGCGGGTGCGCCGCACCGCTTCGCTCACCGATTTAACCGCCCCGGATTGTCCGATGATCCGGCGTCCGAGTTCCGCCTCTAACTCGAGCAGTTTCTCTCGGTCGCTCTTGAGCATCCGGGCCACGGGAATGCCGCTCCACAAACTGACCACTTCGGCGATGCCTTCGGCGTCCACTTCTTCCTTGACCATGCGGGATTCTCCTTGCATGTTCAGGAGCCTGGTCTTGGCCGCTTCGAGCTCGGCCTCGCGTTCGCGGGTCAGGCCGTAACGGATTTCGGCCACCTTGCCGAAATCGCCTTCTCGTTCTGCACGTTCCGCCTCTCCCTTGAGGTCTTCCAATGCCGTTCGCAGACCTTGAACCTCGTTGATGACATCCCGTTCAGCCGTCCACTTGGCCTGCAATCCATCCCGCTCCTCTCGGAGGTTGGCGAGGTTGATGTCAAGCTCGGTGTGGCGCACGGGGTCGTCTTCACCGGCGATGGCGGCTTTTTCAATCTCCAAGGAAGTGATCCGCCGCTCGAGGTCATCGAGGGCTTTGGGTTTTGAGTTCATTTCTAGCCGCAGCCTTGACGCCGCTTCGTCCATCAAATCGATGGCCTTGTCGGGCAAAAATCGATCGGGCAGGTATCGGGACGAAAGCTCTACTGCGCGCACCAGGGCCTCGTCTCGGATCTCCACCTGGTGGTGCACCTCGTACTTTTCTTTGATGCCTCTCAGTATGGCCAGGGTGCTCTCCCGGTCGGGCTCAGCGACCCGCACCTTTTGAAACCGCCGTTCCAGTGCTTTGTCCTTTTCGAAAAACTTCTGGTACTCGGCGAGCGTTGTCGCGCCCACTGCCCGCAACTCGCCGCGGGCCAATGCAGGCTTGAGAATGTTGGCGGCGTCCATGGCGCCTTCGCCACCACCTGCGCCCACAAGGGTGTGGATTTCGTCTATGAACAACAGGATGCGGCCTTCGCTTTCGGTCACTTCCTTGACCACGGCTTTGAGGCGTTCTTCAAATTCACCTTTGTATTTCGCACCGGCAATCAGCGCCCCCATGTCCAGGCTGTGGACGGTCTTGTCGAGTAGGTTTTCCGGAACATCTCCATCGACAATCCGGTGGGCGATGCCCTCGGCAATGGCGGTCTTGCCTACGCCGGGTTCACCGATGAGTATGGGGTTGTTCTTGGTCCTTCGGGTCAGGATCTGAAGCACCCTGCGGATTTCCTCATCGCGGCCGATGACAGGGTCCAACTTGCCATCTCGAGCTTGGGCGTTCAGGTTGCGGGAGTACTTGGAAAGGGATTCCAGTGCGTCCTCGTGACTGGCGCTGTCGGCCGTGCGGCCTTTTCGGAGTTCAGCAAGAGCCGCATCGAGGCTGCTGGATTGGGCACCGGCGTCCTTCATAATGCGGGAAGCGGTGCTGTTGACACTGAGGATGGCAGAGAGCAGGCGGTCCAAGGCTACATATTGGTCGCCGCTTTTTCGCGCGGCTTCAACGGCAGTCCGCAAGGTATTTTGGGACTGCTGGGACCAAGGTGTCCCCCCCGAATTGTTGTCTGATGTGGGCAGGGCGTCCAGCGCCTTGGTGGTGGCCGTTTTGACTGCAGAATAGGGAACCTCCATCCGGTCCAGGAGGCGTTCGGGCAAGGAGTCGGCGCCGTGAAGAAGGGCGTGCAGGAGGTGCAAAGGAGCGATTTGGGCGTGCTTCCGTTCCATGGCGAGCCCTTGCGCTGCTTGCAGCACAGCTTGGGTTTTGAGGGTAAATGCGTGTTGTTCCATAGATCGTGATCTGGGGTGTTCCATCGGAGAAGTCCGACGCGCTCCAGACCGCGAATACGGTGCCAACCGGCCCAACATCGGTTTAAACCGACATTTTGTCGGTAAGGATCGTTTTTGAGTGACGTTTTGACAGTTCAAGCCTAATTTAGGGGCATGGCCAAAGGCTGCATCTTCATCATAGGCTACATGGGCGCTGGCAAGAGCACAGGCGGAAAGCGCCTCGCCAAAAGCATGGGACTGCCTTTTTTGGATACGGATTCCGTCCTCACAGAAACCCTTGGTCGGCGGATTTCAGAGCTCTTCCAAGACCTCGGGGAACAGGGATTCAGAGAGGCTGAGAGAAAAGTGCTACACCAAGTGGCCTTGGAAGGCCAGCACAAAGTGATCGCCACGGGAGGGGGCACACCTTGCTATGCAGACAACATGGCGTTCATGTTGCAACACGGAACAGTCGTCTACTTCAAGCTGGACGTGGCTGCCTTGACCCAACGGTTGGATTCAAAACGGCACAACCGGCCCATGCTCGACGGCGTATCCGATGCTGCATTGCCGGGGTTCATTCAAACCCACCTTTCAGAGCGAGAGCCTTACTACAGCCAGGCCCACATCGCCGTCGATGCAGACGCCTTGGATGAATCCAGGTTGGCCTCAGTGGGGCGCATGATCAGCAGCAGAGAAGACTTCAGTCTTTGAGCAGCGCGACATCGGGTCCTGGGCCGCTCAATTCCACGGAAATGTGCGCCTTCAAGTTGGTAGACAGACTTTGACCCACGTAGTCTGCCCTCACTGGAAACCTTCTGTGGATGCGGTCTACCAACACACAGGTTCCCACATGCCGAGGTCTGGACGGAAGAAAGTGGGCCACGCCGTGCAACAAGGTGCGCCCGCTGTTGAGGACATCGTCCACCACGATGACCACCGCACCCGCCATGAGTTGGTTGTCAAAAGGACTGCCGTCGCTGGATTCGAGTTCCATGGGGTGGTCCAAGGGGGCGAACTTGTCCATGCCGAGGATGCAGAACATCGTTTCGGGAGCCTCGATGTTGCGGAGCTCAGTGGCAATGCGCTCTGCCAGCACCCGTCCTTGGCCTTCGATGGCGGCCACCACGATGCGTTCGGCAGTGTGGTGGTCCTCCAAGATTTGTCGGGCGATGCGTTGAATGCAGCGGGCAATGCGCTGGGCATCCAAAATGACCGCTTCACCGGTGTTGCTGTGGGTAGGGGCACTCATGACGCTGCAATTTCGTCTTTTGGCGCCGCCTTTCGCACCGTAGAGGCGTCGAATTCCAACAACGCGACCGCCTCTATGTGAGAGGTGTGCGGGAATTGGTCGACCAGTTTGAAGCCCTGAAGCACGTATCCGGCGTCCCTCAGGGTCACAAGGTCGCGGGCCTGCGTGGCGGGGTTGCAACTCACATACACAATCCGGTGGGCCTTGAGCCGGATCACCTTGCGCAAGGACTTGGGGCTGATGCCACTGCGGGGTGGGTCCAATACAATGGTGCCAATGGTTCCATTGTATTCTGGGTGGTCCAGCAAGAACCGACCAACATCGGCGGCATGAAATTCCAAACCATCCACACCATTGCGGTCTGCGCTTCGGCGGGCATCGGCAATGGCTTCTTCGATGAGGTCCACGCCAACCACCCGGTTGCTGCTGTTGCGGGCCAGCAATTGTGCGATGGTTCCCGTCCCGCAGAACAGATCCATGGTGACCGTCTTGTCGGAGTCTGCCTTGGGGATGGGCTCTTGGAAGGCGTAGGCCAAAACCTGTGCGTAGAGCCGCTCCGCGCACAAAGGGTTGGTTTGGAAAAAGCTCTTCATTTGGATTTCAAACGACAAGCCGTGCAGCCGTTCGGTCACATGGTGTACACCTGAAATCAACTTGGAAGCGCCTTCGCGGGCCTCCACCCGCTCGCCTGTATCGTCGTTGATGGTGTGAATGAAGCCCGCGAGCCGTTCCCCGAGGGCCTCGCTCAGCCGCCGTCCAAAGTCTTGGACATCAAATTGATCCAGTCCGTGTGAGGTGGTGACCAAATTAACCAGGAGCCGATCCGCGTCGAGGCTCTTTCTGACCACGAGAAACCGGAAGAAACCCTCGCGTTTTGGGGCGTGCCAAGCTGGAAGTCCCGAGGCCTTGCACCATTTGCGAATCTCGGACAAGAGTGGCTCAAATTGGGCGTCGAAGAGGCCGCTGTCATCTTCGAGGTCCTCCACAGCCCACCAGGTTCCGCGGGCCTTGAATCCGAGGTGGAAACCGTCGCCAAATTCGGCGTCTGGATCGGCATCGGGCCCCCGGCCAATGGCTGCAAAGCTGTATTCCATCTTGTTGCGGTAGTGGAATGGCGCAGGCGCATCAATCCAACCCTCGTAGAGCGCATCGGTGTTGTGCACCTCGCCAATGCGCTGGTAGACATCCAGCGTCACCCGCTCTTTGAACGCCCTTTGCTCGGCCAAGGGAAGCGTGATGTAGGGGGCACCGGGGATGGCCTGGTAGGGGACTTCGGTCTCTTCGGGCGCCCTGCGCAAAACCGCGGTGATCCGGGCTTCGGCGTGGCGCCTCTTGCACAGGGAAACCCTGGCGCGGACGCGCTGACCAGCAATGGCATTGGGTACAAACACCGTGAAGTCACCGTCATCGGTGGGGACTTTGGAGATCCCTTTGCCGCCAAAGGCCACATCGAGGATGTCGAGTTCGAGCATGGCGCCCTTGTGAAAGAGCCTTTTGTTGCGTGCCAATGGAGTGCAGTAAAGAATTTTGGTGCACAGATTGCGCAACCTCGGCGCAAAAATAGGCCCCGCATCAATGCTACCTTGCCGCCATGATGATGGGTGCAATTCGCGCGATGGCCGCCACGGGTGCGGCGCTATGGATGCTGGCAGGTCCCGTGTGGGGGCAGCATCCCGACGAGATGGCGGTGGTGACGTTCAACATACGGTACGACAACCCTGGCGATCCCCTGACCTGGGACCAGCGCAAGGCCAAGGTGGCCTCCACGGTGGGCTACTTTGACATCTTGGGGTTTCAAGAGGCTTTGGTCCATCAGGTGGACGACCTGGTCGAATCCCTTCCCAACCACGACCATTACGGGGTCGGCCGCGACGATGGCCGCTCCGCAGGTGAACATTGTCCTGTTTTTTGGAACCGCAACAGGTTTGATTTGCTGCATGCCGAGACCAAATGGTTGAGTGCCACCCCCGACGTGCCCGGATCGATAGGGTGGGACGCAGCATTGCCGCGCACAGCCACCATCGTGTTGTTGAACGACCGTCAAACGGGCAAAATCATCCGGGTGGTCAACACGCATTTCTCGCACATTGGAGAAGAAGCGCGCGCCTTGGCTGCGCGCATGTTGTCGCTTCAGTTTGCAATGAGCGGGGCCGACATTGATGTCTTGCTCGGCGACTTGAATGCCGAGCCCGAGAGCCCTTGTTTGAACATCCTTGAGGGAGGTGGACTGGACGACGCTTATGATGTGGCTGCCAAGCGCTGCCGCAACAAGATTGGCACCTTCACCGGCTTCGCTACAGGGGGCATGCGCGGTGCCCCCCGCATCGACCACATTCTGGTGCGCGGTGCTTCTGTGCTTTGGTTTTGCACCGAAGAGCAAATCATCGACGGCTACTACATCTCAGATCACCTTCCGGTGTACATCGCACTCATGCCATGAGGTCCAAACCGGCCATGGCCCTGTGGGGCGGTCCTGTGGGTTTTGTAACGGCAATGCTCCTTCTGCCGACAGGCGGTGAGGTCAACGGTGCCGCGCTGGCTGGCACCGCATGGTGGATGTTGTGGTGGTGGCTCAGCGGTGCGGTGTCCATAGGGGCAACGAGCCTCCTGCCGTTGGCGCTGTTTCCCACATTCGGTGTGCTCGAGTTGTCGGCCACAGCGGCACCATTCGGCTCGCGGTTTATCTGGCTCTTTTTGGGGGGGTTTGTTTTGGCCTTGGCGCTGGAACGCCATGGATTGCACCGCCGGTTCGCCTTGCATTTGTTGGGCAGTCTGGGGGGCGGACCGCGTCGAACCTTGTTTGGTTTTATGCTCGCCACGGCGCTGTTGAGCATGTGGATCAGCAACACGGCCACCACACTCATGATGTTGCCCATGGCCACGGCTGTGCTTGGGCTGCTCGAAGAACGCGGAGAGGCCATCCGTTGGGGGCGTGCCCTCATCCTCGGCATTGCATACGCCGCCAATGTCGGGGGCATGGCCACCTTGGTGGGGACGCCTCCCAATGCGGCACTCGCAGGGGTGGCATCGGACCGGTTTGGGCTGGACATTGGGTTCACCGAGTGGCTTGCTGTGGGCTTGCCGGTGTCGGTCATTTTGCTGCTCACCGTCTTTGCCCTGTTGGTGGGATTGCACAAGGTTCCGCGGGGTGGAAGCGGCGGTGCTGCCGAGGTCATCGCCACCGAACGCAGCGGTTTAGGCCCCATGAGCAAGGCAGAAAAGCGGGTCTTGGTGCTGTTCGTGGGAACAGCAGGTTTGTGGATGCTGCGCGTTCCGTTGAACCTGCTGCTGGACGGCATTTTTCAGTTCAACGACACTTCCATTGCAGTGGCTGCCGCTGTGGCTTGTTTTGCGGTTTCGGCAGGCAGCAGCCCCGGCGCATACTCGGCGCAGGGGGAGCAGGTCAACACCGCCCAACCCACCGAAACGGCCCCCCGTTTGTTGGGGCGGGGGGACCTCGGGAAGTTGCCTTGGGACATTCTGCTCTTGTTTGGCGGAGGACTGGCATTGGCCAAAGGGTTCGAAGCTGCAGGGTGGGCTGGCACCATGGCCGATGCCGCTGCGGGGTGGGGTTGGCCCATTCTCGCCATGCTCGCCATGGTGACCGTCATGGGGTTGTTTGCCACTGAACTGATGAGCAACCTGGCGTTGACTTTGCTGCTGACCCCGGTCGTAGGAGCACTGGCCATAGGGATGGGCATGCACCCCCTTTATTTTGCTGTTCCCGTGACGTTGGCCTCGAGTTGCGCCTTCATGTTGCCCATGGCCACACCACCCAACGCCATTGTTTTTGCTTCTGGGAGGATCGAAATGGCGGCCATGGCACGGACGGGCATCGTGCTCAATGTTGTGGCCTGTGCCATCATCTTGGCCATGTGGTGGGCCTTCGCGCCTGCCGGTTGGATTTGAGCCGTTAAGTTGTGATAATGAGCGCTGTGGGTTATTTTAACAATGCCAAATTGTGGATGCGTGTCGCGTTTGACCAACAAAATCCGGCGCGGAATCCCGTGCCTTCTATTGCTCTTGTTGGGGCCTGTAGCAGGGGCCCAAACGGTGTGGATGCCGGATTATGACGGCAATGGATTTGTCTCAACACCTGATCTGACAGGGTTTCTGACCGCTTGGGAGATGCCCGTGGACTCCATTGTAAGGGGAGCATGGGAATTGGAATGCGATGCCATCATGATGGGGTTGGTTCCCTTAGATAGCGTTGAATTTCACCTGGCCGCGATGGACATTCAACTGCGCACAGACAGCGCCGGCTTGGAGTTTCTCGATACTGCATGGGTGGACCAGCGCTGGATGATCACGAACATTCCTGTGGAGCTCAACCACGTGCGCTTCTTTGGTCCCACACCTTTTGTGACCGGCCAAGTCAGCTATCATCCAGAAGACGACAGCTACATCTGGTACATGGAGTTTTACGAAAGCCTCCTGCTGACTCCGACAAACAATCCCTTGGGTGCATTGCAAGAGGAGGGGTGGTTTCAAGACCTCTACGTATTCGAAGAGCTCGCCCCAAGGGCGCAGTCGATGCTGCTCCCCTATGGGGATTCATGGCATTTGGCGCCCCGATATACAGGCTCAGCCTATGGCACGGAGACATGGACTGTGGTTGATTTTTCCGTTCAGTTTCACGGAATACCGTGATTTCATGCAACAACCGGGGCGTTTCTGCGGTTGCATCTTTGAAGCATGTCTAGAGTTGAAATTCTTTGCGGATGCGCGGCCGTGATCCTGGTTGCAACAGGTTGCCGACCTGATTTGCCTGCAAAGAATCCATCAGGACAGAATACCGACGGTTTCTTTGTGCTTCCCGAAGGATGGGCAAACCCGGAATTTCCGGAAGACAATGGCTTCACAGACGTTCGTTGGGCGCTCGGGCGGGATTTGTTTTTTGACGAGCGCTTGTCGGTTGACGGTAGCGTGAGTTGTGCCACGTGTCATTTGCCTTCTCAAGCATTCAGTGCGCCAGAACCGGTGACGCCAGGAGCATTTGGCATGCTGGGAACACGCAATGCGGCGACGCTGACCAACGCAGCCTATCAACCCCATTTCATGTCTGAAGGCGGTGTGCCCTCATTGGAGATGCAGGTGCTCGTTCCCCTGCAGGAGCCTTCGGAAATGGCACACAACATTGTGACGGCTTGCGAAGAACTGGCCCTGGATTACGACGTTCAATCTCAAGCCGCCTATGGCCGTGACTTGGACCCTTTTGTGCTGACACGAGCGTTGGCCACTTTTCAGCGGAGCATGCTCAGTGGCGACAGCCCTTGGGACCGCTGGCAGCGCGGAGTATCGGGGATTTCTGAAGCAGCCTTGCACGGTGCGCAGTTGTTTGGCGACCAAGGGTTAGGATGTGACAGGTGTCACACGCCGCCCCTGTTTACGAACCATGGGTTTGCCAACAATGGCCTTGATGCCACTTCTACAGATCCGGGACGGTGGGTCTTAACGGGCGATCCCGCCGACAGCGGAGCCTTTAAAGTGCCCACTTTGCGCAACATTGGGTTCACCGCACCCTACATGCACGATGGCCGGTTTCAAGACTTGGAAGACGTTGTAGACCACTATATGTCCGGCGGGGCGGGGCATGCCCATCAAGACAGTGCTTTGGTCCCATTTAGTTTGACTGTGGAGGAGAAGTCCAATCTGGTGGCATTTCTTCACGCCTTGAATGACACTGCTTTTGTGAATGATGCCCGTTGGTATCCTTAACGCAACGTATTTTCAAACTGCCTTGAAGATTCAGCTATTCCCCGCTTTGGGCGCCCTGTGTGCCTTTTTAATGGTCCCCCTTTTGATTTGGGCGCAGCCCGACGCCCCCGACGGTCTTCAGCTCGAACCGCTTCGTTCTTGGATGAAATCGAACTGGTACGATGGACTTTTCGACGACCTCGGCTACAATGAAGCACGCCGGCAGATGTACGGCTATGTGGATGCCTCAGGGGGTGAAATAGCGTGCATTTACACGGGTTTCCAACAAGCCAGTGGCTTTGTGACCTACCCCAACCCCATCAATGCAGAACACGTGGTGCCACAGTCGTTCTACAATTCTGCAGCGCCGATGAAGTCCGACATTTGGTCCATTCGTCCGTGCCATGGCTCAGCGAATTCAGCCCGCTCCAATGATCCTTATGGCGAGGTGCCCGACGGCAGCGCCCAGTGGTATGGTGTGGATGGTTCGGGAGATTACCTCAGCACGGGCTCAGTTCCGTCGAACCCAGACGACTTCAGCGAAAGCACGGGAAGTATTTGGGAGCCTCGAGAGGAGTTCAAGGGAGACGTGGCCCGCAGTGTGTTCTATTTCTACACCATGTATCCCACGCAGGCAGGGGACATATCGGGCGTTTGTGACCCGCAAATCCTCTACACATGGCACCTTGAAGATCCGGTGAGTGCGGTGGAGCAGACCCGGAACGACAGAACCGAGGTGGCCCAAGGAAACCGCAATCCCTACATCGACCATCCCGATTGGGTCTACCTCGCTTGGTATTGGGAGCCGCCCACCGACGTGCCAGGATGCACTTTGGCCTCGGCATGCAACTACGATGCAGAAGCCACCTTGGATGATGGCTCATGCACCACCATTGGCTCGGGCTGTGATGATGGCGATGCCAACACATTCGATGACGTTTACACGGATTGCGCTTTGCCGAACTATGGCTGCGAGGGGACCCCGATCGACGTGCCAGGTTGCACCGATGCTGCGGCATGCAATTACGATGCGGAGGCCACCGTCAGCGACGGATCCTGCATAGGGCTGGGGGAGGAGTGCGACGATGGAGACGCCACCACCTTGGGCGATGTCTATACCGATTGTGGGTTGCCGGATTACGGCTGCGCAGGGACACCCGCTCCGCCTACAACGCCGGAAGGGCCCATCCTTTATCGGGCTTCCTTCCATACCGAGGGGCTCCAATACGGATTCGATGGAACCGTGGACGGCGCAGCAGCAGCGGGAGAGACCGAGTGGACCCTCGGGCCCGCCGCGTCGACCGAAGCCATGTGGACAGAGGCCTTTCAAAGCGACACGGTGCTGGCGGTCCGCAATACCGACGGCCTGGTCACCTGGACTTCGCGTGAAGTCGACGTACAAGGGGTTGAAGACTTGGCCGTTTCCGGGGATTTTATGGGGAGTGGAGGGATGACAGGCCCCAACGACTACCTCGAATTCCAGGTGCTGATCGATGGCCAACCGCTGTATCTCGATGGCCAAACCGGCGATGGGACAGCCTCGGTGTTGCCTTTGCTTTTGCCGCCGGCGTCCACCGTGCAGCTGCAAGTGCAAATGCGCAACAATGCACCCGGAGAGGTGTGGCGGCTCGACGAAATCATTGTTTGGGGAACCCCACCTGTGGTCGAAGAATGCAATTCCGACCTCGATGGGGATGGAATCGTGGCCGTGGGAGATGTGTTGCTGCTGCTCGGGCAATTTGGATGCCTGGCAAATTGCAGTGCTGACATCACCGGTGACGGCGCTGTAACGACCGCTGACATGCTTGCTATCTTGGCGCAGTTCGGGACAACCTGCCCTTGAAATCCAACGTCAAAATGAAGACCGCGACTGCCTTTTTGGTGCTGATTTGCTCAGCATGGACCCTCCAATCCCAAGTGTTGACCCCGGCGGAGTTTCTGGGGTATGAGTTGGGCGATCGGTTCACCCGACATCACAGCGTGGTGGACTATGCCAAATCATTGGCAGCAGGATCGGAGCTGGCCACCTGGGAACCTTATGGCCGCACATCGGAATTCCGAGAACTCGGTGTGCTGTTGGTGACTTCCGAGGCGAACCATGCGCGGTTGGAGTCATTGCGTCTCGCCAACTTGGAGCGGGCGGAAGGAAACGGGCTGCCTACAGACGATCCTGGCGTGGCCTTTGTATGGCTGAGTTACAACGTTCACGGCAATGAGGCCGTGTGCACGGAAGCGGCACTGAGAAGCATGCATGCCTTGGTTTCTGGAAAGGATGCGGGCGATGGAGATGTGGCGGCGTGGCTGGACAACACCGTCGTGATCATGGACCCCTGTGTGAATCCCGATGGACGTGACCGCTATGTGGCTTTCCAAGACCAGACCTCTGGCATGGCTCCCAATGCCAATCCGGGTACAGTAGAGCACGATGAGCCATGGCCAGGAGGACGCAGCAACCATTACATGTTTGACATGAACCGCGATTGGGCATGGCAGACCCAGGTCGAAACGCAGGGACGCGTGACGGCCTACCGCCGTTGGTTGCCCCAAGTTCATGTGGACTTTCACGAGCAGGGGGTCAATTCCCCTTACTACTTCGCACCCGCAGCGGAACCCTACCACAAGATCATCAGCCCCTGGCAGCGCAAGTGTCAAGAACACATTGGGGCCAACAACGCCCGCTGGTTCGACGCCCGCGGTGCGCTGTATTTCACCCGTGAGGTGTTCGATTTGTTCTACCCTGCTTATGGCGATACATGGCCGCTGTACAACGGTGCCATTGGCATGACTTATGAGCAGGGCGGAAGCAGTCGGGCAGGCCGCGCCATCACCACGGCGCTGGGCGACACCCTGACCTTGGCCTACCGCATTTTGAACCACCACGAGTCTGGAATGAGCACGGTCGAGGAGAGTGCCCGGCGTCATGAAGAGCTCATCGGGCAGTTCGCAGCGTACTACAGCGACAATGTAACGGATCCATTTGGAGACTACGCCGGCTATGTGTTTCCAGCAGGCCAAGACGCTTCCAAAATGGCTGAATTGCGCCGCATCCTCGATGCCAATGGCATCGAATACGGCACAGCACCGGCGGTATCCTCCATCCAGGCCTACGACTACACCTCGGGCCGAACGTCCAAAAGGACGGTCCGGGCCGGAGATGTATTGATCGATGCCCACCAACCCCACGGTGGCATTCTGCAAGTGCTCATGGACCCTGACCCTGTGCTGTCCGACAGCATGACCTACGACATCACCGCATGGGCATTGCCCCACGCGATGGGGCTGGAGGCCATGGCCCTCAAAGACCGGGTCAAAGTATCGGGAGCATGGAGTATTGCCGCTGCTTCTGAGCGTGCTACGGGCGCCCAACGGCCCTATGGATGGGTGCTGCCAGCCAGCGGCGCTGATGCCATTCGGGGATTGGCCAGCCTTCTGTCAGAAGGGGTGACCGTCCGAAGGGCAGACACCGGGTTCGCATTGGACGGCCATGTCTTTTCAGCAGGGGATTTCGTGATCACCCGCCGCAACAATGAAACAGTGACAGACCTGCAGGGCGCAGTGGCCCGAGCTGGGGTTGCCAGCCACGCATCGCCGGTTGCGGTAACGTCGGGCCGTGTGACTTCGGGGTACGACTTTGGAAGCAGCCACTATGACGCCATTCAAGCGCCTCGCATTGCAACAGTGGCTGGAGAAGGGGTGAGCTCATTGAGTGCAGGCGAAATCTGGCATCACTTCGAAAACAAGTTGCGGTATCCCATCAACCGAGTGGGAGAAGTGGATGACCTGGACCTCGACAACCTCGATGTCGTGGTATTGCCCAGCGGCTGGTACCGCATGGATGACAGCGACCGCAATGCGCTCGCCAAATGGGTGCGAGGCGGCGGACAGCTTGTCGCTGTGGGAGGAGCATGCAGTGCTTTTTCTGGCGAAGAGGGCTGGGGGTTGAAGCGATACGCCGATGGTGAAAGGGCCGACATTCAGGCTGAAGAAGACCGCATTCAAGAGGCCACCGATGAGCGCAATGCGCACGACAATGCCGCCCAAGGGCTGGACCCTCTGCCATTTGCGGCCCAAGGCCGTGACCGGTTGCGCTACGATCTGCCCGGCGCCATCTTTCGCGCTGCCGTGGACGATACCCATCCGCTGGCCGACGGGTACGGCAGCAACTACATGACTTTGCGTACCTCTGGACGGCGTTTTGCAGCCCTCGAAGAAGGCAACGTGGCGGTGTTGCCGCCAGAAGACCAGGGCAGACCATACAGCGGTCACGCCGGGGAGATGTCGATTCCCGCGCAAAAAGGATCGCTGGTGGCTGGAGTCCACAACATGGGCCGAGGCTCCGTAGTCTACCTGGTGGACAACCCGCTGTTCCGCGCCTTTTGGAAGTCAGGACACCGCCTGTTCGACAATGCCGTCTTCCTCGGCCCTTCGATGTAAGCCATATACAAATTCGTGGGCGTTGAGGGCGTCTTGGTATTACGAATTATATTGCTAAGTCGAATTTTCGGTATGCAATTACGCCCAGTTACGAAACGGTGCAGTGTGTCCCTTGATGCACCGCTATCTGGTGTACAGGTTTTGTGCACGGTGGTGGCAAAAGCCACCGCTCTCGTGGCCATGCTTTTGCTCGCGATGTGCCCGGGCCTGATGCCCGGTTTGTGGAGCCAGCCACAATTCACCATTTCGAATGCATTGGAAGGCAGCTATCACAGCGGCGGTGTGGTGGGGTTCACCGATGTAGACAACAACGGTTGGGACGACCTGGTCATCTTCGACAATGGCCACGATGTGGTGGTGGAGTTTCAGGGACCCGAGGGTTTCCATTCGGTTGAAATGGCCGTCCTGAGTAGCAACAATCAATGGGGGGCATGTGTGGGCGACATCGACAACAGCGGGACCAAAGACCTGGTTTCAGGAGGGTCCTATGACGGGGTTCACCACTTGCAAATGAGACCGGGTGGTCCGGGTCTGTTGGAAGACCTCGACAATGGCTCGATGTTCATGCAGGGGTGCACCATGAGCGACCTCGATGGCGATGGAGTGTTGGACCTTTTCGCATGTCACGACGACGCCCTCAGCAAGCTTTGGAAGGGCGCCGAGCAAGGCCCGCCCACTCCAGACGAAAGCTTGATGCCGCTGACGGCCTACGATTATTCCATCGATCCGTTTACGGACCACAGCGGCAACTATGGCGTGGTGACAACCGATGTCAATGGTGACGGCCATACCGACGTTTACATCTCCAAGTGCAGGCAGTTCGTTTCAGATCCTTTTGATCCCAAGCGCGTGAACCAACTCTGGATTTCAGATGGAAACGGTGGGTGGACAGAAGAAGCGGGGCCGCGTGGTTTGGTGCTCTATGAGCAAAGTTGGACGGCGGACTTTGGTGACATCGACAACGACGGTGATGTCGATGCCCTGGTGACCAACCACAGCTCGGCCATGGCCCTGTTCGAAAACGACGGTACGGGCCACTTCACAGACATCACGGCAGGCAGTGGTTTGGACATTACGGGCTTTTTTCTGCAAGCCAAATTGGCGGACTTCGACAATGATGGTCACCTCGACTTGCTGACCTCCGGCGGAGGGAGCGCCCAGCATTTCTTGTTGGGTCAAGGCGATGGGACGTTTGAGGCAGTGCCATGGCCTTTTGGGTATCCAGACGGGATGCTGGGCTTTGCAGTGGGCGATGCCGGGCGGGATGGAGCGCTCGATGTATACGCCACGCACGGTGCAGTCTATGTGTCGCCTGACCCCAGCAATCCAGACGTGCTCTACCTCAACGAAGGCAACGATCATCACTGGGTGGCATTTGATCTACAGGGCGTTACCTCCAACCTTGATGCGGTGGGAGCCCGGGTATTGCTATATGGTCCCTGGGGCGTGCAAACCCGCGATGTGCGCGCAGGGGAGAGCTATGGCATGACCTGCACCCACCATGCCCTCTTTGGGTTGGGACTTGAAACCGCCATTGACAGCGCGGTCATTCGCTTTCCTGGAGGCGCTGTACAGGTCATCAATGCACCAGCTCCCGACATGTACCACGACGTCATTGAGGCGCCGTGCACCCTTCCCCCTTTTGATGTGCAATGGACAGGCGAGACCAGCCTGTGTCCCGGTGATTCACTGGCCATTTCAACCCCTTATCCAAACGCAGCACACCATTGGAATTCTGGAGCAATGGATGCCCAAGTAGCGGTCAGTGAACCTGGTTATTACCGGGCCTTGGTCACCACCGCAGAGGGGTGCACCGGCCTTTCCAACCCGCTCAAGGTGGACCGCGTTGAACAAGCCTCAGCCGCCATTGACGTCCAAGGCGATCTGGTGGGGTGCGAGGGGAGATCGGTGCTCTTGCAAGGCCTGGCAGAGGGAGATTGGAATTGGTCCAATGGCACGCAGGCCGACAGCCTGTTGGTAACCGAAGCGGGCACCTTCTTTATCGAGCTGGTCAATTTCTGTGGTGGGACCGTCCGCTCAGATACGGTGGAAGTGGTGTTCCATGAATGGCCCGCTCCACCTGTCCTCGAAGACATCGTTGTCCCCCTGCCGGCTGAAGTCGTGCTGACTGGCAATGGGACACCGCTGCATTGGTTCGGTGACACCACATCGGACATCCTTGCCGCTGTAGGTGTGGGTTTCGATGCTGGTCTGGTGGACTCGACCAGCACCTTCTATGCGGAAGCGGTGTTGGAGTATGACTTGGCTTCAGCCACATTAGGTCCGACCGTGCAGAGCACTGGAGGGTTTTTGGGCAACGACTCCTATTGGCTCAAGTTTGATGCCCACCGAGATGTGATCTTGGACAGCGTGCTTGTGTTTGCCAACACTGCTGGGACGATTTTTGTCGGGCTCATCGACGCAGAGGGCGGATTGCTGGAGCAAGTCTCGGTCGCAGTTCCTGAAGGCCCTTCCTACATCCACTTGGACATGTTGATTCCCGAAGGCGAAAACTATGGGCTGCGCACCTATGAAAATGGAGTGGCGCTCTGGCGCGACGGCATCGGATCTCCTCTGGCGTTTCCTTATCACGCAGAGGACCTGGTGACCATCACGTCAAACAACCTCAACAACGCCGCTAACAGCACCAATTATTACTACTATTTCTACGATTGGCACATCCGCACAGTATCGACGGTGTGCACATCAGAACGGGTGGGCATCCAAGTCATCGCCTTGATCAACGGGTGCACATATCCTTCGGCCACCAATTTCAACGTTGCAGCTACCCATGAAAATGGCGATTGCTATTGGACCGGTTGCATGGATCCGCTGGCCATCAATTACCATCCATTGAACACCGCAGCGGATGAAAGCTGCGTGTATACCATGAATCCTCCGGGAGAATGCCCGGCGGATTTGAACAGCGATGGGGTCACAGGCAGCGCGGACCTCTTGATGTTCCTCACGGATTTCGGAACAACCTGCGGGGAGTAAACCGTCCCGGCAGCCTGTATGGCATCAGTTGCAGAAGTTGCCGAAGGCACCCAAAACAAGCAAGCCGTCTGCCACAGTAACCGCTCCGTCTCCGTTGAGGTCACCGGCACAGTTTCCGGTGCAGTCGATGTTCATCAGGACAATGAGGATGTCTTCGATGTCCACCAGACCACTGCCGTTCACATCTTCAGGGCAGCCATTTTGGAAGACCAAGCTCAATTCAACAGCGACCGGAGAGGAACCGTCGGGCTCCCGGTATTGGATGCTGCAATCAAACACCACGGTGCCATCGGTGGTCAGTTGGGCGATGAGAACGCGTCCTTCTGCATCGGGAGCGGTGCCGGAGACATTGCCAGGAATGGCCAGCCAGCTTCCTCCAGCCAGCTCATCTGAGGTGATGTCGCCGCCTTCTTCGAAAGAAGCCAAGTCCAATCCCACCACTTGGATGTCACTGTCTGTCGATGATGGGCCACCGATGGTGAGCCAACTGTCAAAGGCCAACGAAGGGATGTTTTCGTACAGGGCTTCGTTGATGCTATTGGAAGTGGCGCCCCCTGAGGCATCTTGGTACCACTCCGTGGAGGTACTGATGTCGATGGGACTGTCGGGTGTTCCAAAAACCGAAAGCAAATCGGCACCCGGGTTGGTGAAATTGGCGTAGACATGCCAAGTGTTCAGTCCAGATCCTGCGCCGTTCTCCGTCACCAACGCAGCAGAAAGCCCAGAAAAGCTACCCTGTAGATAGCTGCAAGATCCGTCGTTGTCGGTGGCGGCTTCATCATAATTGGCAGCGTTGGGATCGGTGCATCCAGGAACTTCATCAGAGTCACAGATGCCATCCTCGTCTGCATCTCCAGTGCAGTCTCCGCCGCAGACTCCGAGTGCATCGAGTTGGTTCCCCTCGCAGTCACAATCTCCGGTTGGGATGTCTGAGCAGCCGCAGGCATAGATTTCGCCAGGGCCATTGCACACTCCGCAGGCGTCGGGTTGTCCCACACAGGGGTCAATGTCATCGCAGATGCCATCTGAATCTGCATCCGCTGTGCATGTTCCACCGCAAACCCCGATGGCGTCGGACTGGTTGCCATCGCAATCGCAGTCCTCTTCGGGGATGTCAGAACAGCCGCAATCGTAAATGGCGCCGGGACCGTTGCAAACGCCACAGGCGTCTAACGAGCCCAGGCATTCATCTTCATCGTCGCAGATGCCGTCACCATCTGAATCGGCCGCACAGTCGCCACCACAAACGCCCAGAGCGTCTTCCTGATTGCCATCGCAATCGCAGTCACCTTGGGGAATGTCGCTACACCCACATTCGAGAACGGCACCGGGTCCGCCACAAATGCCACAGGCATCCAGTGACAAACATTCTGTTGCTGAGAGGTCGGCAAAATTGCAGGCCGTCACATCGGAACAGCCATCCTGGGCGTCGCACAAACCGTCGCCGTCGCTATCGTCGCAGTCAGAAACTCCAATCAAGCGGACGTCGTCGAAATACGGACGTTCGCCATTGGCATTCGTCCTGCTCACAATCCTCAGTTGCACAATGTTGCCTCCATTGACATCCAAGGGCCCCACTTGAAGCGACCCAAAGTCATTGATGACATTGAAGAGTTCCTGGGTGGTTCCATCCACCACAGCTTCAAACCGGATGAAGTCGGTGTTTTCCCAGTTGCCCGATTCCGAGAGGTTGACGGAAGCCTGGAGGTCTGTGAAGTCCGAAACATTGATCGCCCTTGAAGTCCAAGTGCAGTTAAAGTCGAGGTCTTTGCCCGCAAAAACAGTGTCTCCATTCAAGGCTGCTGTGTAGAAATAGTCGGTCGCCGCACCATAGGTGATGCTCCACTCGGTCTCGGCTGCCGCCGAATTGGTGTTGCCGTTGTAGCCATAGTTCAGGTTTGAAAACCCGCCGAAAGTCTCCTCCCAAATGGTGGTCGGGCCACTGCCTTGACAGCCAAAGTTGGGCGCGCTGCAGTCGGTATAAACATCTCCGAGGGTCAACGCATCTCCATCGTCGCAGGACGCCCCGAGCAGAATGCATGAACCATCATCCGACGTGGCTGAATCATCAAAATTGCAAGCCACCGGGTTTGTACAACCGCTGGTGGTTTCCGAGAAATTCCAAGCCCTCAACACCAGGTTGGGGTCATCGATGTAAGGGTTGCGGTTGCCTTGGGCCGATTCGATGCGGTCATTGCGCTGCAGCTCAAAGGGGCTGACAGGGTCTTCGATGTGCCAACTGTAGAGGGTTTCGGGATCACACACGCCGGAGATGTCTCCAGCTTGCGTGGGATACATGGTGTAGAAGTAATACACCGCTCGGGCGATGTCTCCTTTTTGGGATTCGCGAGGTTCCCAAACACCATTGGACAATTCGCTAAAATCGTCGGCATTGGCCGGGATGGTCCCGGTGCTGAAGTAATTGCCTTGGGCATCCGTCCCGTACCATTGGGCCGCAGCATCGTCCACCTCGCCAAAAGGGTTGTTGGATCGGGCGGAGTTGGGCGACTGGTGCGAGGGACGCAAAGACCAAATGTCAGAGCGCATGGGGGTCAGAGACCCGTAAAAACTTTGCGGCACCAAGTGTTCTGCGTTGATCGGGTCTGGAAATGTGACGAATTCCGAAGCTTGCTGGAAACCGGTGTAAACACAACTGATTTGACCGGAAGCTTCGTCGACAGAACCATAGAGTTGTTCGCGGGCTGCGTTGTAGCCCAAGTCGGTGTGCAAGCCATCATACCAATTGGCCT
Source organism: uncultured Flavobacteriales bacterium (assembly GCA_965659115.1). GTDB lineage: Bacteria > Bacteroidota > Bacteroidia > Flavobacteriales_D > Sanyastnellaceae > UBA8752. The sequence goes on along the minus strand of CBFHUP010000030.1, from coordinate 3,087 downwards.
TGAGCCAATTCCGCAGTGGTTCCAGCGTTAGGTCTGCCGGAGGAGTAGGGGGGGCATTCGTAAGGTTCGGACGGAGGACAAACAGGCCTTCTTCGATGTGGCTAACGATGACGTTGCCCGAAGCAAAGAAGGGGTAGACACTCCAAGCCCCATTGAATTGCGCAGCATCTGAGGAGGGGTAAACATCAAACGAGGCCACTTCTGTGAGCTGTCCTTCTGAGACGGCATCCAGGTCCAGGATGCGGAGCCCTGCCCTATAGTTGGCTTGATAACAATGTCCCTCATGGTTGTAGAGGTTGTGGTCGATCGCTGGGGTGGATCCCAAATGGGTTCCAATCAAGACCGGTGCATCCAAGTCAAGACAGTCAAAAATGTAAGTGCGCGTATTGATGCTCCCTTGGTCTCCCTCATCGTTCACCAGGAGGTACCGTTGGTCCTCTGTGAACCATCCTTGGTGCGTGTATTGGGCCGCACCGTAGCTGGTGTTGCTCAGCAGCAGCGGATCAGTAGCGTCGGTGACGTCTACTACGGCCACGCTGTTCTCGTTGAAACACATGGCAATTTCTTTGCCGACGTGGGCCGCGTCGGGGCCGCTGTAAATCACGATTTGCGCGTCGTGGGTATATCCGTCTTCTGCGAAGCTGCCAATCAAAGTGGGGTTCGTGGGCGAAGAGATGTCGAGGATGTGAAGCCCGCCACTGAAAGTGCTTGTCCCGACAGCGTAAGCGCGTCCGCTTTCTTCGTTGATGGCGATGTTGTGCGCATTGCCGAATCCACCATAGTGCGCGTCTTCGGTGAAATTCACCGGAGGGTTCACCACGTCCCTCAATCGGGTCAGATCAAAAACCTGAAGGCCGTGCCCCGTTGCTTCAGAGACGATGAAAGCATGGTTGCTGTACACCTTGACATCCCGCCAAAGAGAAGATCCGGTATGTGACGGTAACGTTCCCAAAACAACCGGTGCGGTTGGTGAAGTGACGTCCACAAAGGCCGTCGTTCCAGCCATTCCGATGATGGCGTATTCCTTGCCGTTTTGGGGGTCCGTCCAACCCCAAAGGTCTTCGGCGTCTCCACCTCCCAAAGAGGAGGAAGGCACAAAGCCCATCAAGTCGACCGATTCGCAAGGATATCCTGCAGCAAATCCGTTTTCACAGGGCGTTTGTGCCAAGGAGAACAAGGGAAGGGCCGCCAAAGCGACCAAGAGGTTCAGAAAGCGCATTCGAAAATTCGTCACTATAGAATGTTGGGGTTGATCAGAAGCATGAAGAACTGAACGATCCCAAAACATCAAGGATGTCTGAAACCCCCACAACACCGTCACCGTCGATGTCGCCGGTGCATGCAGGTCCCACGCATCCAAAGCTGGACAGCAAGATCAAGATGTCGTCCACTGCGACAAGGCCGTCTCCGTTAATGTCTTCCTGGCAATTGTTCGGGAAAACCAAAGTCAGGTTCATCGCTTGAGGGTTGGTTCCGTCCGAAGCCCGGTATTGCAGGTTGCAATTCAAGGTGACGGTACCCGAAGTGGTGAACTGACCTATCAACACCCGGCCTTGCGCATCCGGGAAGGCAGTGGGCTGTTGGTTTGGAAAGACGAACCAGCTGCCACCCGTAATGGGGTCAGTGGTCAAATCACCTCCGGACTCGAAAATGGAGAAGTCAATGCCCGCATTTTGGATGGCCGAACCTGAATTGTCCGAAGCTCCAATGGTGACAAAGCTGTCCCACTCCAAGTCAGAAACACTGCTAAACAGTTCGGGGATCATGGTGGCCGAGGTCGGCCCACCATTTGCGTTTTGATAGAACGGCTCTGTAGATGAAATACTCAATGGGTCGCTCGCCGTTCCAAAGATGGAGACCAGTTGGTCATTCGGGTTGCTGAATTGCGCGTACACCCTGAAGGTGTGGGTTCCTTGCTCCACACTGTTCAGCTCATAAGCTTCGGCCACGAGTCCGTCGAAGGAGGCAGGCAGATAGGTGCAGCTTCCGTCGTTGTCGGTGGCATTCGAGTCATAGTTGTCGGCCAGTGGGTCATCGCAACCGGGCACTTCGTCGGTGTCGCAAACGCCGTCGCCATCAATGTCGGACGTGCAATCCCCGCCACATACGCCAGCAGCGTCTTCTTGATTTCCGTCGCAGTCACAGTCTCCTGTGGGAATGTCGGAGCACCCACAGTCGTAGATGTCGCCAGGGCCATTGCAAACGCCACAAGCGTCGAGGGTGCCGACGCAGTCGTCCACGTCGTCACAGATGCCGTCTTGGTCTGCATCGGCAGCACAGTCGCCACCGCACTCGTTCAGGGCGTCGAGTTGGTTTCCGTCGCAGTCACAGTCTCCTGTGGGGATGTCGGAGCACCCACAGTCGTAGATGTCGCCAGGTCCATTGCAAATACCACAGGCGTCGAGGGTGCCGATGCAATCGTCCACGTCATCACAGATGCCGTCTTGATCTGCGTCTGCAGCGCAGTCACCACCGCACTCGTTCAGGGCGTCGAGTTGGTTTCCGTCACAGTCACAGTCTCCCTCTGGAATGTCGGAGCATCCACAGTCGTAGATGTCGCCGGGGCCGTTGCAGACGCCACAGGCGTCGAGGGCTCCCACGCAGTCATCCACGTCGTCACAGATGCCGTCTTGGTCGGCGTCAGCTGAACAGTCGCCTCCGCAATTGCCCAAGGCGTCGAGTTGGTTTCCGTCGCAGTCGCAGTCACCAGCCGGGATTTCGGTGCAACCGCAGTCGTAGATGTCGCCAGGACCTCCACACACGCCGCAGACGTCGTTTGTCAGGCACGTGCCATCGTTGTCGGTGGCTGCAGGGTTGTAGTTGCAAGCCGTCTCGTCGGTACATCCTGGAACCTCGTTGTTGTCGCAAACACCGTCACCATCCACATCGGCAGTACAGGTACCGCCGCAGACATCAATGGCATCCAGTTGGTTGCCGTCGCAGTCACAGTCTCCTTCGGGGATGTCGGAGCAGCCACAGTCGTAAATGGCGCCGGGGCCGTTGCAAATGCCACAAGCATCAAGGTCGCCCACGCAGTCGTCCACGTCGTCACAGATGCCATCTTGATCTGCGTCTGCAGCACAGTCA
>CBFHUP010000029.1:0-30849 GCA_965659115.1 uncultured Flavobacteriales bacterium | reverse complement strand
GTCATCGCCCGATACAAGCGACAACAAGGGTTCAATGTCTTGCATCCGCAGGGCTACGACAGCTTTGGTCTGCCTGCTGAGCAATACGCCATCCAAACAGGGCAACACCCTGCAGTCACGACTGAACGCAACATTGCGCGGTACCGCGAGCAGCTCGACCTCCTTGGGTTCAGCTATGACTGGTCACGTGAGGTTCGCACCAGCAGTCCCGAATATTACAGGTGGACACAATGGATATTTGCACGCCTGTTCGAGCACGGATATGACCGCGCGGCGGATCGGGCCATGCCCATCGAGGTCCTCACTGCGCACTTTGCCCAAAAGGGAAATGCCGGGGCCGACTGGGTGGTCGGTGAAGACACGCTGGCCGAAGCCGTTCAAACGGCTTGGGGAGAAGGCTTTGAAGGCCCATTTACCGCAGAACAATGGAACGCCCTTGATGCCCAAGGCCAGGGGGCCGTGTTGATGGCTTATCGCCTGGCCTACCTGGCGGACAGCGAAGTAAACTGGTGTCCCGCACTGGGAACAGTGTTGGCGAACGACGAGGTGATCGGAGGACTCAGCGAGCGCGGAGGACACCCTGTCGTTCGCAAAAAAATGCGCCAGTGGATGATGCGCATCACGGCCTATGCGGACCGCCTGCTCCAAGGTCTAGACAAGATCGATTGGTCGGACAGCATCAAAGAAGTGCAGCGCAATTGGATCGGAAAGTCGACTGGAGCCCAGCTTCGTTTTGACATCCAGCACCATGAAGGCCGCACCATTGAGGTGTTTTCCACAAGGCCAGACACCCTCTATGGCGCCAACTTCCTCGTGCTGGCACCGGAACACGAACTGGTAGACAGCATCACCACGGCCGAGCACAAAGATGCCGTTGCCGCTTACCAAAAGGAAACCTCTGCCCGCAGCGAACGCGAGAGGATGGCCGGAGACCGCGGGATGACCGGTTGCTTTACCGGTGCCCATGCCTTGCATCCGCTCACGCGGACGCCCATGGCCATTTGGATTGCCGATTACGTTCTCGCCGGATATGGCACGGGCGCGGTCATGGCGGTTCCAGCAGGGGACCAACGGGATTGGGAGTTTGCGCGTGCTTTTGGACTGGATGTTCCTCCAATTTTTGAGGGCCATGACATCGCCGATGGCGCTTGTACAGACAAAGACGCGGTGCTGTGCAACAGCGGAGCTTGGAGCGGACAGCGCTGCTCGGCCATACTGCCCATTGCCATCCAGGAAGCAGAAGCTGCAGGGTATGCCGCTCCCCGCGTCAACTACCGTTTGAGGGATGCTGTCTTTAGCCGCCAACGCTATTGGGGAGAACCCTTTCCCATCTGCTACGAAGAGGGCGTGCCTCAGCTGATCGAAGACGAACAGGTCTTGCTTCCCGACGTTGATGCCTACCTGCCAACGGAAGACGGGGACCCGCCATTGGCGAGGGCCGAACATTGGAACGTTTCTCGAGGAGACCGCATGGAATTCAACACCATGCCGGGCTGGGCGGGGTCAAGCTGGTACTTCCTCAGGTACATGGACCCCCACAACGAAAAGGGCCTGTGTGACCGCACCAAGAGCGATTATTGGGGGCAAGTGGACCTGTATGTGGGTGGGGCAGAGCACGGAACAGGACACTTGCTGTACAGCAGGTTTTGGACCAAGTTTCTCCATGACCTCGGAGTGATCGGTTTTGACGAGCCCTTTGCCAAGATGGTCAACCAAGGCATGATCTTGGGCCGAAGCAGCTTTGTGTATCGCATCGAAGGCACCAACAGCTTTGTCACTTTTGAACGCCGAAAGGAACACCGCACCCAGCGCCTCCATGTGGACATCGCACTGGTCCGGAACGATGTCTTGGATACGGAAGGTTTCAAAGCGTGGCGGCCCGAATTCGCAGACGCCCATTTCGAACTCAATGAACAGGGCGAATACCGTTGTGGCAGCGAGGTCGAAAAGATGTCCAAGTCCAAGTACAACGTAGAAAACCCCGACGATCTCGTGGAGCGTTATGGCGCTGACACCCTGCGCTGTTACGAGATGTTCCTCGGTCCATTGGAGCAGGCGAAGCCATGGGACACCCAAGGCATCAGTGGTGTTCACGGTTTCTTGAGAAAGCTCACGCGGCTGTATATGGACGGCGAGGGCCGTGGCACTGTGACCGACGACACGCCTTCACCCGATGCCGAACGCACCCTCCACAAAACGGTCAAAAAGGTGACCGAAGACTTGGACCGTCTGAGTTGGAACACCGTGGTCAGCGCTTTGATGATTGGGGTCAATGAACTGACCGAACAAGGCTCTCGTGAACGCCAAATTCTGCAGCCCCTTGCTGCCATTTTGGGCCCGTACGCGCCGCACTTGGCCGAAGAGCTTTGGTCGTGTGCGGGGGGATTGGGTTCGGTGGTTGACGCTCCTTGGCCAGCATGGGACCCTGAAAAACTCGTAGAGTCAGAAGTGCGTTACCCCGTTCAATTCAACGGCAAAGTGCGCTTCCAATTTGAAGTTCCGGCAGATCTGGGACCGAAAGAAGTCGAGGCTGCAGTCATGGCGGATGCCCGCACTTCCAAACAATTGGATGGCCGCGAACCCAGAAAAATTATCGTGGTTCCCGGGCGCATTATCAACATCGTGGGATAAGCCCTTAAGGGCGCTGAAACATTGATTTAACAGGCCTTATGACGGGCTCTGGGGGGAGCTTACGCTCACAAATTATTGTCTACGAATCCATGTATTTCTTCGACGAATGACTAAATAATTGCAATTAGTCGGGTTTTTTCGCATCTTTGTAGGACTTATCAATGATGCTATCAGCTTATTCCAACGGCGCCATGAACCCTTACCGATTGCTCCTCGGGCTTTTCTTCGCCCTGTCCTGCAGCCTTGCATATGGACAACCCATCAACTCCGCCCCCGCACCAGAGGGGTATGACCTCGAGCTCGAAGTCGTCAACGAAAACCTTGGTGTTTTGGTTGGCCCGCTCGGTGTCATCGATCTCACGGGTTACTCCTGCACGCGCTTGTATGTCTCCATGAACAACGCGGACGACTTTATGTCCTCCGTTTCTGGTGACCTCATCAACCCCACCTATGTCAACACCACGACGGATTTCTACCATGCCACCCTCGGTGCGGCGACGCCCAACGGCATCAACCCCGTTTTGTTTGGCTTCTACCCTGAACTGCCTTACGACAGCTGGGTAACGGTGGGCATCGAAGGCGTTCCAAACGCCCTGTTGGGAGAAGCGAACGTGAGCACGGTTCAATCCACAGAGAACCCATGGGTCACCAACTTCGACCCCGGAGGAGGAGCCCCCGGTAGCAGCATCGCCATCGATGACCTCATTGGTGGAGCATGGTATGCGCTGAACGGAGATTCCAACGGAATTGCAGGAGATGACCTCCGCGTTCTCATTGGTCAGTTCACCACCACTGGTGAGCTTTCCGGTCAGATTTATTGCCAGGTCTTCATCAATGGAGATGGCATGAATGAATTCCGAGACACCTTCTATTTCGGCGCGGGTGGCCCCGTTCTGGGCTGCATCGACGGTTCTGCTTGTAATTATGACGAGCTGGCCACCGAAGATGATGGTTCCTGTGAATACCCACTGGACCTGTATGGCAGTGCCGACCTTGATTGTGACGGAAACTGTCTCGCCGATGCTGACGGCGACGGCATCTGCGATGGAGATGAGCTCCCCGGTTGCCAGGACAATACGGCCTGCAACTACGACGCCTTGGCCACCGACGATGATGGCTCATGTTCCTACGCTGACGACGGCCTTGATTGTGACGGAAACTGTCTCGCCGATGCTGACGGCGACGGCATTTGCGACGAAAACGACCCCTGTGACGACCCCGATCTGACACCTGCCGTTCTTCCAACGGTTCCCGTCTCATTTATTGCGGAAGTCACCTTGGACGGTCAGCCTGTAGTGGGCATGACCTTGATTGCCTCAGTCGACGGTGAAACCGCCGGTGTCGACGAAGCTTTCGAATACGAAAGCAGCAGCTGGGTCAGCATGACCATTTATGCGCAAACCGGTGATCAGATTGATTTTGAGCTGTTTGATGCTACTGAGTGTGCCCTTTACGACATCGACATCACGGAGAACGTGAGCGAAAACGGTGAAGAATTGTCCACGTTTGACGACCCTTCGAACTTGCCCTTCTTGAGTGGAAACCCCATTCCCGGATGTACGGATGCTACGGCCTGTAACTACTTTGACCTGGCCGACACCGAAGACGGGTCCTGCATTTATCCTGAAGACCTTTATGGAACGGTCGCCTTTGACTGTGATGGCAACTGCCTCAATGACAATGACGGCGATGGCATTTGCGATGAGGATGAGACCGTGGGTTGCACGGATTCCGAAGCTTGTAACGCCGGAGACTACTCAGACACAGACAACACGCTGTGCGCATACCCTGCTGACCTCTACGGCTTTGATTACGTGGATTGCGATGGTGAATGCGTGACCGATACCGATGGTGATGGCGTTTGCGATGAAGCGGAGATCAATGGATGTACCAACGCTGAGGCCTGCAACTTTGACGCCGATGCTACAGAAGAAGACGCGTCTTGCGAGTTCTTGAGCTGCGCAGGTTGCACCGACGAAGCCGCCTGTAACTACGACGCAGAATCGACCATCGATGATGGTTCTTGTGCCGAATTGGATGAGTGTGGCGAATGCGGTGGAAGCGGCATTGCGGCTGGCGAATGTGACTGTGACGGCAATGTGTTGGACGCATTGGGCATTTGCGGTGGCGATTGCAGCAACGACGCTGACGCTGACGGCATCTGCGACGACGAAGACGATTGTATCGGCACCCTCGATGTTTGTGGCGTCTGCAACGGACCCGGCCCTGATGCTGGCTACGATTGTGACGGAAACTGCCTGGAAGACGCCGACAACGACGGCATCTGTGACTTTGAAGACCCTTGCAACGAGCCCGACACTTCGGTCGAAGTCCTTCCGTTGATCCCTTCTACCGTCATTGCAGAAGTGTTCTTTAATGGTGCGCCTGTTGTAGGAGGCACTGTGATCGCTCAAGTTGGCGGCAACACCGTCGGCATCAGCGTTGCCTTTGACTATGAAGGCGGCAGCTGGATCAACATGAGCATCTACGCAGATGCAGGAGAAGAAATCGCATTTATCCTCTGGGATGAAGACGAGTGCGAGCAGTATGAACTGGACTTCACTCTGACACCTGAGGTGGAGGGTGATGATCTCGGTACTTTCGATGACCCCCAGCAGTTCCCCTTCGGTTCTGGAGACCCCATCGAAGGGTGCTTGGATGAAGAGGCTTGCAACTACAACCCACTGGCTACGACCGATGGCATTGCTTGTGTCTACCCTGAACAATTCTGCGGTGCTGATTACGTAGACTGCGATTGCGCCTGCCTCAATGACGAGGACGGGGACGGCATCTGCGACGAAGCAGAGGTGGTTGGCTGTGGAGATCCCATCGCATGCAACTACAATGAAGACGCTACCGATCTCGACGAGGGCCTCTGCACCTATCCAGCAGAAGATTACCTCGATTGTGATGGCAACTGCCTCAGCGATGCAGACGAAGACGGCATCTGCGATGCTCTTGAAGTCGCCGGTTGCACCGATGAATTTGCGTGTAACTACGACGTTACAGCCACCGACGAAGATGGCACATGTCAATATGCCCTTCCCGGTTTTGACTGCAACGGCGACCCCATCGAGTTGGACGACTGTGACCCCTTGTGCCTTGTCATCGACGAGTCGCTTCAAGACTACACCGTTCAGTGCCTCGATGACCTTGCTGCCATCGAATGCCTGGAAGACGCTTCTGTTTACAACGCCTGTACCGGTGTCACCACCGAGGCCACTTCATGCGTCACCCTCCCCGCCATGGACTCTCTGATTTCAGGTGAAGCCAACACGGCACTGGGAGTGGGACCCGACGGTGCGTTGCGCATCTACGGTCTTCAAATGCAAGGCCTCGCCGCCTCCGACTATTTTGTAGAAAGCGGCATGGGACTGGAGTTTGTCCAGTACAACAACGGAACAGCTGTGCTCTCAGGTAACATTGAGAACAGCGAGGATGCTTCACAAGGATTTAAGGTCTTCCTCGTATTTGACAATGGCGTGACTGGACCTGAGTGGGAAGCCATGGGCAAAGGATTCAAGTATGCCTATTCCTGCCAAGATGTGGACACCGACTCCTGGCTGATTTACACCTTGAAAAACGACCAGAGTTACCTGCACGGAACGGGGTCATTTGAGGGCAGCTTGCTGAACCTCAACCACGCTCCAGTCAACGAGCACTTTGGTTTCCAGGTCGGTGAAGCGGCCAACGACCACAACTGCGAGTTTGGACTCGGTGGTTGGTATGCCTGGGAAGGCCAGATTTCTGGTGTGCCCGTGTCGGGAGCTCTTGGTGACGTGATCGTAGACCTCAGCCTCGAAACTGAGTACTTCGATTATGACGAAATGTGCACGACCAACATCTACACCTTTGTGGATTCTTGCGGTGCTTATAACGTCGAGCAACACATCTGCCGCGCAGACACCATCGCTCCGACCTTCCTCGGTTGTCCTGGTGAAGCCACCGTGGCCTGCACAGAGGACATTCCTCAAGTGGCCACCGTCACCGTCGTGGACAACTGCGACGACCTCGACAGCATTCCGGTCAGCATCCTCGCGGACGTCATCATCGACCAAACAGATGCGGGTTGCTATACCATTGAGCGCACATGGAGTGCTGAAGACCTCTTTGGAAACGTGGGCACTTGCACACAATTGATTCATGTGGTTGATACTGTGGCCCCTTCCATCGACCTCACACTTCCTGGCGACTTGTCTGTATCTGTCATGGGCGACTGCTCTGTAGAGACGGGCACAGATTTCACAGGAGAGGCTTCGGCCAACTTCACGGATGACTGCAGCTCAGTCTCTGGCGACATCAACTACACCGACGAAATTGTGGACGCCATCAGCGATGGTTGCTATACCATTCGCCGGACCTGGACAGCCAGTGCTCAAGACGGTTGTGGAAATGCCGACAGTATCTCTGGTGTCCAGACCATCGAGGTCATCGACCAGATCGCCCCCATGATTGAGTTGAGCGCCGTGGAGGTCTCCATCGCCTGCGACGAGTGGGCCTGCGACATGGACGTTCTGACGTCACTTGGCTTTGCCTCATGGACCGACAACTGCGAGATTGACACCGCTTACATCGAGTGTGACCCCATGTCTGGTGGATGCGTGAGCCCTGTTCCTACATGGGACGTTGAGTACATCGTGATCGACGCTTGCGGCAACATGTCCAGCGCCCATCAATTCATCTTGCTGATTGATACGGTCGCTCCGACCATCGACATTACCTGTCCTGCAGATGTTGTGGTAGAGCTGGATGCCGATTGTATGGGCGAACTCGACCCCACACAGAGTGGAGAGGTTGAGATCTTCAGCACCGACAACTGCGATGCCGCTCCAACGCTGAGCTACACCGTGGAAGACAGCGATCCCGTTTACACTTGTGAGGACGGCAACGGCACCTACGAAATCACACGTACGTTCTTCGCTGTGTCAGAAGACCACTGTGGTAACGTCGCCATGGAGAGCTGCACCCAGTTGTTGACTGTGGTGGACATCACGGCGCCTGTGATCACCCTGTTGGAGTGCCCTGCAGACACCACCGTTGCCCTGGGAACGGACTGCACTGCTGAGGTCGACTACACCTTGCTGGGCATGCCTACCATCCTCGCTGAGGACGGGTGTGATGACGACCCTGAAATCACCTGGTTCCACACCGACGGTCCCTCGTCTTTAGAATGCGACGACAGCGACGGCAGTGCCGATGGCACCTACTCCTTTGAGCGTACGTTCTACGCTTATGCAACAGACGCATGCGGCAACAGCGGCGATACGGTGAGCTGCGTGCAGATGATCACAGCAGCAGACCAATCTGCTCCTGAATTCGGTGAATACCCTCCTTATGAGCCCGTCTCTTGTGAGGACTTGACCGACCCCCTCGATCCTACACAGTCTCCACTGGAGGTGTTCGACAATTGTGATGGCGACCTGACCATCAGCATCGAGGCATGGCCGTTGAGCGGCTCTTGTCCCGGAAGCTGGATGCGGATCTGGACGGCCACCGACGACTGCGGAAACGTAGGCATCGCTGAGCAGTACATCGCTCTGTATGACGACACAGACCCCATGATCACCTGCCCTGCTGACACCATTGTCATGTTGGATCAGGACATCGCGGATGACACCACGACCACTGCCCTGGGCATGGCCATGGCCTCAGACAACTGCAGCGGATGGGAAGACATCACGATCACTTACAGCGACGGCAGCTTCCAAGTTGACTGCGAGGGAGACGACGACACTCCAGAAGGAACCATGTCGTTCATCCGGACTTTCACTGCTGCAGATTTCTGCGACAACAGCGCCAGCTGTGAGCAGCACATCACGCTCGTCGATTCGCTCGGACCTGTGGTATTTGTAGATGACACCACCGTGTCTTGCCTGGATTACGATGCGGGCATGACCTACGGTGACTTTGGATCCGAAGACAATTTTGACTCCGAAGTGGCCTATTCTTGGGAAGAGGACAGCGTCTACGCTCAACTCTGTGTGGGCAGCTACAGCGTTGACCGGACGTGGACATTTGTGGACGACTGTGGCAACAGTACCCTCGCCCATCAGACCATCACGGTTGTGGACGAAACCGCCCCCATCCTCGTTTCGGGTGAAACCACCCTCTCCATTTCTTGCGAGGAGTACAGCGACGAAAACACCGAAGAGAACGTCTTGATCGAAGTGATGGACGAGTGTGGCAGCGATGTCACCGTCACCTTCTTTGATACGCCGTTTAGCGGAGGTTGTGTGCAGCCTGTGGGCATGTACATGCGCACCTACACCTTTGAAGACGACTGTGGCAACGCCAACATGTTCGAGCAGTTCATCCAGTTGTATGACGAAACACCTCCAACGGTGTCCTTGGATTGCCCTGCAGACACAACGGTCTCAGCCGATGCGGATTGCATCGCGGACCTGTCTACTGAAGCCCTCGGGTTGCCTGTCATCACGGCCGATGACAACTGCGGCGGAATGGCTCCTTCGGTGGAGTTGACCTGGACGGACCACGACACGACTGTGGCCTGTGCTGGCTCGTTCTCCTTTGTGCGCACCTTCACGGCTACAGCCACGGACAACTGCGGAAATGAGAGCACCGTGAGCTGCGACCAGACCATTGCACAGGAAGACGTTACGGCTCCTGAATTTGTGGACCCCCTTCCTGAAGATGTGACTGTGCCTTGCTTTGACATCCCTGCGGTAGCGGACCTCACTGCGGTTGATGGATGTGATGCAAATCCAACGGTCAGCTTTGAGGAAGAAATCCTCGGTGCTGAAGAATGCCCTGGAACTCAGGTGCTCGTTCGCACTTGGACGGCCACAGATGCTTGCGGCAATTCCACGAGCCTGTCGCACACCATTACCGTGACCGACGAGTTTGCTCCCACATGGCTGACTGCGGCTCCTGCCGACACCACCGTGTCGTGCGAGGCCGTTCCAGCAGCAGCTGTTCTGGAGGCCACTGACAACTGTGACGACAACCTCGAAGTCACCTTTGCGGAGGCGAGTGAAGACGGTGACTGTGCGCAGAACATGACGATCACCCGCACATGGAGTGTGAGCGATTGCGCTGGCAACCAACTGTCCCACGTTCAGGTGGTCACCGTGGTCGATACGACTGCTCCGGTGATTTCTGGTCCTCTCGAATTGGACATCCCTTGCACGGAATGGGGCATGGATACTTTGTATGCTACCGTCACCGACAACTGCGATGCCACGGTGCAGCTCGAACTGCTCTCTGACGAAGAGTTCAGCGGCGCTTGCGCTGGAAGCTACTTGCGCACTTATGTGGCCACAGACCAGTGCGGCAACAGCGATACGCTCATTCAGTCCATTGACCTCATCGATACGGAGGCCCCTGAATTCACGCTGATTCCACAGGATACGACTTTGTCTTGCGACAACGACTACAGCGTGGGAAGCCTCGGTGCTGCCGAAGCCTTGGACAACTGCGACCCCGAAGTGGAAATCACCTATTCTGATTCCATCTCGTTGATCGACGGTTGCGCAGGAACCGCTGTGGTGGTGCGTACGTGGAATGCTGTGGATGAGTGTGGCAACAACAAGAGCGTGGACCAGATCATCAACTTGATTGATGAAACGGACCCCGAGTTTGTCGAGACCTTGCCTGCTGACGCTACCGCATCCTGCGATGACGTCCCCATGGCACCTACGTTGACCGCTTCCGACAACTGCGACCCCGAACTCACCGTCACATTGACAGAGACGCTCGAGGACGAAGACCTGTGCCCGTCGGACTACACCATTACGCGGATTTGGTCTGTGGAGGACTGTGCTGGAAACGGCATCAGCCACACGCAGATCATCACCGTGGTGGACACCACTGCCCCTGGCTTCTTGGCCGGCCCAATGGATACAACCGTGGCTTGTGATGCTGTTCCGATGCCGGCCGCCCTCACGGCGCTTCAGGCTGACGACAACTGCGACGATGCTCTGAGCTATTCCTATGTCGGTGAAACGTCGGAGGATGGAGACTGTGCCAACAGCTACACGCTCTTCCGCACTTGGGAAGTCAGCGACTGTGCTGGAAACACCACAACGTGGACACAGGAAATCACCGTCGTGGATGAAACTGCCCCAGAATTGGTGTTGACCTTTGGTGACGGCACAGCCGCCACGGATACAGCAGTCTCATGCATTGCCGACGTGCCTGCCATCGCGGCCTTGAGTCTGGACGCATGCGACGACTCGCCCTTCATGTCGATGTCGGTGGACACCACCAACCAAGACATTTGCGGCAACGCGACGCTGACATACAGTTACATGACGGCCGACGATTGTGGCAATATGGCACAAGCCACCATCACGGTGACGGTATTGGACGAGGAAGCTCCTCAATTCCTCAACGTGTGTGGCATTGACAACGGCGCTACCATCGATGTGTGTGCCGACGACTTTACCGGTGACAGCTTGACCCCTGAAACAGATGCCTGCGACGTGAGCGCCGCCGACAATTGTGAGGGAGAGGTGGCCATCGAAATGACCGCTACTGCTGTGGGTGAGTTCGCTCCGAATGACAGCGTGTTGCAGTTCTGCACCACCGTGACTCCTGCTGCATACAGCTCTGAAGAGACTTGCAACGGATACGACGTGCACGCTGTGCGCCTCTTCAACTTTGCCGGTGCGGAGTTCTACTCCACCATTGGTGAAGGCCTTGTGAGCCAGATGTCCAACGGCGACTGGATCATCGAGAAGACGATCGTGGCCAATGACAACCCCGATGCAGGTTGGAACGTCTCCATCACACTGGAAGACGGCATGGACTATGAAGACTGGTCAAACCAGCCGTTCCCAACGAGCTATAAGTTGGATTGTGAGGACCTGGAGGACAACCACGAAGACTGGATGTACTGGTTCTTGTCCAACGGAACAATGACCGGTTGGGGTGACTATGAGGGCAGTTTCCTCACTTGCACCCACCAGCCTGCCAACGAGTTCTACCGCTTCCAAGTCGGCCTCGGTGCCAACAACATGAACGCGCAGTATGGCTACAGCGGATGGTTTACCTACTCTGGGTCGTTTGACAACACCCCAGTGATGGGATCCGGTGACTTCTTTGGTGACCTCGACTGCACGTTGCCTTACCAGTTCGAATACGACTATACCGCCACCGATTGCAGTGGCAACCAGGCCGAATTCGGATACACGGTGAATGTGACGGGTGAGCTTTGTGAAGACCCTGAGTCAGGCTTTGTGGGCACGGGCGGCAACGCCAATGTCGACGGCTTCACACCTGCCCTGTCAGCTGATCAGAGCCGCGGTGACATCCAGGTATCGAACATTGTGCCAAACCCAACACAGGACTTCGCTCAGATCGGGTTCAATGTGCTGCAGCCCATGCGGATTGATGTGAACCTCTATGATGCGGCCGGCATGCTGGTTACGCCACTGTTCAACGGACATGTGGACAAGGACCAGATGTACATGCTCGACATCAATGCCGCTCAACTTGAAAGCGGTGTTTACCAGGTGCGCATCATCTCCAATGAGTGCAGCATTGTGAAGCAGTTCATGGTCACAGAATAATTCAGAAGGACCAACAAATCAGCAGAAAACCCCAAAGCTCATCCTGTTCTTTGGTGAATCCGGACACCGCTCTAACCGGGCGGTGTCCTTTTTCTGCGAACAATTTCCGCTCTTCCTTAATTTTCATCCCATGACCCTGCCACTTTCCAAATTGACCACACTGCTCTTGGCACTCCTGATGATGGGTGCTGTGCCGGGCACGCTGAGTGCACAATGGCCCTACAATCCCAATGCGGACGGCGACTCCCTCATCGGAACAGGTGATGTCCTTCAGCTGCTCACGCTGTTTGGATTGCCCTGGGAAGACGAAGGCGTGCTCGGCATTGAAAGCGGAGGAACCGGGGCGTCCTCAGCAGACTCTGCCAGGGTGGCCCTCGGCATCAGTTTCCTTTCTGATTCTACCACCATCGATGGAATCAACACCTACTCTTGGACATGGGCAGAAGGTCGCATGCGCGTGACCCAACAAATGGCGCAGGGACGCAACGTCAATGCCACAGGCTCCTATGCTTCTGCTCTGGGAGACGGATCCGATGCCACGGGCAATTTCAGCCACGCGACCAACCGCAACACCACGGCAGGAGGCACCTGCTCGAGTGCTATGGGAGAGGGCACAGAAGCCACGGGCACAGCCGCCCATGCGCAAGGCATGTTTACCGATGCGACCGGTACGACAGCCCACGCACAGGGGTACAACACAAAAGCCTTGGCGAACTACGCCCACAGTGAGGGGTATGGAAGCGAAGCCACCAACACAGCTGCCCACGCCGAAGGCTACAACACGACCGCGTCTGGATTTTTCAGCCACAGTTCCAACCGCAACACCATTGCGAGCGCCACCTGCGCCCATGCTGTGGGTGAGGGAACACAGGCCACAGCCGACGCCTCGCACAGTGAAGGCTTCTACACCGTGGCCTCTGGATTTTCTGCCCATGCCGAAGGCTACGAAACAACCGCCAGCGGATATGCCTCGAGCGCGGCGGGATACTACACGGTTGCCGACCGACCTTACCAGACCGTGGTGGGGAAATTCAACGCGGAGACCGCGCCCAACACATTGTTTACCATCGGAAACGGCACATCAGTTGACGACAGGTCAGATGCCTTTTCTGTAGATGATATGGGCAATGCCGAATTGTCTGGAAACCTTGTTGCTGCGGGGATTAACCTGCAAGACACCATTGCCAACTTGAACGACCGCATCACCCAACTTGAGGCCTTGATTGAGACGCTGATTGAAGCGGTGGAGCCACTGAATGAAGATTGATGGGATTGAAGATCACGAAGAATGTGGTCAGAAAAGACGCTTTTCGTAATTTCGCCGTCCATTCTTCGCGGAATGCCCCATGGTGTAATGGTAGCACACCGGTTTTTGGTACCGTTTGTCAAGGTTCGAGTCCTTGTGGGGCAACCACGAAATTGAAGACGAAAGTCAATGCAATCGCACGAAGACCGGCACAAATGTGACCGGTCTTTTTCTTTTTCGTCCCCACCTTGTGCGTCCAAGGCGACTTCAATGGAAAAGGACATCCTCAACTTGATCAACGGCCAACTGCAACCTGCCCTCGGCGGTGAATGGCTCGACAATGTGGAGCCGGCCACCGGTGCTACCTACAGCCGCATCGCCCGTTCAGGAGCGGAAGATGTAGAGGCTGCCGTCAGCGCAGCACGGCAGGCATTTCCAGAATGGAGGGCTTGGAGCCCCGCCGAACGCCGGGCTGTTCTGATGCGCTTGGCCGATAAAGTCGCCGAAAATGCGAGCATGCTTACAGAAGCAGAGGCCCGTGACAACGGAAAGCCCATCTCGGTGGCTGCTGCAGTGGATATTCCCCGCGCAGAGCACAACCTCCGCTTTTACGCTTCTGCAGCCGAACAATTCTCGAGCGAAAGCCACACGATGGGGGACGGTACCGTGAACTATACCCTGCGCAAACCCCTCGGCGTGGTGGCATGTATCAGCCCATGGAATTTGCCCCTCTATCTGTTTACCTGGAAAATTGCACCCGCGCTGGCCAGTGGCAATTGCGTGGTGGCCAAGCCGAGTGAGGTGACCCCCATGACCGCCTTTCTGCTCGGCACTTGGGCCAAGGAAGTGGGGTTGCCCGATGGGGTATTGAACATCCTGCAAGGCCTCGGGCCCGAAGTGGGACAAGACATGGTGGAACATCACTATGTCCGGGCCGTCTCCTTTACCGGGGGCACAGCCACTGGGGCGGCGATCTCTGCCCTTGCTGCGCCTAAATTCAAAAAGCTCTCCCTCGAACTCGGCGGAAAGAATGCCACCGTGGTGTTTGACGACTGTGACTTTGACGAAGCCGTCTCGACGGCCGTGCGGGCCGCATTCTCCAACCAAGGTCAGATTTGCCTGTGCGGTTCGCGCATCTTGGTTCAAGAAGGTCTCTACGACCGGTTCCGGGACGCCATGGTCGCCAAAGTGTCCAAGATGAGAATTGGAGACCCGATGGACCCCGACACCAGAATGGGCGCTGTGGTTTCTCGTGGCCACCGCGACAAGGTGCTGGCGGCCATCAATACCGCCCGAGGTGAAGGCGGTCGGATTCTATGTGGAGGGGGACGGCACCAGCCGGGCGAACCCCGACTCAAGGACGGGTATTACGTTCAGCCCACCCTCATTGAAGGCTTGGACCACAACTGCGTGACGAACCGAGAAGAGATTTTTGGTCCTGTGGCCACCCTTCAGCCATTCAAGGATGAGCGCGAGGCTTTGGGGTTGGTCAACGCCACGAAATATGGCCTTTCCGCGTCCGTCTGGACCCAAGATCTGAAGCGGGCCCACCGTTTTGCTGCTGGAATTGATACGGGGATGGTGTGGCTGAATTGCTGGCTTGTGCGCGACCTGCGCACCCCTTTTGGTGGAACCCGACACTCTGGGGTTGGCCGAGAAGGAGGCTACAACAGCATGCGCTTCTTTACCGAGCCGCAAAACGTCTGCATCAAGCTGTAGGCCCTTTTCTGGCGCAATCCACATTGGATTTTGCGTATGTCAGCGCGTCATGGGCCGTAGGTCACTGAGAGCGTGGCAACTTGACGGCATGTTACGTCCTTTCCGTCTCTCCTTCTTCTTGATGTCTCTGGCCACACTGCTGCTCGCTGGATGTGTCCCCATGAGCCAATTCACCGAAGTGCGCGATGACCGCGACATGCTCGATGAGGATGTTGCCTCGCTGACGGAACAGGTGCAGGAACTGCGGCTTGCCGTGTCCGAAAAAGACGGCCAAGCCCGGGAAGATGGACGGCGCATGGAGGCCCTCAAAGCAGACACCTCGGCCAGGGGAACCCAGTTCAGGCAGTGCCAAATGCGCAATGCCGAATTGGAACAGCTCAACGCACTTCTGACCTCTGAACTCGACCAAAGCCGTTCGGCGAGCGGCAGTGAGCAGGCGGCGTTGCTCGAAGAGTTACAGCGCATTCGGGCCGATTTGCAATTCCAGCAAGACAGCCTGTACGCCTTGGAACAAGATTTGCGCGCTCGGGAGGCAAAGGTGTCGGAACTGAGCCGCATGCTCGAGTCACAAAAGGCCGCTGGAGAGGCGCTCCGAGCCAGGCTTTCCAACGCCCTGTTCGCCTTCCGCAACAAGGGCCTCGAAGTTGAGGAAAGGGACGGAAAAGTTTACGTCAGACTGGCCTCTAAGCTTCTGTTCGCTTCTGGAAGCACCGCCATCGACCCCGAAGGCCGCAAGGCCCTTTCAGATCTGGCCAAGGCCATCGAGGATGAAGAAGGATTCGAAGTGGTTGTTGAGGGCCACACCGACGACGTGGCATTCAACTCCCCTAGCTCTCCTAAAAACAACTGGGAATTGAGCGTGTTGCGCGCCACTGCTGTGGTGCAGGTGCTCACCTCTTCGAGTTCGCTCAAACCAGAACTGTTAACGGCAGCAGGGCGGAGTGAATTCCACCCCCGCGACCCTTCAGACCGCAACAAAAACCGCAGGATTGAAGTGGTCCTTAGCCCCAAACTGGGCGGTCTGTATGACCTGCTCGACGAGTGATCAGTCGATCGGAAGCAGGAACGTGCCCTGCGCAATGGAAATGCCCCCTGTGCCATCGGCACCGATGAGGCTTCCACCGAAGGTTCCTACAACAATTCCTCCTGCTTCTGGTAGGATGTAAATGATCTCCACTGTGAAGTTGGCTCCCGGTTGGGCCGAAGTGTACATCTGTCCACCCGGGGCGCTGTAGGAGCAAACCCCAGTGGGAGCGCTGGACTCATTGAGTCCGATTTGCGCCCCTGTAATCCAGCCCACGCTGGGCTCAGGAAGGGTCATGCTGATGCCGTCTGAAGTAGAAGCCACGCCTGCCAATTGAAGCGTCGTGCCATCCAATACCGCGCCTGCCTCGACATCAGCTGTGAGCTCGGTGCCATTCGCTTTCCAGTCCATAATACCTGCGCAATCTGGACAAATTGAACCTCCACAGTCGATGTACAATTCGTCGCCATCCAAAAGGCCATTCGTGCAATCGCCGTCTGTGGCGCACGGTTCGCAATCGGGTCCGCCACAGTCAACACCCAACTCCTCGCCATTCAACAGACCGTCTTCGCAGCTTGGACAAGCCTCGCAGTCGGGGCCTCCGCAGTCCACATCGATCTCGTTGCCGTTGAGCAATCCATCTCCGCAAAGTTCTCCGCAGTCAATGCCGGTATCACCTCCGCAATCGATGCCCGTTTCTCCCGGGTCCAATTGACCGTTGAAGCCCACGTCGCATGGGGCACACTCGCCACCACAGTCTACCCATTGCTCACCGAGGACTTGGTCCCAGATGTTGTTCTCACAAGGGTCACAAGGCTGACAAATAGATCCGCCGCAATCCACGAGCTCTTCACCGTTGTTCAATATGCCGTCAAAGCAATTGGGTCCGATGAGATTGTCGTCGTTGAGACAGGAAGATCCAAACAGCATCACCGCAGCGGCCATGAGGAAGAGGGAGAAGGAAGGGAGGCGAAACGAGGTCATCGTTGTATCTTTCAGGCTGCGCAATTTAAGGGAGTCAGGACAGATTCAGCGTGGTATTTCCCTCAATCCGTGTCCGTTCCATTCCGAAGGTGCCCCCGCGAAATGACCCGTCAACCCCACATACCCCCTGCTGATTGGTCTCCACGCGCTTCGCGTGACCTGCTCCAAGGTGAGAACGACCCTACAAACGGAGTGGTTGCACGTCTGCTTGAATTGCGCGGAATTTCGGAGCAACAAGCCCCCTCATTCTTCCACCCTGACTTGGAAGAACTGCATGACCCGTCTGAAATGCGCGACATGGACCGCGCGGTAGACCGCATCATGCAGGCCCAAAGAGCAGGTGAGCGCATCATGGCATATGGAGACTACGATGTGGACGGCGCCACTTCGGTCTCCTTGATCCACGACTTCCTGCACAACAATGGTTTTGAAGTCCTGCCTTACATCCCCGACCGCTACAGCGAAGGGTATGGCCTTTCCTCAAAGGGCATTCAGAGGGCCGTAGAAAGCGGTTGTTCCATCATCATCACCCTCGATTGCGGCATCCGGGCAACCGAACGTGTGGCAGAGGCCAATGCGCAAGGAATCGATGTGATCATTTGCGACCACCACCTGCCGGGAGAGTCCATGCCTGAGGCATATGCCATCCTCAACCCCAAACATCCCGAGTGCCAGTATCCATTCAAGGAGCTGAGCGGCTGTGGCGTCGGTTTTAAATTGACCCAGGCGCTCACGGAGCGGATTGGCCTGTCGCCCATGAGTGCATACGATGGCCTGGACCTCGTGGCACTGAGCATCGCCTCGGACCTTGTGGAGGTCACGGGTGAAAACAGAATCTTGCTTCACCACGGACTCAAAGCCATCTCCAAAAACGCCCGTCCCGGGATTCGGGCCTTGCTTAAAGTGGTCCGCTGTTCTCCAGATTACCTCACCGTCCGGGATATCATATCCAGAATCAGTCCCCGCATCAACGCTGCCGGCCGGATGTCATTGGCCACAGAGGCGGTCGACTTGTTGACCGAAAAAAGCGACACCCGGGCCAAAGAGTTGGCGGGCAACCTAGACCGGCTCAACCAGGTCCGGCGCTCCTACGATGAGCAAATCACCCGAGATGCCATCGCTCAGCTTGCGGACCGTGAGGAATTCAAGCACGTGAACATTGTGTGGGGCGAGGGGTGGCACAGAGGGGTCATTGGCATCGTCGCCACCCGCCTGATCGAACACCGTTATCGGCCGAGCATTGTCATCAGTGACGACAATGGTGTCATGGTGGGCAGCGCACGGTCTACGCCAGGTTTGGACATTCACGAGCTCATCAAGGGCTGCGGTGAGTACTTGGACCAGTTTGGTGGACACGCGATGGCAGCTGGAATCACTGTAAAGACTGACCAGGCCCATGCTTTTGCGCGGGCTTTGGACCAAGCCGTGGGCGAAAAGCTCGCCACCATCAGCAAACGCGAGCCACGGTACTTTGACTTGGAGGTTCCTCTGCACGACTGTACCCCAGAATTGCTGCGCACCCTGCGGACTTTCGAGCCCTATGGCCCCGGTGCCCCTGCTCCGGTCTTTTTGTCCCGGGATGTCAAACTCGCCATGCCTCCAAAAAAGGTGGGCAAGGAAGGCCGCCACATCCGGGTGTCCCTCAAAGTGCCCGGCGCTTCCCAGAACATCACTGCCGTAGGCTTTGGCCTCGGTCACCGCATCGACGCCTTGGATTCACCCGAAAGTTTAGACGTCGTGTTCAAGGTGGAAACCGAATGCTACAGAGGTGTTTTGCAACCGCGCATAACCCTGCTCGACTTCTGGTCCGAACGCCACTAAAACCAAGGCTTTCAGCCCTTGTGACGGGCTGCATCCTCGTCGCTCAGCGTATGCAGGATGGTGCTGCCGAAATGCGCTGCTAAGCGGGACACCCGTTCCGATACCGTCATTTTCTTTTTCAGCAACTGCAGCTCCTCGGCCAATGGATCTTCTGATGTGCCCGGGTCTTCTGCCAATTCTTGAAGGCGCCCGGTGATCCGCGCTCCATCTCCCCGCGCCTCGTCCAGCATGAGCCGGTACAATGCCCCCTGAAGGGCCTGCATCAACAGCTTGTCTTCGGTCTCCGGTACGATGTTGTGCTTGTTCAGCCAGTTGTCGCTGAGGGCAAACTCAGTCACGAGCAAATCCGCCGTGATGGCCGCAACTTCAGGTCCGCCATTGCTCCACGATTCTGGTCCAGGGATGTGGCCCGTGACCATGCTTTCCCGAAAAGACTGGACGATTTCATCTACCACCGGGTGCCGGATGGAAATGCCCAATGTGTCCAATTCATGCATCAAGAACTCAGCGAGGGTCACTTCAATTTGAGGCGGTTCTTCGCCTGTTTCACCCTCCACCACGTCTTCTGGTAAATCCAAGGTGAGCTTTTGGCGCCCATACTGCAACAAAAGCCTCAACAGGTCTTGCTCGCGGCCCTTGCGGCCCACTTTGCCAATGAGTTGCGGCTTGCCAATGGGGCCGTGATCCTTCGGTTGCAACGACGGAAGCGGCGCCTTGGCCTCTTGCTCCATCCGGGACCGGGCCTGTCTTGACAGCTCCGCTAGCAGATCGTCGGCCTGCATGCCCAAACGGCCGGCACTTTCTTGGATGTAAACGGTGCGTTTGAGTTCGTCTGGAACCTGGGCGATGCTCTGTACCACGCTCCTAACCAGCTCGGTGCGCTTGATGGGGTCGTCTGCCGCCTCTTGATCGAGCAGGTCGATCTTGAACCGGATAAAATCTCGGCTGTGCTCTGCCAGCCACTCCATGAGGGCTTCTTTGCCCAGCTTTTTTGCAAAAGTGTCGGGGTCCTCCCCGTCGGGCAACACGGCGACTTTGACATCCAAGCCCTCCCCCAATACAATGTCCACTCCTCGGATGGCCGCCCGCAAGCCTGCTGGGTCACCATCAAAAAGCATGGTCATGCGCTTGCTGAACCGTCTCAACAACCTGACCTGTTCGACCGTCAAAGCCGTCCCTGAACTGGCCACAACGTGTTCCACTCCCGCTTGGCGCATGGCCATAACGTCGGTGTAGCCCTCCACTAAAATGGAACGGTCCTCCCGCACAATGGCATTTCGGGCCATGTGGATCCCATACAAGGCACGGGATTTGTCATACAGCGGGCTCTCCGGGCTGTTGACGTATTTCGGGACCTTCTTGTCTGTCTTGAGCGTCCGGCCTCCAAAACCGATGAACCTGCCGGTGACGTCTCGGATCGGAAAGATGACGCGCCCACGGTAAAAATCATAGAGTGTGCCGTCCTCTCGCTCCTTGCACAAGCCACTGGCCACAAGCCATTTGTCCTTGTACCCCGCCTTTCGGGCTGCCACTGCCAGCGCGCCCTCTTCGGACCACGGCCGCTCTGGACAATAGCCCAAAGCGAACCCGTCGATGGTCTCGTCTGTAAAGCCCCGGCTCCGGAAATATCCCAAGCCCACGCTTTTGCCTTCGCCGGTTTCCAGAAGTTGCTCCGAATACCATTTTTGGGCCCACGCCGACAAATTGGAAAGGCTTTCGCGCTCGGTCTGTTCCTCGAGCTCTTCGGGGGTCAATTGGCGCTCCTCAATCTCGATGCCGTACTTCCTCGCCAACCACCGCAAAGCCTCAGGATATGACAGCTTCTCATGTTCCATGATGAACGTGATGGCGCTGCCGCCCTTGCCAGAACTGAAATCCTTGAAGATTCCTTTGCCCGGCACTACATAGAAAGACGGCGTCTTTTCGTTGGTGAAAGGACTCATACCGCGCATGCTCGTGCCGCTCTTTTTGAGCTGCACGAAATCACCGACCACCTCTTCAATGATGGTGGCCTGCAAAATCGCGTCGACGGTATCCTTTGGAATCATGCGGTCCTAAACGGGTAAACCAAGGTAAAGCCCGCAAAGGGGGGATGGAAACCAACCGTCAATTTCCCTCAAAAGAAGGCCCGGTTAATCTGCAATCAGCTTGAAACCCTTGCCGTGAACGTTGAGGATTTCCACCCTCCCATCTTCCTTGAGGTGCTTGCGCAGTTTGGCAATGTACACGTCCATGCTGCGCCCATTGAAATAGTTTGCGTCGCCCCAAATGGCATTGAGCGCGAACTCCCTTTCCAACAACGCGTTCTTGGACTTGGTGAGGAGGAACAACAGTTCATTCTCTTTGGTGGTCAGGCGTTGTGCATCCTCGCCAAACCGCAATTCCTGGCGGTTGTAGTCGTAGATGTAATGCCCGATGGTCATTTCGCCGACCTCGTCTTCGCCTTCAGGAAGGGCAGCAGAACGGCGCAAAATGGCTTCGATGCGCGCCTCCAACTCGTCCATGGAAAAAGGCTTCGTCATGTAGTCGTCTGCGCCGACTTTGAACCCTTGCAGGGTGTCCTCCCTTTGGCTCTTGGCGGTCAGAAAGAGGATGGGGACATGGCGGTTCAACCCGCGTATTTCTTCGGCGACTTGGAAGCCGTCTTTGACCGGCATCATCACATCGAGTAAGACAAAGTCGTAGGAACCGACGCGGAATTGGCGCACCCCTTCGGCACCGTCCTGTGCCCAAGTGGTATTGTAGCCTTTGCGGTCTAAAAAGTCGCGAAGCAGCTTTCCCAGGTTGGGATCGTCCTCGCAGAGCAAGATGTCGAGCTGTTGTTTCATGTTGTTTTCTTCTGTTGTGGGAAGACCAAAGTGAATGTGCTGCCCTCTCCAGCTGTACTTACAACGCTGATTTGGGCTCCATGTTGCTGCATGACGGCCTGCACATAGCTCAAGCCGAGTCCAAATCCTTTGACGTCGTGCACATTTCCAGTAGGCACACGATATAGCTTGTCAAAAACCTTGCCAATGTGTTCGCGGGGGATGCCAATCCCGTTGTCTTCGAAAGCGACGTGCAAGAAATCGCCTTCATTCCATGACCGTACAAGCAGTTTTGGCTGTCCTCCGCCATACTTGATGGCATTGTCAACGAGGTTGAAGACGACATTGGTCAAATGCGTTCGGTCTCCCTTGACCACGGGGTCGGTCGCCCCAAGTTTTGTGGAAGTAGAGCCACTCTGCTTCTTGATGTGAATGGCCTGATTGCGGAGCACTTCCTTCAAGAGGTCATGGAAATTGATCGGCTGACGGAAGAGTTCCAGTTCGCCTTGATCGAGCATGGCTGCGCGCAAGACGTTTTCCACCAACAGGCCCAGCCGTTTGTTTTCGGAACGGATCAATTGGACATAGTACCTCATGTTCTCAGGGTCGGCTGACATCTGGTCGTCCAACAAAGCTTCACCAGCCAACCCAATCGTAGAGATGGGTGTTTTGAGCTCATGGGTCATGTTGTTGATGAGGTCGCTTTTTAAGCGATTCAGCCGCTCGGCTTTGCGCAGTCCATTGGACGCATATGCCGTAAACACGACCAACACGATCATCAGCAGAAGGTTGGCCGTCAGTTCAATCCACATGTCGCCCGCAAGCGCCAACCGTTTGCCGGGAAAGAACACCGTGTACAATTGAACCGCATCCAATGCCTGTGAATCGCCAGCGGGGATGCGATACCCCCCTTCGGAAAATTTGTCCAACAGGTCCACGTCATCGTCTCGCAGGAATATGGGCCTGCCATACCGATCGAGCAGTGCTGACCGGAATTCGATGTCAATCCCCCTGCCCTCGAAGATTACGGCAAGGAGGCTGTCTGCCATCGCCATGGCGGATTCGCGTTGGAGGGACTCTTCAGCCCGAACCTCTGCCAAACTGTCGGCAGCGGCCCCTGCAGTGGGCGACCAGCCCGACACTGGCGCCGGCGGAAAACCCACGGGCATCAGCGACAAAACCGATTGAACCCGCACCAGTGCTGTCCGTGCCTGCTCATCGAACAAGTCGCTGCGGGCCCCGACCAAAGCCCGAACCCAGCCAAACTGCATCGCCAGCAGGCCGAACAAAAGCATGCCCATACCCAAAACGAGTACATTGGTGCGACGTTGTTTCATAGTTCAAAATTACAGGTGTGTCCGGCGCATTGGCCTCCTAACTATCTTTGCGCCCTCTAAGTAAGCCATGCAAGATCATCCCATGCGCATTCTCGCCGGTTCGGCGTCCAAAGAGCTCGGTGCTCGCATTGCCATGGCGTATGGTGCCCCATTGTGTGCTACCAAGCATACCGTCTTCAGTGATGGTGAGTTTCGGGTAAGCATCGAAGAAACCGTCCGCGGTAAGGAAGTGGTGATTGTGCAGAGCACTTTTCCGCCTTCTGACAACTTGATGGAATTGCTCATGTTGGTCGATGCCGCCAAGCGCGCCTCGGCCAAGCGCATTGTGGCCGTCCTGCCCTATTTCGGGTTTGCGCGCCAAGACCGCAAGGATGCACCCCGCGTGGCCATTGGGGCCAAGTTGATTGCCAATATGCTCACCGCTGCTGGCGTTGACAGGGTGATTACCATGGACCTCCACGCAGACCAAATTCAAGGCTTTTTTGAGGTTCCGGTGGACCACCTCTACGGCTCGGCGATTTTCTTGCCTTACCTCGAAAGCCTGAACCTGGACAACCTGCTGATCGCCACCCCTGATACAGGCGGTACGAAGCGGGCCAACGCCTTTGCCAAGTACTTCGGCGTCGACATGGCCATCTGCTACAAGCAGCGTAAAGTGGCGAATCAAGTCGCCAGCATGCGGGTCATTGGAGATGTCGCAGGCAAGGACGTGGTGCTGGTCGATGACATCTGTGATACAGGCGGCACTTTGACCAAGGCTGCAGACATGATGAAGGAACATGGCGCGAACACCGTTCGTGCAGTGTGTACGCATCCAGTTTTGTCTGGACCTGCTTATGAGCGGATCGAAGCCAGTTCATTGACTGAGCTCGTCGTCACAGACAGCATTCCGTTGAAAGACGGGAAACCATCAGAAAAAATTACCGTCTTGGATTGTTCGGAGCTGTTCTCAACAGTGATCCGATGTTTGGTCCAGAACGAATCCATTAGTTCGCATTTTCTCATTACCTAATACAACACCATGAAAACTGCATCATTGAGCGGCTCTCCCAGAGAGGGCGTAGGGAAAAAAGGTGCTTCCGAACTGCGTGCCAAGGGACTTGTTCCCGGCGTGCTTTACGGCGGCACCGAGCAGGTTCATTTCCAAGTGAACGAAATCCAGCTGAACAAGCTGGTCTTCACCCCGGAAACGTACCGGTTGAACTTTGAAGTTGGAGGCACGACCTACGACTGCATTGTTCAGGACATCCAGTTCCACCCGGTCACCGACCGCATCGTTCACATCGACCTCCTTCAGGTCTTTCCTGACAAGCCCATCCGGGTCAAACTGCCTGTGCGCACTACAGGAACAAGTGAAGGTGTTCGCAACGGAGGCCGCCTTCATGTGGTGTACCGCCGTCTGCCGGTTTCCGGCATTGCCGATCAAATTCCAGAGGATGTGTCCTTGGATATAAGTTCGTTGCTCATCGGTGACTCCCTCCGCGTGGCGGACCTGTCCGTGGACGGATGCACTGTCACATTGAACGACTCTGCTGTTGTGCTCGGAGTGCGCCGGACGCGTGCTGCCATGTCTGCTGATGCCGAAGAAGTTGAAGGCGAAGGCGTCGAGGGTGGCGAAGAAGGTGCAGAGGGCAGCGCGGAGTAATCCCCAAGCCCACTACATTTTCTGATGAAATTTCTCCTGGTAGGCCTGGGCAACCCGGGGGCCGAGTATGTGCGAACCCGCCACAACATCGGCTTCCTGGCCTTGGACGCACTCGCTGAGTCGTCCGGGGTATCGTTTGCTCCAGACCGCCTGGGGGATGTTGCGCGCTGCAAACACAAAGGCCGCCAATTGGTCTTGGTGAAGCCGTCCACATTCATGAACCTGAGTGGCAAGGCTGTGAGGTATTGGTTGGATGCAGAGAAAATCAGCACCGACCGGCTCATGATCGTCACCGATGACATCAACCTCCCCTTTGGCACTTTGCGGGTGCGGGCCAAAGGAAGTGATGGCGGGCACAACGGCCTCAAAGACATACAAGCGGTATTGGGCTCCAACGCTTATCCCCGCTTGAGGTTTGGCGTGGGCGCGGATTTCGGTCCCGGACGGCAGGTAGACCATGTCTTGGGTTCGTTTTCCGAAGAGGAAGAAAAGGGACTGGAAGAGCGGCTTGAACGGACCAGTGCCCTCATGCGCTCCTTTGCCTTCATAGGCTTGGCGCGCACCATGAATTCCTTCAACAATACCTGAGCGGTTACCCTGTGGTTCGATCCACGGAGGTGAAGCCATAGAGCCCCTTTTCTCGGATGTAGTCCGAAGCTCCGTCTGGAAGCAGATAACGGGCGGAGTCTCCGTTGGCCAATGCTGTCCTCAGGTAGGTGCTCGAAATGCTGATGATCGGGGCCGGACTCAACACGATGTTGCGGCCATCGGGTGCAACGGTTCCCTCTGGGGTTTCGCTCTCGCCCTCGGATTTGGCGCGGGGGTAAACCAAAAATCCAACGCCATCCACCAGCTCACGCCACCGCGCCCATTGCTGTAGCGTCCGCAAGTTGTCCTCGCCGATGATGATGCGAAACTCCCACCCCGGATGTCGGCGCCGCAGGAAATCCATGGTGTGTGCCGTGTAATTCGGCCTGGGCAATCCAAACTCCACATCTTCGGCCTTCAGCCTCGGGTTGTCGGCCACCACTTTTTGTACCATTTCTAGTCGGTCAGACTCGGGGGCCAAGTCGGCCGCTTGCTTCATCGGGTTGTGCGGGGTCACCACAAACCAGACTTCGTCCAACCCATGGTGGGACAACATGTGCTGCCCAATGATGAGGTGGCCCGTGTGAATGGGGTTGAATGAACCGAAATACAAGCCGACCTTCATGCTCACTTTGGTTCGGTTGGTCCCAAAAACACTTCCGTGCGCAGGATCAATTCCTTGGTGGCCTTTTCGAGCACGTCGTTGACCAACTCCACATCGAATCCGGGAGAACGCTCCATTTCCGTTTCGGCTTTGGCCAGGCGGCGCGCGATGTCTTCCTCGCTGTCCGTTCCCCGTCTGCGAAGGCGCTCCTCGAGCACCTTGAGCGAGGGTGGCCGGACAAAAACCGCCAAGATCTCGTCTTTTAAAATGGACTTGAGCCGCAATCCGCCTTCTACATCCACATCAAAAAGGATGTGCTTGCCCGTTGCCCAATGGCGCTGGACTTCAGTTTTCAGGGTTCCATAAAAACGGCCGGGGTAGACCTCCTCCCACTCTAGAAATTCACCTGCTGCGATGCGCTCCTTGAACCCCTCGGTAGAAAAGAAATGGTAATCATGGCCATTGACTTCGTCTCCACGGGGCTCGCGGTTCGTGGCGGAAATGCTGAAGGCCAAATCATCGCGCTCTGCCATCAACTGGCGGACGAGCGTGGTTTTGCCCGCCCCAGATGGCGCGGAGAAAACAAGGGCTTTGCAGCCTGCGGCGATAGGGGTCCCAGTGGGCACGGCTTCCTGCTTAGAAGGGTTTTCGATCACAATATGTTGAGCACTTGCTCCTTGATTTTTTCAAGCTCGTCTTTCATTTGAACGACCAGCCGCTGCATCGCAGCATCTTGGCTCTTGCTGCCCAAGGTGTTGATTTCCCGGCCAATTTCCTGTCCGATGAACCCCAACTTTTTGCCTTGACCGGCATCGCCATCCAGCATCTCTTTGAAGTAGGCGCAGTTGGCCTCCAGCCGCACCAACTCCTCGGTAACATCCAGCTTTTCGAGGTAAAAGATGAGCTCGTGCTCAAACCGGTTTTCGTCCACACGGTCTCGGGGAAGGTCGGCTTCGAGGTGGTCCCGCAGGCGTCCTTTCACGCGGTCGGTGCGCGCTTCCAGCAATGGCGCGAGCTCTTGGCGCAGGGTTTCAATGCGGTCGATGCGCTCCCGAAAGTCGGCCTCGAGGATGGCGCCTTCTTGGGTGCGGTAGGCTTTGAATCCTTTGCACGCACCGTGGACCAGGTCCATCATGCCCTTCCACTCATCTTCATCGAGGGTTTCTCGGGTATTGCTTATAGCATCGGGGAAACGCAGCACGGATTGCAGTTTTTGGAGCTGGCCGGCCACGTGGTCCGTTGGCACGCCGTTCTCTTCGAAAACGGGATCCAGTTGGTCTACGTATTGCTGAACCAATGTCGCATTGACCTGGTGGCGCACGTCTGCCGCGTCCGATTCGAAGTGGATGAAAAAGTCGGCCTTGCCCCGCCCTACTGCTTTTCCAAGCTCTTTGCGCAAGGCCATTTCCTTTTCGCGGAATTGTGGCGGCATACGAACGGAGAGGTCCAAGCCCTTTCCATTGAGCGATCGAAGTTCGACCGTGTATTTGCGCGTTCCGATGTGCGCTTCGGCCTTGCCGTAGCCCGTCATGGATAGGATCATGCCGCAAAATACACCTGCGACCCCACCCGGCATTCAGCCGGTCCGTAGAAGTACCTTTGCTTTATGGCTGACCTTGCCTCCATTCGACAACCCGTGGCCCTCGAAATGCGTGAGTTTCAAGGGCACTTCAAGGAAGCCATGCGCACCTCTGTGCCTCTTCTGGACCACATCACGCGGTACATCGTGCGCAGCAAAGGCAAGCAAATGCGGCCTTTGCTTGTCTATTTGTCCGCTGCAGCCAGCGGTGGAACTCAAGAGCGAACGCACATCGCGGCCACCTTGATCGAACTGTTGCATACCGCTACCCTGGTGCATGACGATGTGGTGGATGCGGCCGAAACCCGCCGAGGGTTTTTGTCAATCAGTGCGCTTTGGAAATCCAAAGTGGCCGTTTTGGTCGGCGATTACCTGCTTTCGCGGGGGCTGTTGATTTCCATGGAAAACGATGGGGTCGACCTGCTGCGGATCACCTCCAAGGCTGTCGAGGCCATGAGCGAAGGGGAGCTCCTTCAAATTGAAAAAGCCCGCCGCCTTGACATCACCGAAGAGGTCTACTATGAGATTATTCGCCGCAAAACCGCTTCGTTGATTGCAGCTTGCTGCGCCGCCGGGGCCGCCAGTGCAGGCGCAGACCCCGACCGTGTCGAATTGATGCGGTCTTTTGGAGAGGAGATGGGCATCGCTTTCCAAATCAAGGATGACCTGCTCGACTTTGCTCCCTCGGCTGTGACCGGAAAGCCGACCGGAGGAGACGTGAAAGAGCGCAAAATGACCCTTCCATTGATTCACACACTGCAGTGCCTCAGCACCTTGAAGCGCAGGTCATTGGTGCGGGGAATCAAACGAAGCAAAGACGACCCTGCAGAGGCTCAGCGCATCATGAACCTCATCCTCGAAGGGCCTGGAATGGCATACTCCGAAGCCCAAATGAAGAAACACCGTGACCGGGCTGTGGCGCTGTTGGACGAACTTTCTGACGGTCCAGCCAAAGCCGCGCTGATCGATTTGGTGGACTTTACCATATCCCGAAAGAAATGACGCGTAGACTTTGGCCTGCCCTGGGCCTTGCCTTGGCTTTGTGCGCTTGCACCGAGCAGACCGAAAAGCAAGTCGTCAGCACTTGGCCCTCTGACGGAACCCCAAAGGAAATTCGATTGGACCTCGGCGAAGACCTCGGTATAGAGGTCCAGCAGTTCCATGAAAATGGGCGAATCCACACCCGGGGTGTCTTGCTTCAAGACCAACGTCATGGGGTTTGGAACACCTACCGAGAAGACGGCCTGCCATGGAGCCAAGTCACCTACAAGAACGGCGTCAAAGAAGGGCGGTTTCGGACCTGGCACATTGGAGGGTCGCCCCACATTGAGGGCCAACATGGGGGTGGGGAACCTGCCGGTAAATGGCAGTTTTACAGCAGCAAAGGCGACTTGGTGGAAACCGTGGACTTCGACGTGCCGAATTGAACCGCCTGTTGTGGGCTGAATTTGTGGGCGGCATACCAAACCACACCTCGTTTGGCGTTGATTTGCTGCATGGTCCTGCCTCCTTCTTTACAACGTGCGGCGCACGCCCTGCTCCTTGCCTTTTTTGCGGCGACCTGCTATGCGGGCGGAGAAGAGGACCAGCGCGATTACATCAACAAATGGAAAGATGAGGCTGTGCGCCAAATGGCCCTGCACCGCATTCCTGCCAGCATCACGCTGGCACAAGGGTTGCTTGAAAGTGGGTCTGGCAAAAGCGAGTTGAGCGGAAAGTCCAACAACCATTTTGGCATCAAGTGCCACAAGGATTGGGAAGGCGGCCGCACGTATTACGACGATGATGCCAAAGGCGAGTGCTTCAGGGTGTACGACGACCCCCGAGACAGCTTCGAAGACCACAGCCTCTTCCTGTTGCGCAAGCGCTACGAGTCGCTGTTTGAGCTGAAAATTGACGACTACAAGGGTTGGGCCCGCGGACTGAAACGCTGCGGTTACGCCACCAGCCCAACCTACGCCAAGGCCTTGATTGAATTGGTAGACCGGCACGGGCTCGACCAGTACGACAAAGAGGGCTTGAGCTGGCTCAAGCGCGGGGAGATTCCGGAGCGCGCCGAAACAGGGCTCGCCGATGGGACCCCCCCCAAAGACAAGGGGCCTTCAAAGGACAATGGTGGTGTGGAGCCCCCTAAAACGATACAAATGGGTGTGGGCCGCAACAGCGGTTTTACCGAAAACGATGTGGCTTGGGTGCAGGTCTCGGCAGGGGAAACGCTCGAAGCGCTGGCGAAGCAGCTGGGCATGGCCGTCTGGCAGCTCAAGAAATACAACGACTTGGAAAACGCCAATGGGCAAACCCGGTTCGATGAGGACCGCATGCTTTTTACCCAGCCCAAACGGCGGCGGGGTGTCCGCCATTGGCACGTGGCCAAGGAGGGCGAGACTTTGAAGTCCATCAGCGATGTGGAGGCCGTCAAGCTCAAGGTCTTGATGAAAAGGACGGGACTCGATGCGGACGCTCCATTGAAGGAGGGTCAACGCATACCCTTGCGGTATGCCACGAAGGACGACGGCACTTTGCCTTGGTACGCCAACGAAAGCAGTCATCGGTGAAGGCCGCTACGCGCTAACTTGCCGTTATGCCATTCTACCAGAAGAAAGGGCAGCTTCCGCACAAGCGGCACACCCAGTTCGCCAAGCCCGACGGAACCCTGCACCACGAACAACTGTTCGGGACCATTGGGTTTGACGGTATGAGTTCATTGCTCTACCACCTGTATCCGCCGACGATGGTCGCCTCCGTGGACGCGCCCCGCAATGCGCGCCCCGTCGAAGGCGTGAGGGAGCACATCACTTCACGGCGGGTGCCTGGATTCGAAGCGCCCTCCTCTGGCGCCGCGCTGGAATCACGGGTTCCCTTAATGTTCAATGCAGACTGCGTCATCGCAGTGGCCCGACCAGACGCCGCCGATTCGGACGCCCGTTTCTACAAAAACGCGGATTCCGATGAGGTGGTTTTCATCCACGATGGAGCAGGGACCTTGCACACGATGTTTGGCGACCTCCAGTACAACCCTGGGGATTATTTGGTTATTCCCCGCGGGGTCATCCACCGCTGGGCCCCTGAAAAAGGATCTGATCAACGTTGGCTGGTCATAGAGAGTGCACAGCCCATTGTGACGCCCAAACGTTACCGCAACCACTTCGGACAACTGCTGGAACACAGCCCCTACTGCGAGCGTGATTTTCGTTCGCCAACACTCCAGCCCCCTGTGGATCAAACTGGTGCGTTTCCCATCGACATCCGGAAGGAAGGCATGATCCATACCGTCACCTACCAGCGCCACCCCTTTGATGTGGTCGGATGGGATGGTTATCATTTTCCCTATGCG
>CBFHUP010000028.1:0-31342 GCA_965659115.1 uncultured Flavobacteriales bacterium | reverse complement strand
AACATCGCCCTTGAGCAACCCGGCGTGACCCAGAGTTACGCCATCCAGGCAGGACGTGAACTTCGGGTCATGGTAGAGAGTGAACAAGTCAATGACGAGATGGCAGAGCAAATCTCCTTCAACATCTCACAGCGCATCATGAACGAGATGACCTATCCAGGTCAAGTGAAGGTCACCGTGATCCGAGAGACACGGGCCGTCAGCGTGGCCAAATGAGCGACGCCCCAGAAGGCCGACTCGCCCAATCTATCCAATGGCAGACCCTGAACGTCGGCTTTCAGGTGCTCTTTCAACTCGCCTTTATCAAGGCCCTCTCCATCTTCCTCACTGAGGCAGAATGGGGCATCATCGGTATTGCGCTCGGCATCATCGGCATCATCGAGATCTTCGCCCAACTCGGCGTGGGTCCCTCGTTGATCCAACGCAAAGCTTTGACCGACGAGCAGATTTCATCTGCTTTCTGGGTGTCGCTGTTGCTGGGTCTGCTGTTTGGCTTAACCACGTTTTTCACGGCCCCTTTCATCGCCAACTTCTACCACCGTCCCGATTTGATTGCGCTCTTGCGCTTCATCGCATTAAGCTTTCCATTGGCTGGTCTCGCCTTGGTTCCGAGGGCCATGCTGATCCGAAGGATGGACTTTCGAAATCTGTTTTGGTCCTCTTTGATCGCCATGCCCATTGGCAACGGGGTGATCGGCATTCTCGCCGCATACAATGGATGGGGGGTCTATGCCTACGCCGGTGCACTGCTGGCTCAAAACGCGCTGCTCGGGCTGAACTATTGGTTGCGCGCCGGGGTGAGCATCCACAAACCTGCATTTGCTCCTGCACAGCCCCTGTTCAAATACGGGGCCTCCAGTACGGTGTTCAACTTCTTGAATTACGCCGCCTCCAGGCTCGACGTTCTGGTGCTCGGAAGGTTTTTGCCCGAGAGCCGCAATGCGGACCAGGGGATCTACGACCGGTCCAATTACATGATGACGCTGCCCATTACCCTTTTGGGCAAACTGTCTGACAGCGTGCTCTTCAGCAGCATGAGTGAAGTGCAGGAAAACCGTGAACGCCTCAAAGGCATCTTCCTGGGCGGTACATACTTCACAGCATGCCTCGTTTTCCCGGGGGTCGTGCTTTTGGAGTTGTTTACCGAAGAATTCGTGTTGGCCCTCCTCGACGAGAAACTCCTGCCCACTGTGCCCATCATTCGCATCCTCTACGTGGCGGTGTTTCTGAGAAGTTGGATCAAGGTATGCGACGCCACAGTCCGGGCCACAGACATCATAGGGGCGGCATCCATTGTCAAGGCCGTTTTCTGCGCCGGATTGGCTTTTTCAGCCTACTTGGGGTACCAACATGGCTTTGAGACTTTGGCATGGGGTGTGGTGGCATCGACCCTCTTGCAAGCCATCGCCATGCTCGCACTGATCGTCCGCAAGTTGGAACTGGGATGGGGCGCTGTGTTGTCCACTGCTGGACCGGGTCTGGTCCTCGGCATGGTCACTTTGTCTGCTGCTGCTCCAGCCACTTTTTTGCACGACATCCATTGGCTTTTCAGATTGGGATTGGGTCTTTTTGCTGCGCTGATTGGCGTACTGGTGTGGGCCTGGTTTTTCCCGCGATCCTTGCGGCATGGGGCCAACAATATCCTTGCCCAAATCGCCTCACGCGTCCCCGTTGCGGCCCTGAAGCAGCGGTGGATACCCAGTGGCGATGTCCACCGCTGAGAAGGGGTTAATTTTGCCGGCCCATGCCCGGCATGACCCGCCATATCCTCACCGCCTTTTGGCTCTGTTCAACTGCCCTTTATGCCAGCGGCAATGCAGGAGTTGACAGCGCCGATAGCCTCTTCGTTGTAGGTTATGTTGCCGAAACTCCCGACAGCCTCTTGCCCGAAACGGCCCTTCACGTCGGGCTCGGAAAGTTCAAGTTGACCGCAGGAGACAGCCTTGCGGCCTCTCTCGAGAGGCAGGCCACTTTGGGCGGTTGGGCGCGCGGACCACTGGGCCGGCTGCAATTCGATGTTTCCCTGCCGAAATACGCAGACTCCTGTCGGTTTTGGTTGAACTGCGACACCTCCGGTCTCACTGTGATTTTAGAAGGCGACACGTCGCATTGGAATTGGAGTCCCGAACAATCCGGCTGTTTCCCCTTGACCACATCGAATGCGTTTGATGACATCCTCGAAGAAGCTCGGCTGCTCCCGTTTGAATCCTCGCGGCTCAGTCTGATTGTGAATTGGATGGAAGACAAATGCGCCGCTGCAGATCAAATCGGCCGTTTGGCAGCCGCCTTCGACGACGATGCGCGCCGCTTGGCCGTGATCCAATCGGCAACCTGCGCTTCCCCATCCCACATCCACCAGTTGGAGCCGCTTTTTGCATCCCAACACTACCGTTCCTTATTCCTTGAATGGGTCCAAGCGCAAGATTGATCATCAGCCGTGTTAATCCTGTGGGTAACTCCATGGCTTTCTTCCTTGAAACCAAAACCGATTCGGGTTGTTTTGAACTCCGAAGTCTCTGACCATGTCCACCACCACGCACACCATCCACAATTTTTCTGCAGGCCCCTGCATTCTCCCACCTTCCGTGCTTCAGCAGGCCTCCGAAGCGGTTCGCGACCTCGATGGTGGCGGACTCAGCTTGATCGAAATTTCCCACCGCAGCAAGCCTTTTGTGGCGGTCATGGAAGAAGCCCGCGATTTGGTCCGGTCCGAATTGAACCTCCCGGATCATTACGAAGTGCTGTTTCTGCAAGGCGGCGCCAGTTTGGGCTTCTTGACCACAGCGATGAACTTCACCCCTCACGATGGCAGCATGGACTATGCTGTGACGGGAACCTGGGCCAAAAAAGCGCTCAAAGAAGCGCGCAAAATGGGCACCGCCCAAGCCATTACATCCAGCGAAGACAGTGGCTTCAACCACATTCCTGAACTTCCGTCGCACTCATCGGCCAACGCTGTCCACATCACCACGAACAACACGATCTACGGTACACAATACGCCGGAGACCCTTCCGTGGATAAGCCTATGGTCGCCGACATGTCTTCGGACATCTTTTCGCGGCCCATCGACATTGAGCGCTACGCCTGTATTTATGCCGGCGCCCAAAAAAACATGGGCCCTGCGGGCACAGTGCTGTACATCTATGACAAGCGCAAAGTGGGTCAAACAGGACGCGATTTGCCCAGCTATCTCGACCTGTCGGTTCACGCCGACAAAGACAGCATGTTCAACACTCCGCCTGTCTTTGCGATTTACACCAGCATGCTGACTCTGCGTTGGCTCAAAGGCGAAGGTGGAGTCCGCGAAATGCAACAGCGCAATGCCGCCAAAGCCGCCTGTATCTATGGCGAAATCGACCGCAATGCCCTGTTTAATGGATATGCAGAAGGCGGATCACGCAGTGTCATGAACGCCACATTCACTGCGACCAACGACGCCCTTACTCCTTTGTTTTTGGACGCTTGCCAATCTGCAGGAATCAATGGCATCAAGGGACACCGGTCCATCGGCGGTTTCCGTGCTTCCATGTACAATGCATTGCCCCTCTCCAGCGTCGAAGTGCTCACCGACGTCATGAAAGAATTCGAGCGCACCCACGGCTGACCCTTACTCCTCCAAGAAACCACCGATTCTGTCATGAAAGTCCTCGCCAACGACGGCATTTCTGCCAAGGCCCAATCCCAGCTCGAAGCGGCTGGTGTGCACGTCTCTACCGACCATGTAGAACAGGCCAACCTCATCGATACCCTCAACGAAGAAGGCTACGACGGCATTTTGGTACGCAGTGCGACCAAGGTGCGTCAGGACCTGATTGACGCCTGTCCCAACCTCCGTTTTATCGGACGCGGTGGAGTGGGCATGGACAACATCGACGTGGCCTATGCCCGCGAGCAAGGACGGGTGGTGTTCAACACGCCTGCTGCCAGCTCTCAAAGCGTTGCTGAATTGGTCATGGCCCACTTGTTTGCCATGGCGCGTTCACTGCAACACAGCTATCGTGCCATGCCAGAGCAGGGAGCTGAGGACTTCAAAGTGCTCAAGAAGGCCTACGCCAAAGGCATTGAACTTCGCGGTAAGACTCTGGGCATTGTTGGATTCGGGCGCATCGGATCGGCCGTGGCTCAATACGCGCTCGGTTGCGGGATGCACGTCATCGGCGTGGACCGCGAAGGCACCTCCCGCACAGTTCATGTTCAGGTTCCCCTTGGCGGAGCCGAAACGCAAGACATTGCAGTGGAAATCCCCTTGGTTCCTTTAGAAGACATGCTCGCCAAAGCGGACGCCATCACCTTCCACGTTCCCGCGCAGGCAGACGGCTCACCCGTGCTGGACGCAGCGGGCATCGCCTCCATGAAGCCCGGATCCATGTTGGTCAATACCGCCCGAGGTGGGACCGTAGATGAAGCTGCTGTTCGCTCTGCCGTTGAAAACGGACACCTTCGCGGTGCAGCCCTCGATGTTTTTGTAGGCGAGCCCAAGCCCGATGCAGCGCTGCTCAAAGTAGCCGGCATCGCACTCACCCCCCACATTGGAGCGGCAACCCTAGAAGCCCAAGATCGGATTGGAGACGAACTCGTTGAACGCATTCTCGAATTGCGTTAATTCGAACCCGCTACCGGTACCTTCCGGCGCGCCCGTTCAATGCCAACGAAGCCGCCCCTCCTCCTGACACCCTTTCAAGGTGTCTTGCCCAGTCGGGACAAAGCCCATCTTGTGGCTACCCGCAGCTATTTGAGCTACAGCGATTATGAGCTCAAAGACAAGCTGGCCCGCAATCCTTACAGCTATCTCCACGTCATCCATCCGGATGGCGATCTGGACTCCAGTCAAGACCTGTGCTCGGTCCGTGCGGCTTATGCCGATTTCTTGGAGCGGGGGTGGTTACAAAGGGATGGAAACAAGAACTACTACGTATTGAGACAATCCGGCCCCATGGGGACTTGCACAGGTGTCGTTGGTCTGGTCCCGACTTCGGAGGCCAAAGCCGGCCGCATCAAAGTTCATGAAGCGACTTTGGCCAACCGTGAGGCCCTCTTTGCCCGGTACCTTTCAGAAGTGGGGCTCAATGCTGAACCTACGCTGCTGGCGCATCCTTTCAACGCCAGTGTAGACGCGGCCATTGACGCCGTCACCGACCACCCGTCTGACTTCGACTTTACCACAGCCGATGGCATACGACACACCTTGTGGCGGCCAAATCCCGCTGCGTTGGCCCAACTAGAAGCGGCATTTTCCACCGTGGAGCATGCTTACATCGCCGATGGCCACCACCGTGTAGCCTCAAGCATGAGGATGGCCGAAGCCCACCCTGACCGGACCGAGGCCCATGCTTTTATGGCCCTGCTCGTCGCGGGAGACGGTTTGATGTTCCGCGGCTTTCATCGTTCCGTGCAAGCAGATGACAGTCAGCAATGCGGGCTTTTGCTCGAAAGACTCAGCCAGCTCGAAGATGTCATTTGGCAACCAGGAGACCACCATGCCGACCCCAACCCGGGGTGCATCGTGTTGCGCGGGGCCTTGAAGGGATCACTTCACATCGAAAAAGCCCTTCTTGCCTTGGACATCACTCCTGCAGAATGGCTGCAAGAGCAGGTCTTGAGGCCTTTGTTTGACATTGCAGAACCCCGGACGGACCGCAGGTTGAAATACATCGCGGGGGACTTGACCCCTGATGAGCTCAAGGCCGCCACTGCCGATCCTTTGCGGCTGGCCTTCATCATGCCTCCCATGGCCTTTTCGGGGCTTCAAAAAGTGGCCGATTCAGGACGCCATTTGCCACCAAAAAGCACCTGGATAGCCCCCAAACTGCGGAGCGGCATGACCCTCTTTGATTTCGGGCTGTCATCCTGACCTTTGTCCCATGGATGGAAGGGACATCGCACAGCGTTGGAATGAGGTCAGGAATGAAGTACCCGCCGAAGTGCAAGTGGTGGCGGTGAGCAAAACCAAGCCTATCGCAGCTGTTGAAACCGCTTACGCTGCAGGTGCACGAAGTTTTGGAGAAAACCGGGTACAGGAATTGGTCGGCAAACATGAGGCCCTCACCCATCCAGACTCCGGACAAAGCGCTGCTTACCCGGACTTGGTTTGGCACCAAATTGGCACCCTCCAGAAAAACAAAGTCAAGTACATAGCGCCATTTGTGGGGCTCATTCACGCGGTTGATCAACCAGCCCTTTTGAACGAAATCGACAAGCGTGCAGCGGCAAATGACCGAAAAATCGCCGTGCTTCTTCAGCTTCACATCGCCGAGGAAAGCAGCAAATTCGGCCTGTCCGAATCAGAACTCAACACACTCCTCGACAATGTGGAGTCCGGTCATTGGCCTCATGTGAAGATCAAAGGGCTCATGGGTATGGCCACCTTCACAGAGAACCATGCCCAAGTGGCCGGTGAGTTTCAAGGGTTGCGCAAGCTGTATGATCAATTCCGGGTGGACTTTGGATGGGACACGCTCTCTATGGGCATGAGCGGCGATTGGAAAATAGCCGTGGACAACGGGAGCAACATGGTCCGCATCGGCAGCTCCATATTTGGCCACCGATGAAGGTCAAAGCGGCAAAGTGGCGGGGTTATGAGCCCTGGTTTCGCGCCTGGCTCATTCTGGCCCCATTGGTGGCGTGGGGCAGCCATTTCATAGTCCGCAACGCGCGCCTTCGCCTCGCTCAGCTGAGGGCAGATAGCCTGGATGTTCCAGAACCCCAAGGGACATGGGGCTATGCGGCGGTCTGCACCATGGCTTTCACCCTTCTAATGGTGGCCTTGGCGAGGGTTTGGATCCGATCCACCCCACCAGAGGAAGCCCCTGAACAAGAGCGCTGAGCCACTTTACACAGCGAGCTTCGTGCGCTCACCGCGCAGTGCTGGGCGGTTCATAGAAAACCGATCAAGGTTCACTTCAGGCTCCATGCCCAATGCAAGCTGTGCCAGCAGGCGCCCAATCAATGGGGCAAACTTGAATCCGTGCCCGCTGAACCCTGCACCGATGACAAGCCCTTCAGCTGTTTGGTCCAAAATGAAGTCTCGGTCCGCCGTGCCACTGTAAAAGCAGACGTAACGACGGGCGATGTCGGCCTCGGCTAGCTCAGGAATGTAATGGGCCAAAAACTTGCGCGCCTCCCGCTCAAAGTCAGCGGAGACCTCGCGGGCATCCCCATCGGGATGGCCGTGGATACCGGGATGGTGATTGGCCACTTTGATCCGTCCGTCCTTGACTGTTGGAATGGCATAAAATCCGCTCTCCATGTGGCTGAAAACTGGCAGGTTCTGCAACCGCTCACCCAACGCAGAAGCATCGAAATACACGAGTTCCTGTCGTGTGACTTCCATGGAGACATTGGCCCATCGTTTGGTCCACGCGCCGGTTGTGAGCACTACAGAATCAAAGTCCTGATGGCCTTGGGCAGACTCTACACTGCTGGGGGTCACATCGAACGCTTCACCCTGAAACTTCACTCCCTTTGAGGCGAGCCACACCAGCAATCCTTGGAGGATGACCAAGGGGTCGAGTACGCCTCCCATGCGGTCTACAGTGGCAGCTCCAGTATTCAAACCTGGCCACTCTGCAGAGACGGCACCATCGGACATGCGGTCGGCCCTCAGCCCGAGTGAGCGCATGGCCTTCCAACTGTCTCGCGCGTGCCGGTCCCCAGGCTCCTCTATCAAAAGCTTGCCTGTGGCATGCAGCAAGGGCCGACCCAATTCTCGCTCCCAATGCGCCCAAAGCCCGCGGCTGCGCACCGCCATTTGAATCAGGCCCAAGTCTTCACCGTAATGGACCCTAAAACTCCGTCCAGTATCTACAGAGGCTCCAGGTCCTGTACCGAGCAGATTTGGATCATACAAGGTGACTTTTGCCCCTAGCTCGACCAAGTGTGCCGCCGTCATCGCCCCCATGATTCCACCTCCAACTACAGCGACTTGTTTGGCCGACTTGGAGGAATTGAGCCCCTCCCTTTTTGGTGCCATTCTGGTCATGACGCATGCTGTTTTTGGCCCTTGACCTGTGCGCGAACCACTTCGAGTTCCCGGCCCAAAAACGCCGCGATCTCCCCCATGCCTGTGCGTTCCAATCCATGTCGGCGCTCAGCTTGGGCGTTGTAATTGGTGTTGATGTTCACATCGTAAAAACGCAACCTCCCCTCTGCATCGGGAGCAGCTTCCATCGCCGCCACTTCCATTCCTGAATTGCGCAAAAAAGACAGACAACGCTCGAGCTCCTGCGGCTTGTGACCCTCCAAAATTTCAAATTTGGCCCTGCCATCCGCGGGGCAATAGGCGTTGCCCACCTGGCAGGAATCAGAAGGACAAAGATCGAACCCTCCACCAGCGTCAATGCTCACTGTATACAGGTGATGGCCACCTACAAACTCCAGGCGCAACACCCGGCCGTCGGCAGGCTGCAGATAAGATTGGAGGACCACCGTACCGTCTAAGGTGTAGTCCTCGAACCCTTCTACAATCCGGTCCAACTCAGATTGATTTCGAATCAACTGAACCCCTGTCCCTTTTCCTCCCCGATTGGGCTTCAAGATGAAGGGGTCGGACCAATCCGCTGCCGCACTGCGCAATGCTTGCGCTCCGGTGACTGCCACGGTTTTGGGCGTCATCAAACCGCTAGACTGCAGCGCGATGGCCTGCTCAACCTTGCTCACCTCCAGCTCAGTAGCACGCCTGTTATTCACCACACGTCTGCCGTGTGCCTCGAGCCACCCCATGAGGCCTCGGGTGGCCTCCCAAGCGTAGCGGTGGTCCCTTGTGTGAGAGCTCGCGCTCATCCGGTTGTAGAACACTCCCGCTGGCGGAGCTGTGTTGAGATCCAAAGCCAGGTCATCTATAAACCACTCAGCAAAGGGCAGGGCGCGCTCCGCAAGTGCAAGGCGCAAAGGCTCCAACCATGTATCGTTTTCATGGATGATGTGGATGACTGGAGCTGAATCGGTTCCGAATTGGAATTGTAAAGGAGAAAACATAGGAGCATAAAAAAGCCCG
Source organism: uncultured Flavobacteriales bacterium (assembly GCA_965659115.1). Classification (GTDB taxonomy): domain Bacteria; phylum Bacteroidota; class Bacteroidia; order Flavobacteriales_D; family Sanyastnellaceae; genus UBA8752. Next base: position 22,349 of record CBFHUP010000028.1, on the reverse strand, counting down.
GCGGAGGCCGGGCAGGTGGGTCAAGGGATAAAAAAGAATGGCAGATCAGCTCATTCTATCGCATGACGGTAACCTGCCCGGGTGGGCCGGACAACAACAACAACAAATGCTGAGAGTACCAATCATAACATGACAAATATAAGGGCAAATAATTTATTATACTAATTTAATCACATTAATACGGGTCTATGTCTACAATGACCCGGACTGGCTTGTATCGGGCAACCTGCCGCATTGCTGCGATGTCCTCCATCATGGCCTCTTTAAACTTCCCCGAATCCACCGTCCGTTCCACTTTGAGTAAAATGTGCCGTTGATACAGGTCATTGACCCTCGCAATGCCCGGCTCTTCCGGACCAATCACACGGCCACCAAACCTGCTGCGCAATCTACCGGCCAATGCCGATGCGGCTTCGCGCGTCAAGTGAGGGTCGCGGTGGCGCATAATGAGACGGATCAGGCGCACAACGGGAGGATACCCAAACGACGCCCGCTCTTTGAGTTCTGCCTTCGCCATGGCTTGTGCATCGTGGGTAACGACATGCTGAAACACCCAATGCTCAGGATCGAAGGTTTGAATGAGAACTTGCCCTCGCTCCCCCCTTCTTCCCGCCCTTCCAGCCACTTGGGTCAGCAATTGGAAAGTGCGCTCCAATGCCCTGAAGTCGGGGAAGTGTAGCATGTGATCAGCCTGCAGAATCCCCACCAATCCTACCCTTTCAAAGTCCAATCCTTTGGTGACCATTTGGGTTCCAACCAAGACTTGGATTTCACCTTGCTCGAACGCACGGATGATCCGTTCATGGCCCGTTCTGCTGCGCGTGGTATCCAGGTCCATGCGCTGCACCGTCACCCCAGGAAGGAGCTGGACCACTTCTTCCTCGATGCGCTCCGTTCCCAGCCCTTTGGCTTCCACCTCTTCACTGCCGCACCGCGGACAGGCTTTGGGTTCACCTTGGCGGTAACCACAGTAGTGGCAGTGAAGGTCCCTCAGGTATTTGTGATAGGTCAAACTGACGTCGCATCGCTCGCAGTCTGGTACCCATCCACATGTGCGGCATTGGTAAACGGGAGCAAATCCCCGTCTGTTTTGAAACAAAATGGCCTGCTTTCCGGCTTCCAACGTAGACTTCAGTGCATCGAGCAATGCCCGGCTAAAATGGCCTTCCATGGCCCGTTGTTTGTGCGCCTTTCTGAGGTCGATCAACCCCACTTCTGGCAGAGAGGTCCCTCCGTAGCGCTCCCCAAGCTCAATGTGTGCTGCACGCCCAGCATCCACTGCAAACCGCGCCTCCAACGAAGGTGTTGCAGAACCCAATACCACAGCAGCGCCGTGTAAACGTCCGAGCATGGCTGCCGCATCCCTCGCTTGGTAGCGCGGTGCAGGGTCCTGTTGTTTGTAGCTGGCATCGTGTTCTTCATCCACGACAATCAATCCCAAGTTCGAAAACGGCAGGAAAATGGCACTGCGCGCCCCGACCATCAACCGTCCACGGGCCTCCTCGGTTGACGATACGCGTCGGTAAGTCGACGTGCGCTCCCTGGGGCTAAATCGGCTGTGATAGACTTCCAATCGGTCACCAAAAAAGCGACGCAACCGCACGATTAACTGTGTAGTCAAGGCAATTTCAGGCACCAAAAACAACGCGTCCCTTCCCGATTCAAGGGCATCGTGGATCAAGTGGGTGTACACTTCTGTCTTTCCAGAACCTGTCACGCCTTCAAGCAGCACCAATGGCGTGGAGCCCATGGCGCGGCGAATGGAGTCTACCGCATTGCGCTGTGCCCCGCTCAAAGTGGCCAAAGGTTCTACCTGCTGAGACGACTGCAACTGCCAAGGGTCTTGCTTGAACAGAAAGACCAGGCCCTTCTCCATCAGCCTCTTGAACAGCGTAGCATTGACCCCTTCCATTTTTGTGAGGCGCTCCATGGGAACCCCAACCGGCGCCTCATCCTCTGCAAGAAGGGCCATCATGGCACGGGACTGCGAAGGAGCTCGGGCATCCAGGGCATCTAAGGCTTCGTTGAGCCAACGCTCATCAGCGCACGCTTGCTCCGACAGCCTGACCATGGCGACTGTTTTTCGGCGTGGGCTCGCCTTGAGCTCTTCCATCGAAAGCACCCAACCAGACTCTACCAATCGGTGAAGCAAGGGAGCGGGATTCACCACCCCCAACAAGATCCCCACCTCTTTGAGCGACAATCCGCCCCGCAGCCTCAAGGCTTCGACGATTTGAAACTCCTTGTCGTTGAGCTCTTCTTCATCGCGGTCTTCGACATCGGGCGAGAGTTCAAGCTTGGTCTCACTGGCCAACCTCATGCCCGAAGGCAATGCCGCCAGCGCCACTTCACCGGGGCCACAGCAATAGTGCCCTGCAATCCAATCCCAAAATTTCAGGGTCTCGGCAGAAAGAAGGGGATGGGCGTCCAAAACCGACAGGTAAGGCTCTGTGGCGTGCTCAGGCTTGTTGTTGTGAACCCGCCTCACTACGGCAGTATGGAGCCTTTTGCCCCTCAACGGTACGATGATCCGACACCCTTCCTGCACAGCGTTTTCATCGCCAGCGGGCACCGCATAGGTCAAAAGCCCAGGAAGGGCCAGGGGGAGGATGACATCCACATACATCTGCAGGGCGAAAGTACCCGAACGCATCAGATCCCAATCAACTTCTACAAACACGTGAACAGCATCCGCACATTTCGGTTCCTAATGCATGCATCATCTGAACGAAGGAGACCCAGCGCCATTATTTGAGGCCCTGGATCAGGAAGGACGTCATCAAAAGTTGACGGATTACGCTGGTCAAAAACTCGCCTTGTATTTCTACCCCAAGGACAACACCCCGGGTTGTACGAATCAGGCGTGTAGCTTGAGGGACGGCATGGCCGACCTCACCAAGGCGGGCATCAAAGTATTGGGGGTGAGCATCAACCATGCCACATCACACAAAAAATTCATCGACAAGTTTGAGTTGCCCTTTGACCTGTTGGTGGACGAGGACCATGCCTTGCAAGAGCAATATGGCGTTTGGGGTCTGAAGAAATTCATGGGACGCGAATACGACGGAACGCACCGCACCACCTTCTGCATCAATGAAAAAGGAGCCATCGTCGCCATCATTAGGAAGCCCAAGGTCAAGGACCACGCCACTGAGGTGCTCGCCGCATTCACGGACGAACGTTGAACAGGCGTTCACAAAAATGAGAGGCAACGTAAATCCCTTACGGACTGCGGCCTCTACTTTGCCTACGATTCACAGGAAAACAACAGCAACATGGCTGCAGAAAACAAGGACAAGCTCAAAGCACTCCAACTCACCCTCGACAGGCTCGACAAGACCTATGGAAAGGGCACAGTGATGAAATTGGGAGACGAGGCCGTCGAAAAAATAGACGCCATCCCTTCAGGCTCACTCTCACTGGACATTGCACTCGGTGTAGGTGGATTTCCCCGCGGAAGGGTTGTCGAGATCTATGGACCAGAGAGCTCGGGTAAAACCACGCTGGCTACCCACGCCATAGCCGAGGCCCAAAAAGCCGGTGGCATTTGTGCTTTCATCGATGCAGAGCACGCTTTTGACAAGTACTACGCCGAGAAACTGGGCGTCGACACCGAGAACCTTTTGATCTCGCAACCCGACAATGGTGAGCAGGCCTTGGAAATCGCCGACAACCTCATCCGTTCTGGCGCCATCGACCTTATCGTCATCGACTCCGTAGCCGCATTGACCCCGCGCGCTGAAATCGAGGGCGAAATGGGCGACTCATCGGTTGGTTTGCAGGCGCGTCTTATGTCCAAGGCATTGCGGAAGTTGACCTCTACCATCAACAAGACGGGATGTTGCTGTGTCTTCATCAACCAGCTCCGTGAGAAGATTGGTGTGATGTTCGGCAACCCAGAAACCACAACAGGAGGTAATGCCCTCAAGTTTTACTCCTCTGTACGAGTTGACATTCGCCGGAGCAGTCAAATCAAGGATGGAGACGTCGTGATGGGCAACCGCACCAAGGTGAAGATTGTCAAGAACAAAGTCGCTCCGCCCTTCCGCCGCGCGGAATTTGACATCATGTATGGCAAAGGCATCTCCAAGGTGGGAGAGATCATTGACCTCGGAGTTGACTTGGGCATCGTCAAAAAGTCTGGCTCTTGGTTCAGTTACGGGGAAACCCGACTTGGACAAGGCCGTGATTCTGTCAAGAACTTGCTGGAGGACAACATCGAGTTGATGGAAGAGCTCGAAGGCAAGATTAAAGCTGCCTTGAGTGACAATGCACCTGCTGAAGAGGAGGTGCAGGCCTTAGAAGAGGCTTGATGCGCTTCATCAAGGCTTCCTCTTTTGGAGTCTTGGCCATTTTCGGCGCTGCAGGATGTGCTTTAGGGCCATCCGGCAGCGCCGATTTGGATACCACAGCCTCCACAGATTCTCTGGATTGGTTCAACGACCAGGTTACCGCTGCCCCACAGCTGCCAGAGACGTATATCGCCCGGGCGCAATTCCACCTGAGGAATGAACGTAAGGGTGAAGCGATGGCAGACTATGCCCGAGCTATAGGTTTGGATTCCACCCGGCTCGAAGATCGACACCGTCTAGGGGAAATGCGATTTGGCGTTCAAGACTTCGAAGGAGCGGTGCGAGAATGGGAAGGGGCCTTGAGGGTCGACGGTCAACACATCCCTTCCCTTTTGTCTTTGGCAGAAGTGGATTTACTCTTGCGTTCCTATGATGCGGCGTTGGTCAAGATCAACAACGCTTTGCGCAACGACGACAGACTCGAAGACGCGTACTTCCTCAAGGGGAGGCTGTATCTCGAGACTGGGGATACCGCGACGGCAGCCAGTTCCTTTCAAACGGTGGTCGAGGTGAACCCTTCCCGTTATGATGCTTACATCCAATTGGGGTTGCTCTATGCGGCTGCGCATGACGACCTCGCCCTGGAATACTTCAAGACCGCCCGAAGCTTAAAGGCCAACAGCATCGAGGCCCTCTATGACGAAGCCATCTATCTCCAAGAACACGGAAAAGACGATGGAGAGCGCTATGCTGCTGCATTGACCTTGTATGACCGCATTCTGGCATTGGACCCTTCCAACGCCTCAGCGGCTTTCAACAAAGGGTTTGTGCATTTGGAGTACCTCAATCAGTACGACAGCGCGGCCTTCTGGTTTGAGGCGGCCATTGAGCGGCTTCCATACTACCACCAAGCCCACTACAACAAAGGACTCGCATTGGAGAGCATGGGACGCAATGCCGATGCCCTTTCCGCTTACGACGACGCCTTGTCTTTTGCTCCGGATTTCACTCCGGCAGCCCTTGCCAAAGGACGCGTGATCGAAGCCCTTCGGTAAAGGCCGCACCTCGTGGAGGTTGACGCCTGTATTCTTGCCCGTCCGCAACAGAACGGCCCTAAACGAACAACGCCGGCTCCAATGGGGCCGGCGTTGTTTCGGTTTGGTGCGGTGCAGATTACTTCACCTGGTCCACCACTGCTTTAAAGGCATCCGGATGGTTGAGTGCCAAGTCGGCCAGTACCTTGCGGTTCAGATCGATGCCTGACTTGCTGCACTTGCCCATAAATTGAGAGTAACTCATTCCGTGCTGACGCGCTCCAGCGTTGATACGCTGGATCCAGAGAGAGCGGAATTGGCGCTTCTTCAGCTTACGGCCTACATAAGCGTAGAGGAGGCCTTTTTCGACGGCATTCTTGGCTACGGTCCACACATTTTTGCGTGCTCCATAATAGCCTTTGGCCATCTTGAGGATTTTCTTCCGGCGAGCGCGGCTCGCTACGGCATTGTTTGAACGGGGCATGGTTTATTGGTTTCGGCGGACAGCGTCCCTGCTGGGAACTTGAGGAGCTGGCAACCTGTTCAACGTTGTTCTACTTCAGATACCCAATTGGGTCTTGATGTTCGGCGTATCCGACTTGTGCACCAAACCTGAATGGGTCAGGTTCCGCTTTTGCTTGGTGCTCTTCTTAGTCAGGATGTGCGACTTGAACGCGTGCTTGCGCTTCAGCTTGCCCGTGCCGGTCACGGTGAAACGCTTTTTCGCGCTACTCTTGGTCTTCATCTTCGGCATGTCGTCCGTATGTGTCGGTTCAGGTCTCCCCTCCCCAGGTTTTACTTCTTTGGTCTCAGCGTGATAAACATCCGCTTCCCCTCCAACTTTGGCATGAGTTCAACTGTGCCAACGTCCTCCAGCTCCTGCGCAAAGCGCAGCAACAAGATCTCTCCCCTCTCTTTAAAGACAATCGATCTTCCACGGAAGAATACGTGTGCCTTGAGTTTGTTCCCCTCTTCCAGAAACTTCCTGGCGTGTTTCACCTTGAAGTTGAAATCGTGGTCGTCCGTGTTCGGGCCAAACCTGATTTCTTTCTGGGTCACCTTGGACTGATTGGCCTTGATTTCCTTCTGCTTCTTCTTCTGGTCATACAGGAACTTCTGATAATTCAGAATCCTGCAGACAGGAGGGTCTGCTTTGGGAGAAATCTCCACCAGGTCCAATTCCTGCTCCTCAGCCATTTTGATGGCATCTTCTACTTCGACGACATCGGCATCGCCGATATTGTCTCCGACCAATCGCACCTTGGGCGCCCGGATTTCACGGTTCGTCCTGTGCGGGTTCTTTTTGATCACCCGGGCTGGGCCTCGGGATCGTCTGCGTCGAATAGCGATGGTGCTATCAGTTTGGTTGTTCAATCATTTCGTTACCTCCAAGCATTTCGGCGACCTCACTGTCGATTCGGTCTGCAAAAGCCTCGGTGGCCATACCTCCTACGTCCCCTTCGCCTTGCTTTCGCACGGCTACAGTTCCGTTCTCGGCCTCGTCTCCTCCTACGATGAGCATGTATGGGACTTTGTCGAGCTCCGCTTCGCGGATCTTCTTCCCAACCTTTTCACTGCGGTCGTCAACGAGGGCGCGAATATCGCGCTTTTCAAGGGATTTTGAAACCTCTTGAGCATAGTCGTTGTACTTATCGCTAACCGGCAGTATTCGCGCCTGTTCTGGAGTGAGCCAGAGTGGGAATTTACCCGCACAATGCTCAATCAGAATGGCAACAAAACGTTCCATAGAGCCAAAAGGAGCGCGGTGAATCATCACCGGGCGGTGTTTTTGGTTGTCGGCACCTACATACTCGAGTTCGAACCGCTCGGGCAGGTTGTAGTCGATCTGAACGGTCCCAAGTTGCCATTTCCGTCCAATCGCGTCGCGGACCATAAAGTCAAGCTTCGGACCATAGAATGCTGCTTCCCCCAATTCCGTAATCGTCTTGAGGCCTTTTTCCTGGGCCACTTCGGCGATCGCCTTTTCTGCATTGTCCCAGTTGCTGTCGTCACCGATATACTTGTCCGGGGTCTCTGGATCCCGCAACGATACTTGGGCGACAAAATCCACAAAGTCCAGGGTCTTGAAGATGTACAGGACCAAATCAATGACCTTGCCGACCTCCTCCTTGACCTGCTCCACTGTACAGAAAATGTGAGCATCGTCTTGCGTGAAACCTCGCACTCGGGTCAATCCGTGCAACTCTCCGCTCTGCTCATAGCGGTACACCGTTCCGAATTCTGCAAAACGAACCGGTAAATCACGGTAGCTGCGCGGACGGCTCTTGAACACCTCGCAGTGGTGCGGGCAATTCATGGGTTTGAGCAAGTACTCCTCTCCTTCGGCTGGCGTTTTGATGGGTTGGAAACTGTCCTCGCCGTACTTGGCATAGTGACCACTCGTGACGTAGAGCTCCTTGTTTCCGATGTGCGGCGTGATCACAGGCTGGTACCCCATTTTGCGCTGGGCCTCCTTTAGAAAGGACTCGAGTCGCATGCGCAAGTCTGCGCCTTTGGGCAACCACAGTGGCAGCCCTTGGCCCACCTTTTCACTGAACGTAAACAGATCGAGCTCCTTGCCCAGCTTGCGGTGATCACGGAGGCGGGCCTGTTCGAGCAGCTCGAGGTGTTCGGTCAACTGCGCTTTTTTGGGGAATGCAATGCCGTAAATCCGGGTCAACTGCTTCTTGGTCTCATCCCCTTTCCAATACGCTCCAGCTACCGCAAGCAGCTTGACAGCTTTGATGTGTCCTGTATGAGGCAAATGCGGGCCACGGCACAAATCGGTAAAGCCACCTTGGGTGTAAAAGGTGATGGTTCCGTCCTCCAGATTCTGGAGCAGATCGAGCTTGTATTCGTCTCCCTTTTCTTCGAAATAGGCCTTGGCCTCTTCCTTCGATACATCGCGCCGAACGTATTCGCTCTTTTGCTTGGCGAGCTCGAGCATTTTTTTCTCGATGGCTGGAAAATCCTTGTCGCTGAAGACATGATCTCCAAAGTCAACGTCATAATAGAAGCCCCCTTCCACGGAAGGACCTACCCAAAACTTGACACCATCGTACATGTTTTCGAGCGCCTCAGCCATCAAGTGCGCACCGCTGTGCCAAAAGGTGCTCTGAGCGTTTTCATCGCCCCAAGTCAACAGCTTCAACGAGACGTCACCACCCAATGGGCGCTGGGCATCCCGCACTTCGCCGTTTACTTCAGCGGCGAGCACATTTCGCGCAAGGCCCTCGCTAATGTCACGTGCAACGTCCATTGCGGTCGCGTGGGCTTCGGCCTGGCGGATGGAGCCGTCGGGAAGGGTGATGTTGATCATGCTGTCCGGATTGGCGGCAAAGATAATCCCGAGCTCCGGCGCATCCGCCTTCTAAAAGGATGTCAAATTCCCACCGTGTTGGTGACAGCTTCATACCAAGACCCTGAATGTGTGCATTGCTTATACAGGACAGAGACCGTCTCCGCCCACAAACCCCATACCCCCACCCCATGTTCAAGGCTTTTCGTACCACTTCCACTGCCGCGATTTTAATCGCCCTCACTGCACCTGCCGCTGCCTTCGCTGCCCCGCAGGACCTCCGCAACTTTGACGACTTCATCCACTACGTTCGAACCGAAGCCCGCTCGGGAGATGCGGAGCGCATCATGGACTGCTTTGCAACGTTGGTCGTCCAAGAGGAAGGATGCGAGCCCATTGCCATTGCGGACATCCTCGGAAAGGAAGCCCAGCGGTTCGGATGGAAAGCCACCGGGCGGGATGTCGCGCGGTTTGCCGATGGGTTTGTTTTGATTGACACCGATGGCACCATGACCAACCTGCATGCCCGCGCCAAGGGCCAAAACCACCTGTTGGACATCTTGGGCAACCGCGTCAAATTCCGCCGGGGCCCGGGCTTGGATGGAGAAGTCATCGCCCTCTTAGATCAGGGCACATTACCGGGCCAAATGGACATGAGCCGCTGGACTGTGGACCGCGATGGAACCAGCTGGACCCCTGTGCGCTTGGAGCATCCCGAATTGGGGAAAGTCAAAGGCTATATCGGAAGCGACTATGTGCGGCCGACTCAAGGCCACGGCGACGTCAAACTGACGGCCTCATTCGATGGGACGCGCTGGTCCCTCTCCGGTTACGAGCGCACGCGTTCAGACCTGGTGGTCAACCACGACTGCCCCACGCCTTGAGGTGCCAATGAACCAGGGCCTGGGCGCAATGTTCGCCCCGGGCGTCGTGGAGGGCGGCGCCCAATTGGACCCTGGCCACTCCCTCCTTCTGAAGCACATCGGACAGTCCCAAGACTTCCGGTGTGTTTCTTTTTGATGTGGCGGTGCAATGGCCTTGAGGCTTGGCCAGGTAATCCACTTCGATGCGCGACATGATGATCCGGTAGTCCCGCATACCGACCTCAATCAAGATGGATGCTCCTGAGGAAAACTCCAGCGCAGTCGCGATGGCGCATGCGTGCATGCCCCCCAAGTGGTTGCGGTTGGACCGGCGTTCAGGCAATGTCACCCTCACTTCTTCTCCGCTGACTTCGGAGATTCCGATGCGGTGAGGACGGTTAAACGGAAGCGCGACCCGCATCAACCGATCCAGGGCTTTGGGGCTGCCAGAACGTGCATCAGCGAGGGCCTTGTCGGCCCGTTGGGCTACCCAAGCGTTCATACAGCCGCGTTTGACTGTTCAACTCCAGCGCCTTTCAATGCCCCTGCGATATCGGGCTTGAAGTAACCTGGGCCCTTGAGCACCTTGCCATCTGCGCGGTAAATGGGCATGCCATCGGGACCGAGTTTGGACATGTTGGAAGCTTGAATGGTGCGAAACACATCGGCCACAACATCCTGCATGCCGTGGCTGATGATGGTTCCGCACAAGATGTACAGCATGTCTCCCAAGGCATCGGCCACCTCGACCATATCGCCTGCGCGCACGGCCTCGAGGTATTCATCGTTTTCTTCGGCCATGAGGCTGTGCCGCAAAGACATTTCTGCATCCGAGAGCGTCATGGTGGGCTTTTCTTCCACCCGCAAACCAAAGGTGCTGTGGAACTCCGCAACGGAGGAAAGGCATTCATTCAAGGTCATGCCCCAATTTGGGTCAACATCTTTTAACCGCCCCTATCGGGTGCGCCAAAAGCACTCCTGTATTTTTGACTGTGCAAATTGCTGCCATCGTCCACTTATGGCACCATACCGATCAACAGACATGCTAAGCAACACCTCTACTTCGGACATCGCCTCTGCCAACAATGGAAGCCCGGACATCCAGGCCCTCACGGAGCGGATCCGTGCTGCAAGTGGATTTGTGGACCAACTCCGTCATGAGGTGGGCAAGGCCGTTGTAGGCCAGAGCAACATGATGGACACCTTGATTACCGGGTTGTTGGCCGACGGTCACGTGCTCTTGGAAGGCGTGCCCGGATTGGCCAAGACTTTGGCGATTCAAACCCTAAGCCGCGCTGTAGCTGTCGACTTTAGCCGCATTCAATTCACGCCTGACTTGTTGCCTGCCGACGTGGTCGGCACCATGATCTACAACCAAAAACAAGAGCAATTCACCGTGAGCAAGGGGCCCATTTTTGCCCATTTTGTGCTCGCCGATGAAATCAACCGCGCCCCGGCCAAGGTCCAGAGCGCTTTGTTGGAAGCCATGCAAGAAAGGCAGGTGACCATCGGTTCCGAAACCTTTCCCCTGCCCCAGCCTTTCTTGGTGCTCGCGACTCAAAACCCTGTGGAGCAGGAAGGAACGTATCCCCTGCCCGAAGCCCAAGTCGACCGATTCTTGCTGAAGGCCGTCATCGACTACCCCACTTATGATGAGGAGCAAATCATCCTGAGAAACCAAGTTTCCTCCGGCGAACGTCCTCAAGTCCAGCCCGTGGTGACGCCCGAAGAAATCGTAGCCGCCCGAAAGTTGGTGCGCGAAGTTTACATGGACGAGAAAATCGAGCGCTACATCGTGACCCTTGTCCAGGCGACCCGCAAACCGGAAAACCACGGCATGGGCCACCTCGGCCCGCTCATTGGATTTGGCGCATCTCCGAGGGCCACCATTGGCCTGGCCATGGCCGGAAAGGCACGGGCGTTTATGGCGCACCGGGGCTATGTGATTCCAGAAGACATCCGCGCTGTGGCGATGGATGTACTCCGCCACCGCATCGGCTTGACTTTTGAAGCCGAAGCTGAAGAGATCCGCCAAGAGCAAATCGTCACCGAGATCCTCGACCAGGTTCAAGTCCCCTGAGATGGAAGCCTCCGAGCTGATTCGCCGCGTTCGTCGGGTTGAGTTGCGTGCCCGTGGACTGAGCAGCCAGATTTTTTCGGGTGAATACCACAGCGCCTTTAAAGGAAGGGGCATGGCGTTCAGCGAAAATCGGGCTTATCAGCACGGAGATGAAATCCGCACCATCGACTGGAACGTCACGGCGCGCATGCGGAGCCCGTATGTAAAGGTGTTCGAAGAAGAGCGCGAGCTCACAGCCATGTTGCTCATCGATGTGAGCGCCTCAGGAAAATTGGGGAGCCGCGAAAAATCCAAACGGGAGCTTGCCGCAGAGCTTGCTGCAGTGCTTGCTTTTTCGGCAGGTCAGAACAACGACAAGATTGGAGCCATCTTGTTTAGCGACCGTATCGAGCGCTTCATTCCGCCCAAGAAAGGCCGCAGCCACATCCTCAGGATTGTCCGAGAGATCATCGACTTGGAGCCAGAAGGCGAAGGAACGGACATCACATCAGCCCTTGAGCATTTCGGCCGCGTGATGAAGAAGCGCACCATTGCCTTTCTCATCAGCGATTTGCAGGACAATGGATTTGGCGATGTGCTCAAAAGGACCGCCCGCCGGCACGATTTGGTCGCCTTGCAATTGGTGGACGATGTAGAATTGAAAGCCGCCAAATTGGGCTGGTTGGCGGCCACCGACCCCGAGTCTGGAATGGCCTCATTCATCGACACTTCCTCTTTGCGATGGCGCAAACGCTACACCGCAGCTGCCGATCAGTTTCAGTCCAATCTGGTCGACATGATGAAGCGGTCTGGGGTCGACCATGCGGTCCTCAATACCGCCAAGCCCTACGTTCAACCACTCATGCAATTGTTTGATCGCCGTGGTTAAGATGCGCACCCTTGCCGTTTTGATGCTGACGATTTCAGCCGCCATGTGGGGCCAATCGGGCCCTGTGCTCAACCTCGTGGCCGACCGCGACAGCATCGGAGTGGGTGAACCGTTGACCATTCAACTCATCTCAGACGAACCCCTGCAAGGAGGACAACACTGGCAATGGCCCAATTTTATTCCCGGAGACACCCTGGCTTATGGTTGGGAAATCCTCTCCGTTTCGGAACTGGACAGCAGTGCCTCGCCTGTGCTGGCTGCGGGACTCAGGAGGCAGCAGGACATCGCCGTCATGGCTTGGGATACCGGCATGATGGTTTTGTCGCCCATCGCCCTCTTGGACAGTGACAAGGTGGCTGCTCAGACGCCCCCCATCCAAGTTGAAGTGGGTTTGGTGCCCCTCGAGGCCAATGCCGCCCCCAAGCCCATGCAGGGATTCAAGGCCTACCAGTTCACGCTGTGGGAACGGCTAAAATTTATTTTGCCTTGGATCATTGGCGCCGTTGTGATGGTATTGGTGGGACGTTGGCTCTATCGCAAATGGCGCTCCCGAGAAGACACAGATCCGGCGGAAAAGGCTGCCGCTGAGCCTGAGGTACCCGCCCACATTACAGCACTGGCCCTGTTGCGCCAACTCGAGCTTGACAAGCCATGGATGGAGGGCCGCGGAAAAGAAGCACAAGCCGTGCTCTCGGAGGCTGTGCGGGTGCACCTGCAGGGCAGCTTTGGGGTCAAAGCCTTGGAGCGGACCACCGATGAGTTGGCCCAGACGCTGCGCAACGCGCCGATCAGAGGAATGGCCGCGGATGAAAGCGACTGGATGATCGCCCTGTTGCAGCGCTCTGACCTTGTCAAATTTGCGAAACAGGACATGGACGGAGACGCCCATTTGAGGGTGGTGCAGGAAAGCATCGCTTGGATCAACCGCACCATACCCGCTGCTGCTTCCGACTCCGAGGCAGAGGGGGCCGATGGCGCATCCAATACCGAACGACCCCATGCGTGAGTCGTCCAACATATGGACTTTGCGCAGCCGACAGGCGCTTGCCCAACTGACAGGCTGGGGCGCTTGGCTCGCTGTTTTTTTGGTGGCCAACGGCCGGTATGAATGGGGCACACCCGCGGCTTGGTGGTTGCTGTGTGCAGTTGGAGCATGGAGCTTGTGGTCTGTGTTCCGCCCCATTGTCTTGCCCCAGTTTAGAATGAACCTGCAGCACTTGGGACTGAACGCTCCACGAAGAGACCAGTGGATTCCGTTGCTGCCCGATGCATTGCGCACCGCAGGATTGGCGCTGATTGTGACCGTCATTGCCCAGCCTCAAAGCTCATCGAGCATAGAGAACATGACCCGAGAGGGCATTGACATTGTGATGGCCATGGACGTTTCGGCGAGCATGCTCAGCAAGGATTTTCGCCCGAACCGTTTGGAGGCGGCCAAAAAAGTAGCGCGCGAGTTTGTAGAGGACCGTCCATACGACCGCGTTGGGGTTGTCGTGTATGAAGGCGAGAGCTTTACCCGTGTCCCCCTGACCACCGATCACCGGGTGGTGGCCGATGGGCTGGACGGCTTAGAAACAGGCATGGTAGAAGGCGGCACAGCCATAGGTATGGGGCTGGCTACAGCCGTCAACCGACTCAGGAAAAGCGAGGCCAAAAGCAAAGTGGTGATCCTCATCACCGATGGAGAAAACAACTCGGGACAGATCGAGCCAATGGATGCTGCGCAGTTGGCTTCCCTCGAGTCCATCAGGGTCTACACGATTGGGGTCGGCACTGTTGGCAAAGCCAAGAGCCCCGTGCGCAAAAGACCCGACGGCAGCTTTATCTATGATTGGGTGGAGGTCAACATCGATGAGGGGACGCTGCAGAGCATCGCCCAAGAGACTGGCGGGCGGTATTTCCGCGCCACCAGTGGCGCCAAGTTGCGTGAGATTTACGAGGAGATTGACACCCTAGAGAAGACCCGATTCAACGTCTTTCGCTACAACAAAAGGACGGAAGAATTTCCAGTCTTGGGATGGCTGACCCTGCTGGTCATTGGGACTGAGGCTTTTGTTCGACACGTTTTTTTAAGGAGCCTGCCATGAGCAATGAACGCACATATCGGGTGTTCGCACATGTCACCGGACTCGTGGTATTTGAGCTGCTGTTTTGGGCGGCCATTGGCGGCGTTTACCTGCTGATCAAAACCACGGTTCCGCAATTTGAATTGCACCAACCTTCCGCTTGGCCCGCACTGCTGATTGCGCCGGTAATGCTGTTGTTTTTTGCCCGGCACTATTTGTGGAAGCAACGGAGGATTTCGCAATCGGTGGACCTCAAACTGAGCAAGACCTTGTGGCCAAGCGCACGTCCCCGACGGTCCATTTGGAAATTCTTGGTATGGCGCACAGCGTTGGCTTTTCTGGCCATGGGCATGTTGGCTCCCAAAACCGGAACCCGCCTCAAAGAAGTAGAAGCCAATGGAGTCGACATCATGATTGCGCTGGATGTCAGCCGCTCCATGCTTGCGGAAGACCTCGGCATGTCCCGCTTGGACTTGGCCAAACGCACCATTGAACGCATTGTTGGCAGCTTGGATGGTGACCGCGCAGGACTCGTGGTCTTCGCCGGTGACGCATATGTACAAGCGCCATTGACCCTTGACTTGGCCGCCGTGAAGCTGTTTCTCGACGCCATTGGACCGGAGGCCATCCCTGTTCAAGGCACCGCCATCGGAGCAGCCATTGAGCAATGTGTCACTTCGTTTGACCCAGAAAGCCAAGCCAGTAAAGTCATCATGATCCTCACCGATGGTGAAAACCACGAAGACGACGCCTTGGCGCGAGCGGACGAAGCTGCCAAGTCAGGCATCAAGGTTCACGCGGCCGGCATGGCCAGTGAAGCTGGTGGCCCCATTCCTGAATTCGACCGGTACGGCCGACAAACGGGGTACAAAGAGGACCAAAACGGACAGCCCGTGGTGTCGACATTGGACGAACGCATGTTGGTGGCCATGGTGGAAGCGGGCACAGGAACTTATGTTCGAGCACGATCCGGATACGTGGACCTCAGCCCATTTCTGGATAGCCTCGAGAACCTTGAAACTGGGAAAACAACCAAAGTGGCCTACACCGATTATGTGCATCAATTCCCTTGGTTCTTTCTCATAGGACTGGTGCTTTTGCTGATAGAAGGCCTCTGGCCCTTGGCTTCTCGCAAGCCGATTGTCGCCGTCGCTGTGCTAATGCTCATCCTCCCATGGCCTGTCCAGGCCCAATCCTCAACGCTCGAGACCGGCACCAAAAGCAATGCTGTTGCAGGAACACAGGCCATGCTTGAACGAGACTTTGCTGCTGCAGACAGCCTTTTTGGCCAAGCTGAAAGTTGGAAGGGTGCCGCCCCCGGTCAGCTCGCGCTGAACCGAGGAATGGCGCTGGCGAGCAGCGGAAGCGATGAAGATGCCATGAAAGCCTTTCAAAGGGCGGCCGCCTTGTCCAAGGACCCCATCATCCAAGCCGATGCATGGAACAACGTGGGCAACCTGCTCCTCGGGGGACAAGATGTGGAAGGTGCTGTAGGGGCATACAAAGAGGCCCTCAGGTTGGACCCAACAGACGCGGACACCCGGTACAATTTGAGCCTGGCATTGGCCATGCGACAGGAACAGCAGGACCAAGAGAACCAAGACGGCGAGCAGGACCAGGAGAACCAGGATGGCGAGCAGGACCAGGAGAACCAGGACGGCGAGCAGGATCAGGAGAACAAGGACGGCGAGCAGGATCAGGAGAACCAGGACGGCGAGCAGGACCAAGAGAACCAGGACGGCGAGCAGGACCAAGAGAACCAGGACGGCGATCAGAACCAAGAGGGCCAGGACGGCGAGAAAGACCAGGAGGGTCAACAGAATGGCGCCCAAGAGCAACAGCCTGAACCAAGCCAGCCCAAAGAGGGTCAGATTCAGCCGGCAGATGCTGAACGCATTCTCGATATGCTCGAAAGAAACGAAGCCGCACTTCGTGCCAAATTGCAGGCGCAGGAAAACGCCAAGCGCGGCAAGGGCAAGAAGACCAAAATTGAGAAGGACTGGTAATGGGGATTGTGAATTTGAATAAAGCCTTGCTGGTTCCAATGATGCCCAACCTCTGGAAGTCTTGGGGGAACACTTTCGGCGCCGTGCTCATCGTATTGGCCTCAACATCATGGGCGTCAGCCCAAGCTGAAGCCACTGTCGTTGTAGACCGCAACCCCGTGCAGGCCGGCCAAGCATTCCGAATCACTTTTGAATTCAAGGGTGTCAATGTCCAATTCAACTCACCCCCAAAAATTGAGGGCTTGCGGTACTTGAGCGGACCGTCTACTTCGTCAAATACGCAAATCATCAACGGGAAGATGTCCTCCAAAAAGGGGTACACTTACTCTGCCATGGTGGCCCAGCCTGGCACATTGCGCATACCTGCTTTCTCCTTTAACACCAGCATTGGAAGGCTTCGCTCCAAAGCCATCGACCTGCAAGTCGTGAAACAAGGAAGCAAGGCGGGTCAGACTCCGGCCCAGTTCGAAGCCGTCATCGAAACGGACAAGACAAAGGTCCACCTTGGCGAGCCCGTGCGCGTTCAATACCGCATCTACAACCGCATGGATGCTGTAGACGTGCGCAATTACAGCTTCCCAGAGCTCTCTGGAGTTTGGAAGGAGAACGTAGAGGGAGAAGATCCGAGGTGGGAGAACACCATCGTCGATGGAAGGCGTGTTCAGGTGGCGACGGTCAGAACCGACATTCTCTACCCCACTCGGACAGGAAAACTCGACATATCGGGCTTCAATGTGGAGGCTCAAATGAGGATCTCCTTTTTCAATACCCGGCCACTGAGCGCCGAAGCACGAGCGGTCAGCATAGAAGTCCTGCCTCTGCCGGCTCCCATTCCTGCATCTTCTTTAGGGACCTTCCGCAAGCTCACTGCGACGTGGAAAGCAGATGATAAAGTCGGGCCAAAAGCCAATGAGGCGATCAACATCACCTTGGAGTTCAAGGGCAATGGAAACTTGGGGCTCATCGGTGCTCCAGAAATCGTTTGGCCCAAAGACCTCGAAGTTTTCGATCCGGAAATCCAAGACAGAATTACCACAGACCTCCAAGGTCAGCGCGGCCGCAGAACACTGACTTATCTGGTCATCCCCCGAGCAGAGGGGGCGTATGAAATTTCGCTGCCGGCGCTGTCCTATTACGATTATGCCTTGGATCGATTCGTGACCCTCAGCCCGCCTGCGATCGCATTGGATGTGACCGGCAGTGAGCAAACTGAAGGTCCCGCCTTTGGTTTTAACAGCAAGACGGACGTGACCATTCTGACGCGGGACATGCGGTTTATTCGAACCGAGACCGAACTCAAACCGCGCTCGCATCCATTTTTTGGAGGGCCTTTTCATATGGCACTTTTGGGCCTCCCTCCCCTCGGCTTTTTGATCGGTTGGTCCGTTCGCCGCCGCAAGCACAAGGAAGTGCGCAATCCCGCGCTTCTGCGCAAACGCCAGACCAAAGTCCAGCTTAAGGCCGCCCTGAATCAGGCGAAAAAAGGCGAAGCGAGCTTTGACGACTTGGGACAGGCGGCCCATGAATTTTTGCAAGGCCAATTGGGCATCTCAAGGAGCGATGCTGGCTTGGAGAGCTACAAAATTGCCCTCTCGGGGTATGACGCTGCTTTACAAGACGAGTGGCTTGCCCTCATTCAAATCCTCGACCAGGGCCGTTTCGCCCCAGGAGCACCCAACATCACTGATGCTGCCCACCGGCTCGAGGCCGCGGCCAAAGCACTGGATTCTGATCGGACTTCGGCGCCGGCATCGGGCACACTGGCTTCCATCGCCCTCCTGCTAAGCTTGACGGCAGCGCCAGGATTGTGTTGGGCTGCACCCGACGCCTTGGCGGCTCAAGCGGCTTTTCATTCCGGCAACGCTGCGTACCTGGAAGGAAACTTCGATGATGCAGTGGCCTCTTATTCCGAGGCAGCTGAATTGTGGACCTCTTTCGAATTGGAGTACAACCTCGGTGTCGCCCACTACAAATCGGGGAGGATTGGTCCGAGCATCTTGCACTTCGAAAGGGCAAAACGGATCCGTCCAAGTGATGATGATCTTCACGCCAACTTGCTGCTCGCGAGGTCCTCTGTTGTAGACCGCATCGAAGAGATGCCGGAAATAGCATTGGCTCCTTTGTGGAGGGAATTGACCTCGGCGCACCGCCTTTGGACCTGGACAGTCAGCTCTTTGGTATTGTGGTTTCTCACTTTTGTTCTTCTGTTTGTGCGCATGGCTTCTCAGGATATGGCGACCCGACGCGGATTGGCGATCGTGACCCCCATTCTGGGCATCTCGGCCCTTCTCTTGGGGTTCATGGGGCGTGAAACTGACCTGAAGAGTAAATCCAATGATGGTGCGGTCATCATGTCTCCCCGTATCGAGGTTTTAAGCAGCCCCTCCAACAGCAGCGAAGCGTCGAAGCTTTTTGTGTTGCATGAGGGGACCGTCATTCAAATCCTCAGAACGGAAGGCCTGTGGCACCAAGTGCGACTCGCAAATGGCAATACGGGCTGGATTGAAGGAGAAGCCCTTGCCCCTATTTGAGCATTCTACAGCAAAGCATTGAACATCAACATGCACAAAAGGTTATCCCCAAGCAACCCTGTTGTGCCGAACGGTGTTTTCTTTGCGAATCCTATGACCCTACGTTTTAGTCTCATTCTCCTGTCCATGTCCCTGGCTATGACTGTCTCTGGCCAAAATGAGCATTTCAATTGGCTTGGACTGGACGTCATGCCGCTCCCCACCGACAGCATCGATGATGTTCCGTACAGCGGAGAGCTCAACGACTTTTCCGGAGGGTATGCTCTGGGAGACACCATTGGTGATTTTCACCTCTGGTCATTGCTAGGGGAAGACTTCATCCTTTCCAACGGAATCAACCCAGACAAGCCCACCATCATTTTCAATGGATCGGCAACGTGTGTGCGCTTCCAAAACGACTGGTTGTTGACCGCCCCTAACAACATTGTGTCTTGGGTCAATAGCCACCTAGAAGACTTCAATTGGATTCCTGTTTATGTTGCTGAAGCCCACGCCCTGGATATGGACAATTGCCCATCAAACTGCCCTGCTTTTCCAATTGCAGGACCCGATGGACAATACCTAAACCAGCACCGTATCGTTCAGGACCGATACGATGCTGCACAAACGGTGATCGACTTCATGGGGCCCGGTTCTGACAACGACTTCGCTTTTCCATGGGATGACATGTTGATCGACTCTCCCAACAACATCATTTACGAGCATTTCTTTTTGCGGCCTGCTGGTGCGGTGGTCATCAATTGCGACGGAGTTGTGGTTCAAAGGGCAGACTGGTTGGGGTTGTTCCTCAGCAATATTGAGAATCAGATTGCCTTGCAAACCCTTTCTCAAGAGCCATCACAGATCGAAGCTGATTGCCTCCTCACATCCAATACGGCGGAGATTTGTTCCGAGGGTGCTCCAGATACGGATGGCGACGGAACGTGCGATGCCTTGGAATTTGAATTGGGTACAGACCCTTTCAACCCTTGTGATTTAGGATCAGAGGGGCTGGAAGACTCCGACGGAGATGGCGCATGTGACGCCATGGAGTTGTTCTCGGGAACCGATGCACAAAACCCTTGTGACCCATACAATTTGGACTCAGACAACGACGGTTACTGCGACATCGAAGAAGAACTGCTAGGGTCAAACCCCAACAATCCATGCTCACCCGCCACAACAGACACCGATGGGGATGGCTACTGTGATTCAGAGGAACTCGACATGGGGACAGACGTGAACGACCCTTGCAGTCCTGACTTTCTAGACTCCGATATGGACGGGATCTGCAACAGTGCAGAGCTCGCCAATGGTACAGACCCCAACAACACCTGCGACCCTCTGGGAATAGACTCCGACGGCGATGGCCTTTGTGATCAATTGGAGGATGTGATAGGCTCTGCGATCAACGACCCTTGTTCTCCATACTCAGAGGACAGTGATGGAGATGGATTTTGTGATCAGTGGGAAACCATCGAATCTTGGGATGCCACTGATGCATGCGTTCCCAATGACAGTGACTTGGATGGAGATGGTTGGTGTGCGGGCATGGAGCTCGCCTCTGGCTGGTCAGACGCAGACCCTTGTTCACCGATTGCCACGGATACCGACGGCGATGGAATGTGCGATATGGAAGAGCTCCTATTGGGACACGACCCCCAGAACCCCTGCTCCCCAGCCACACTGGATACGGATGGAGATGGACTCTGCGATATGTATGAACTGTTGAATGGCACTTCCCCCTTTTCGGCTGAGTCTGTTCTTTCTATCGGAAACCAAGAAAGCGGAGCTGTAACGCTTCTGCCCCAGCCTTCAGGATTCAACATCCTATGCACTTCTTGCATGGGAACGACATGGTCGTTGTTGGACGCTGCCGGAAGGACCATACAAGGAGGCAGCCTCACTTCATGGAATACCTGGAATGCGCCAGACGGAGTCTATGTCCTGAGCCTTCCCTCCCTCGGCTTTCACAGCCGTGTGGTCGTACAGAACTGACCCCCCCGCATCTTCGGGTCAGTTTGGTCCCGTATTTTGGTGCTGAGCCAGCACCATGCCTGACCTATCTTCATCTCGGACCTCCCTGAAGCGCCGGCTACAGGACATCGCCAGCCTGTCCCTCTCGGCTGGGGTAGCGCAGGTTGCTGCTGTTGCGGCCCTTCCCCTGCTGCAGCGTTTCTGCTATGGTCCAGATGCCTTTGCCGACATGGCAGCCTATTCCCAGCTCGCCAGCATTTTGGGGGCCGTCGCCACATTGCGCATGGACCTGGCAATGGTCAAGCAGGAAAGTGCAGAGCAAGCAAGGGCAACTTTCTCGAATGGACTGAGGTCCTTGATCTTGGTCGCCCTTTTCGCGTTGATGCTCGCCCTCGGGCTGAGGAGGATCGGACTTGAGATGGGGTCCATCCCTTGGCTCTGGTGCCTGCTTCCGCTGGGGGTCGCAGGTATGGGGCTCAATGGCATGGTCACGGGATGGCTTTCCCGAGAAGCACGCTTTCAAAAGCTGGCTCTGGTCAGGGCAGGAGGAGGAGTTGCCGGAGAAGCCCTGCGCTTCGTTGCTGCACCTATTGGAGGACTTGGACTCATCATAGGCCGCATAGCAGGACAATGGTGTTCGGCCGTTTGGGGACTCCAAACTGTACACAACGGCTGGCGCTTGGCGCCAAAAAGTACGCGTTCATCGAGGCTCAAAGCTTGGAAAAACAACCGTGCTTATGCGGTATTCACCACCCCAGCCAATGTACTGGCCATGGCAGCCAATGGCTTGTTCATTCTCTACCTCTTCGAGCATGGATCTTCCAACATCGTGGGGGTTGCAGGTGCGGGAATGGCCTACCTCACCGTTGCTGCCGGTCTGGTCATCCGAAGTGTGAGCGATGTTTTCTTTAAACATTTGGATGACGTTCCACCCCATAAGCTCTTGCGCCATTACGCCTCTTGGATGGCCGTCCTCATGCTCCTGTCTTCACTCGGCATCTCGGTGCTCTGGGCCATTCCCGATTCTTGGATGCCCCTCTTGCTGGGCGATGTGTGGCAAGACATGTTGCCCGTCATGCGCATCATTGCACCATGGATGGTGCCCTGGATCGCGGCTTCTGCGCTGTCTGGAATATTTCCGCACCTGGGGAAACAAGCCTGGACATTGGTCTTGGACACGCTGCACCTGGCCATGGTAGCCGCCCTCCTTTTGGCCGCCCATGCCTACAGAAGCCATGGTGTATTGAGCGACGCTGAGGCCCTGCTCTTGCTCCACGACTACACCTTGGTTCAAGCCGCTTTTTATACGTTGGCCTTGGGCGCAGCCATGATCGCCATAGCCACAGGAAGAAGGC
>CBFHUP010000027.1:0-31474 GCA_965659115.1 uncultured Flavobacteriales bacterium | reverse complement strand
TCGAACCGAATCCGAAATCGAGTTGCTCCGAACGAGTTCTTTACTTGTCGGAAGAACCTTGGCCGAAGTGGCCAAGCTGATCCAACCCGGTGTCACCACCGCGGAACTGGATCAGGTAGCAGAGTCCTTTATTCGGGATCACGGCGCTGAGCCGGGGTTCAAAGGATACAATGGATTTCCAGCTACGCTCTGCACCTCTGTGAACCACCACGTGGTTCATGGAATTCCCAATGACGATCCACTGCAAGAGGGGGACATCGTGTCCGTCGATTGTGGGGTGCTCAAGGAAGGATACTACGGCGACAGCGCATACACCTTTATGGTGGGCGAGGTCAGACCCGAAGTGCGCCGCCTGCTAAAGGTGACGCAAGAGTGCCTTGAGGATGCCGTTGAAGAAGCGATTGCGGGCAACCGCATCGGTGACATCGGCTGGGCTGTTCAAGAACACGCTGAGGCCTCAGGCTATGGCGTTGTCAGGGAGTTGGTCGGTCACGGTGTAGGTTCCAACCTGCACGAACCGCCAGAAGTGCCCAACTACGGGAGGCCTGGAAACGGCATCAAACTCGTAGAAGGCATGGTACTTGCCATCGAGCCCATGATCAACCTTGGGAAGAAGCAAGTGGTGCAAGAGAGCGATGGTTGGACAATAGCTACTGCAGACGGTTTGCCCAGTGCGCACTTCGAACACGACGTTGTGGTGCGGGCAGGAAAATCAGAAGTTCTTTCGACATTCAAATGGATCGAGGAGGCCCTTGGGGCAGTGAGAGAGGATTGAGGCGTCACATCAAATACGAAACGGAAAACACACATCCATGGCCAAACAAGCGTCGATAACGCAAGACGGTACCATCACTGAGGCACTCGGGAACGCTATGTTCCGCGTGGAGCTCGAGAACGGTCACGTCATCACGGCGCACATCTCCGGAAAGATGAGGAAGTTCTACATCAAGATTCTTCCTGGAGACAGGGTGCGGGTGGACATGAGTCCATACGACCTGAGCAAAGGCCGCATTTCCTTTCGTTACAAATAAGAAACTAGACCGATATGAAGACCCGTGCTTCCCTCAAGGTCCGCTCAGCGGATTGCAAGATCGTCCGACGCAAGGGACGACTCTTTGTCATCAATAAGAAGAACCCCAAATTCAAGCAGCGTCAGGGTTAATCCTGAAGCTAAAACGCATTCGCCATGGCCCGTATCGCCGGTATCGACATCCCCCGGAATAAGCGAGGAGTAATTGCCCTGACATATGTCTACGGCATTGGACACTCCCGCTCCGCGGATATTCTCTCCAAGGCCGCTGTCTCTGAAGACAAGCGCGTCCAAGATTGGTCCGATGAGGAAATCACCAAAATTCGCGAGATCATCTCTGAGATCCGTGTAGAAGGTGAGCTTCGCTCAGAAGTCCAGATGAACATCAAGCGCCTGATGGACATCGGTTGCCAGCGCGGCATCCGTCACCGTCTAGGCCTTCCACTGCGAGGGCAGCGGACCAAGAACAACTCCCGTACCCGTAAAGGAAAGCGGAAGACTGTAGCCAACAAGAAGAAGTAATTCCTGTCCCTGACCTGGGACTCAGAATCGATCAACTCCCCATAAGATGGCCAAGACCACCAAAAAGTCGAAGAAGAAGGTTAAAGTAGATGGCACGGGCCAAGCCCACATCCACGCCTCCTTTAACAACATCATCATATCCCTCACCAATGCCACAGGACAGGTTATTTCCTGGTCCAGCTCAGGCAAGATGGGATTCCGCGGTTCCAAAAAGAACACACCTTATGCTGCGCAGTGCGCCGCAGAAGATTGTGGAAAGGAGGCCATGGAACATGGTTTGAAAAAAGTGAAGGTCTTCGTCAAGGGGCCGGGAAGTGGACGTGAGAGCGCCATCCGCACCTTGCACAACATGGGGATTGAAGTGACGGAGATCATGGACATTACACCCATGCCTCACAACGGCTGCCGCCCACCCAAGCACCGCCGCGTCTGATTCTAGGGAACCGAAAGAAACAAGCAAGACAACATGGCACGTTACCGCGGACCCAAGTCCAAGATCACCCGCCGATTCAAGGAGGCCATTTTTGGCCCAGACAAGGCGCTTGAGCGCCGTCCTTATGGACCAGGCCAACACGGCCCGAATCGCCGTCGTAAGAAGGAGTCAGAGTACTCCGTTCAGCTCGCAGAAAAGCAGAAGGCGAAGTATACCTATGGTATCCTCGAGCGCCAGTTC
Organism: uncultured Flavobacteriales bacterium; assembly: GCA_965659115.1. Lineage (GTDB taxonomy): Bacteria > Bacteroidota > Bacteroidia > Flavobacteriales_D > Sanyastnellaceae > UBA8752. The sequence continues at coordinate 29,249 of CBFHUP010000027.1, read as the reverse complement.
CGCAACATGTTCGAGCGCGCTCAGAACAAGCCCGGCATTACGGGTGAGGTGCTGCTCCAATTCTGTGAGTTGCGTCTCGACAACGTCGTGTACCGTTTGAACATGAGCCCAACCCGCCGTGGAGCCCGTCAGTTGGTGGGCCACCGGCACGTCACAGTCAATGGAAGCGTGGTCAATATCCCATCCTACCGTGTGCGTCCTGGTGACGTAGTCGGTGTGCGGGAGAAGTCCAAGTCCCTCGAAGTCGTAACCGAAGCATTGGCCTCAGGTGGTCAGCGCCACGAGTGGCTCGATTGGGATGGCAATTCTATCGCAGGAACGGTCATTTCCGTCCCCAGCCGTGACCAGATTCCTGAGAACATCAAGGAGTCACTCATCGTCGAGCTTTACAGTAAGTAATCACAACCCAGCACAACCGAAATGGCGATTCTCGATTTTCAGCAGCCAGACAAGGTCATTATGCTCGAGTCTGATGACTTCAGCGGACGGTTTGAATTCCGTCCACTGGAGCCAGGTTTTGGTGTGACCATCGGCAATGCGCTCCGCCGCATCATGCTCTCCAGCTTGGAGGGTTATGCCATCACACAACTCCGCATCGAAGGTGTGGAGCATGAGTTCAGCACCATCAAAGGAGTGGTGGAGGATGTCACCGAAATGGTGCTCAACCTCAAGCAGGTTCGCTTTAAGCGTCAAATTGAAGATGTAGACCACGAGGTGGTCAACATCGTCATTGGCGGCCAAGATTCATTCGTGGCAGGCGACATCGGCAAGTTCACTTCCGCCTTCCAGGTGATGAACCCTGACCATGTGATTTGCAACCTCGATTCTGGGGTTCAATTGAGCATGGAAATCCGCATCGAAAAGGGACGTGGTTACGTTCCTGCGGAGGAGAACAGAAATGAAGAGTCCGCAGTGGATGCCATCTTCATTGACTCCATCTTCACACCCATCCGCAACGTCAAGTACGAAGTGGAGAATTTCCGTGTGGAGCAAAAGACCGACTACGAGAAGCTCATCATTGAGCTCCAGTGTGACGGGTCGATTGCACCGAAGGACGCTCTGCAGGAAGCTGCGCGCATCCTGATTGAACACTTCATGTTGTTCAGCGAGGAGCGGATCACGCTTGACTTCGTAGAGAAGAATGAGTCTGAGGAATTGGACGAGGGGTCGCTTCACATGCGCCACTTGCTCAAGACCAAGTTGGTCGATATGGATCTGAGTGTTCGTGCCTTGAACTGCTTGAAAGCAGCAGACATCGACTCGCTCGGAGACCTCGTGGCTTACAATAAGAATGACCTGTTGAAGTTCCGCAACTTCGGCAAGAAGAGCTTGACCGAGCTCGAGGACCTCGTAGAGAGCAAGGGCCTGCAATTCGGCATGAACGTCAGCAAGTACAAGTTGGACGCGGAGTAATCCGGGCCCTCAAAGTCCGTCACCATGAGACACGGAAAGAAATTTAACCACCTCGGTCGCAAGACCGCCCACAGAAAGGCGATGTTGGCCAATATGGCCTGCAGCTTGATCGAGCACAAGCGGATCACGACGACTTTGGCGAAAGCCAAGGCTCTTCGCGGATTTGTGGAGCCACTCGTGAACCGTTCTAAGGAAGATTCAACCCACAATCGCCGGATTTGCTTCCGGTACATGCGGGACAAGAACGCCATCAGCGAATTGTTCACTTCAGTGGGCCCGAAGGTTGCAACCCGCGAGGGAGGCTATACCCGCATCGTCCGCATTGGAAACCGTTTGGGTGACAATGCCGAAATGTGCATCATCGAGCTTGTTGATTTCAACGAGCTCTACGGCAACGAAGCAAAGACCAAGCGCAAGCGCAGCCGCCGCTCACGACGCGGTGGAGCTGATGCTCCAGCTGCTCCAGCTGCCGCCGTTGAAACGGCTGCTGAGGAAGCACCTGCTGTTGAGGAAGCGCCTGCTGCTGAGGAAGCACCTGCTGCCGAGGAAGCGCCTGCTGCTGAGGAAGCGCCTGCTGCTGAGGAAGCACCTGCTGCCGAGGAAGCGCCTGCTGCCGAGGAAGCGCCTGCTGCCGAGGAAGCGCCTGTTGCCGAGGAAGCGCCTGCTGCCGAGGAAGCGCCTGCTGACGACGCTGCGCCTGCTGCCGAGGAAGCACCTGCTGCCGAGGAAGCGCCTGCTGCCGACGCTGCTCCCGCCGATGGCGAGGAGGAGAAGCCTGCCGAATAAGGCCGCACACAACACCATTGAAAAAGGAGGCCTACTGGCCTCCTTTTTTCGTTGAGGCCATTGGATAGGCTGTTCAAATTCTGTTCTGACCTTGCTGGCTATAAATGGGGTAAGGCTCCTGTTGCGGACTATCTTCGCGCTCCGATGATGCACAACGATTCACCAAGCGCCCCTAGGCGGGCCATCCTGTTGCTGGAGGACGGAACACGATTCGAGGGAGCCGCGATCGGTGCCAAAGGCACGACCACTGGCGAGGTGGCATTCAACACCGGGATGTACGGATACCAAGAGATCTTTACCGACCCCAGTTATAAGGGGCAGGTATTGGTCATGGCCACTGCACACATTGGCAATTACGGCGTCCACAGTGGAGAGAACGAAAGCGGCAGCACCCAGATCGCCGGTCTGGTGGTGCGAAATTTCAGTGAAGTGGCCAGCCGCATCGGCGACATCGAACCCCTGGCGGATCGCCTTCAGCGCGATGGCATTGTGGGGATTGCAGACATTGACACACGTGGACTCATTCAGCACATCCGCGATTGCGGGGCGATGAACGCCTTGATTTCCAATGATGGCACCCCAGAGGCCGACTTACTGGCCCGCTTGAAAGAAACCCCTTCAATGGAGGGACTCGAACTTTCCAGCGGTGTGACGCGTCAAGAGGCAGAGGATGCTGGAGAGGCTGACAGCCCCGTTCGCATTGCGCTGTTGGATCTCGGCAACAAAGAGAACATCACCCGATGCCTCACCGAGAGGGGGGCACTGGTGCGCCAATTCCCCATGTCGACTGGGTTGGAGGAAATGAAGTCTTGGAATCCTTCGGGATGGATGATTTCAAACGGTCCTGGAGACCCTTCTGCCATGCCCGAGACCATCGCCTTGATCCAAGACATCATTGCACTCGGACAGCCCGTATTCGGCATTTGTCTGGGGCATCAATTGATCGCACTGAGCCAAGGTTTGCGCACCGAAAAGATGTTCCAAGGCCACCGAGGTGTCAACCACCCGGTGAAAGACCTGGAAAGTGGCAAGTGTGAAATCACTTCACAGAACCACGGCTTTGTGGTCAGCCGGGACTCCTTGTCGGATGCCGAAGGCGTGACCGTCACCCACGAACACCTTAACGACGGCACAGTGGCCGGGATCAAGCTCGAGGGGAAGCCCGTCTTTTCGGTACAATTCCACCCCGAGGCGAGTGCAGGACCGCACGACAGCCGACATTTATTTGACCGTTTTATTTCGCACATCACACAACAAGGCGCAACACAGCCTGTCTGAACATGCAATACATTGATCACATTCATGCCCGTGAAATCCTGGATTCCAGGGGCAATCCAACCGTAGAAGTCGAAGTCGTTACTGGCGAGGGCGTCGTAGGTCGTGCAGCAGTTCCTTCAGGGGCGAGCACAGGCATCCACGAGGCCGTGGAGTTGAGAGACGGAGATGAGGGCCGCTATCTGGGCAAGGGCGTCAAGAAGGCGGTCGCCAACATCAATGTGACCATCGCCGAGGAGCTCGGTGGCATGGACATCTTTGATCAGGTGGGCATCGACCACACGCTCATCGACCTCGATGGCACAGAGAACAAGGGCAACCTCGGAGCCAATGCTTTGCTAGGAGTGAGCTTGGCTGCCGCAAAGGCTGCAGCAGGATCATTGGGTCAGCCTCTTTACCGCTACATCGGTGGAGTGAATGCCAACCTGATGCCGGTTCCCATGATGAACATCATCAATGGTGGGTCGCACGCAGACAATGCGATTGACATTCAGGAGTTCATGATCATGCCCGTGGGAGCGGACACGTTCGCAGATGGGCTTCGCATGGGTGCAGAAGTGTTCCATCACCTCAAGAAGGTGTTGAGCAGCAAAGGCCTCAGCACAAATGTGGGAGATGAAGGCGGGTTCGCCCCAAACCTCAACTCCAACGAAGAGGCGCTCGATACCATTTTGATGGCCATTGAAAAGGCAGGCTACAAGCCCAATGAGGATTTCCAATTGGCGTTGGATGCTGCGAGCAGCGAATTCTACGACAAGGAGAAAGGCCTGTACATTTTGTCCGGCACTGGCCAACAGATGGACGGCACAGCATGGGTGGATTACTGGAAAGAGCTTCGCGGAAAGTACCCCATCATCAGCATCGAAGATGGATGTGACGAAGACGACTGGGCCACTTGGAAGCTCATGACAGACGCATTGGGTGAGAACACACAGTTGGTCGGAGATGACCTCTTTGTGACCAACGTAGAGCGCCTGAGCAGGGGCATCGAAGAGGGGGTGGCCAACTCCATCCTCATCAAGGTGAACCAAATCGGCACGTTGACCGAGACCATTGAGGCAGTGCAGCTCGCCAACCGTTGTGGGTACACCAGCGTGATGAGCCACCGCAGTGGTGAGACCGAAGACACCACCATTGCCGACCTGGCAGTGGCCTTGTCCACAGGTCAAATCAAAACGGGCAGTGCATCGCGCAGTGACCGGATCGCCAAGTACAACCAATTGCTCCGCATTGAAGAGGAGCTTGGAGACAATGCGTACTATCCTGGGCCGCATTTCGCCTGAGTCAATTCTGATTTAAACGCTTCTTCAGGGAGGCGTCAAAAAGAAAACGGGGGACCTTTGAGGGTCCCCCGTTTTCTTTTGGTGGTTGGTCTTTGGTAAAGGTCGAAGGGGCTTCAATTCTCGCGGTCCGGAGTCCGGATGACGAGGAATTCAGTTCTTCGATTTTCTTGGTGCTTGGCTTCAGAACAAGGAATACCATTTCCGCATTCGTTGCGCAACTCTCCTTCGCCGACGCCGACGGGGGAGACCTGATTGGCTGAAACACCAAGGTCCTTGAGGTAACGGGCAGCAGATGCTGCGCGGCGCTCGCTCAAGCGCTGGTTGTAACGGTCGGTGCCGCGGGCATCACAGTGCGACCGAAGCTCAACTTCGATGCCCGGACGGTTGCGCAGAAACTCAGCCACCAAAGAGAGGGCGGGCTTGGCTTCATCGCGCAAACGATAGCTGTCGTAGTCCCAGCGGATTTCTGGCAGTTCAAAGCTGTCGCCTTCGCGGATGGCGCTGGCGTACTCATCGCTGTTGAGCTCACTGGTAGGCGTCAACACAATGGTGACTTCCATATCGCGCACCAACACATCCTCAGGGGTGTCCAAGGTGATGTTCTCGGCGAAGTATGTGTCCATGGTGGCTTCGGCGCGAAAGCTCCTCCCGTGCGGAAGGTTCAATTCAAAACGGCCATCACCATCGCTTTGGAGAGCTACAGCACTGCCATCTTCGGCATCGAGCAGGTCCACATTGGCATTGGCAATGGGCTCGCCAGTTTCGCTGTCGATGACCATACCGCGGATGGTCAGCGGGCGCTCTACGACGCGGAACTTCATGATCCGGTCATATCCAAAGCGGTCTGAGGACACAAAGCCTGATTTTCCACCTTCGTCAAATGAGATGCAGAAGTCGTCGCTTTGGCTGTTGAGCGGATAGTCCAGATGTACAGGGTTTCCCCAGGATCCGTCCGCCTCTTTTACAGAGTACAGCACATCCAAACCGCCAAGGGTGATTTGGGCGTCAGAGGCAAAAAACAAGGTGTCGCTGCCCTTCAGGCTGGGGAAGACGTCGTCTCCAGCGCTGTTCACAGCAGCTCCCAAATTCACGGGCGGGAATGACCAAGTATCTCCGTTGCGGTCCAAGCGGTAGAGGTCCATTCCCCCATATCCGCCGGGCATGTCGCTAGAAAAATACAGGCTGGTCCCGTCGGGGCTGTAGGCCGGGTGGGCATACATATTGGACCCGTCACTCAAACCGATTTCAATGTCATTGGTCCAAGCTTCCAAGCCCTTTCTCGCGTAGAAGATGGTGGTGTTGTTCACCGATGCGTCATCGAGCAGCAGTTTGCCGGATTTTTCCGGGGCGTGTGAGCTCCGGGTATAGAAAATATTCGAACCGTCCGGTGAGATGGAGGCAATGCCATCGTGATAGGGCCCATTGACACCAGGCACCAAAGTGGGCACACCGCCAGATACGGGGATCTGATAGAGGTCGGTATAGCTCAGGTCGGTATAGGGGTCACGGGCGCCAGGCTTTTCGAGGGCACCTGTGAAGTACAAGGTGTTGCCGTAACGGTAGGGCGCAAATGCCGAACGGATGCCTTCGGTAGAGAAGGGCTCCAGTTCAAATGCGGTCGTGTCACGGGATCCGTCTTGGGCCAACATCGCGCTTTGGCGCAATGCCGCAGCAACTTCGTTGCCGGGGTCGCGTTGGCTCACAGCATTGAGCAGACGCTCTGCTTCGGAGTAGCGCTTCTGTTTGAAGAGCGTCTCCGCATAGGAGATGCGGTCTGCATCGGTCGCCTCTGGCTGTGTCACCAAGATGGCATAGGCTGCCGAAGCCTCTAGAGGTTCATTGATGAGGGCATGCGATGAAGCCAACATCCTGTACGATTCGGGGCTGGGGATCCGTTGTACGGCCTTGCCAAAGTGGTGGATGGCATCCTGATAGCGGAGCTCATCAAAGGCGGCTTGGCCTTCTTCTACGTGGAGGCGGGCACATCCAGAGATGGTGACCATGCCACCCAAAACCACACCGAGCAGCAGGGAAGGGGAAAGGGAGAATATTCGCGCGAGCATGGGGTCAGAAATAACGGGGAGAACGCTTGGCAGTGATGCCCTGTCCAAAATCAAAACCAATGAGGATCTCATTCGACCCTGTGGAGTAATTCCGAATCTCACTCAGGGTGAAGTCGTGGGCATATCCGATGCGCAACTCAGGGGTGACTTGAATTTCCATCATGCTGACAACCGCGTCACCAGAGCGCCAACCGGCACCGAGCCAGATGCGCTCTTGGAACAGGGCATGCAGGTTGAGGTCCAATTGTGCAGGGGCACCTTGGACGGCTTTCAGCAAAAAGCTGGGCTTAAGCATCACGCCATCAGAGGCCTTGAGCACAACGCCCGCTGTGGTCAGCAAGTGCGGTTCAATCGTCTCTGCATAAGGACCGAGGGCGGTCAACGTGGGAATAGAGACACCACAATAGAAGCGCTGCATGTGATAGTAGGCGCCAAATCCGAAGCGGGCCGACTGGGTAATCTGTTGGTTTTCGCTGTAATTGGGATCACCTGGGTCCGTCAATTCGGCCGCAAACAGGTCGGCTCGGGTGTTGGCCATGCCCCCCTTCAAACCAAGTGCAAGTCGTCCGGCACCCAACCGCATGCGGTAGGCAAAGTTGACCGCCACATCGGTTTGTGTCGTGAGGCCAATCTGATCGTGGACCATGAGAATGCCCACGCCCATGCTGTTGTTGCGCAAGGCACCATCGAGGGCAACGACACTGGTGGTCGGAGCACCATCAAATTGGTTCCATTGGCTGCGGTGGAGCAGGCTAGAGGATGTATACGGGTGAGACCCCGCATATCCTGGGTTGATCAGCAGACCATTGAACAAGTATTGGCTGATCATAACATCCTGTTGCGCCCAAAGTGGGGCAGACCCCAACAGTGGCAGAATCAGGAGGAAGAGCTTAATGCGTTTCATCTGAATGTCTTTCTTCAATTCACGTCAGTTGTACGATCAGTCCTTTCGAACATCTACATACGATCCGAACTTCCGACCGTCCTCAAACCTCAGCAAGACGAAGTAGGTGCCATCGACAACTTGGTTGTCTGTGACAGAATTCTTGCCGTTCCAGTCGTTCCTGTACATCTCGCCAGGGGCAGATTCATAGACCAAACCACCCCAGCGGTTGAACACCTGGAAGTAGATGAATTCAGGATCTTCGCCCCAGTTACATGGGGGGTATGAAGTTGCTCCTTCACCTTCGGTGCCCAGGTTCTCAATCACGAACGTGTCATTGAAACCATTGCCTCCATTAGCGCCCGGAGGGCTGAATGCGTTCGGCAGAATGGGCTGCGGCTCATTCACATCGATCACTTGATCGTAGGAGGTGGTGTTGCCACATTGGTCTACAAATTCCCATGAACGCGTCATGGTATAGTGGGTGCCATCGACAAACACTGTGACGTCATCTTCGTAGGTCGCCGTCATCAGAGCAGGGTCGCCATTGCAGTCGTCCGTGATGTCCAGGTTGGCGTCATCCATCCATTCACTGACCGGAAGGGTCGTATCGAAGTCAGGCACTTCCTGCGGGCACATCAGATAAAGGTCTGCAGGCTCCTCGGTGATGTTTGGACCGGTGGTGTCTTGCACTGTGATGACGTGCACGAAAGTCGTGGCATTGCCTACACAGTCCGTAAACGTGTAGGTGTCATAGCGCATGTAGTCGCAGGGGCTGTCCTGCTGTTCATCGTCATTCGTTGAGACCAAGAAGGTCCAAGGGTTGCAGTTGTCTTCCACAGCGAAGAAGGCGCTGTCTAACGTCCCGATTTCATTGACAGGATCACAGTCAATCGTCGTGTCGTTCGGGAATACATTGATGACGGGAGCTTCGTTGTCGAAGTGGAACATGGTCTGGACCTGCGATGTGGTATTGCCACAAGAATCCAAGGCCGTAAACGTGCGGAACAAAGTGTCGATTCCGGGGCAAGCGCCAGGAACAATCAGGTCCTCCCAAGAGACGTTCACCTCGCTGCAGTTGTCATCCGCCGTGGCCATCAACAGGACTGAATCTGTGGGCTCGGGGTATGGCTCTGTGCACGTCAATGAGTCGTTGGATGGGAAGAACAAGAACGCAGGAGGTGTGGTGTCCTGCACCGTAACGGTGTGCAAGAATTCCGTAGCGTTACCGTCACAATCCGTAAAGGTGTAAGTGTCCAACCTGACGTAGGCCGGTCCGCACTCACCAGGGATGGTGTCTGAAGAGACGCCAAACGTCCAGGTGTTGCAGTTGTCCGTGACTTCAAAAGCCAAGCTGTCGAGGGTGGCGGGCACGTCGTCGCAGTTGACAATGGTGTCTTGTGGCAACATGGACGCATTGAGTTGTGGCGCTTCTTCATCGACCTGCACAATGCTGTGTGAGGCTGAGGTGGCATTTCCACAAGAATCCACGGCGGTAAACGTCCGGGTCAATGTGCTGCTTCCAGGGCAAGTGTTGGGGGCAATCACGTCGAGCCAAGTCACCTCAACCGCGCTGCAGTTGTCCTCGGCTTGAGCCATCCAAACCTCTCCGTCTGAAGGCAATGGGAATTCCTCTGTACAAGCGATGGTGTCCGTGGCAGGCACATAGCTAAATGTGGGGGCAGTGATGTCTTCGACCACGACCTGGTGGACGAATTCAGAAGCATTGCCGTCACAATCGGTAAACGTGTAGGTATCTACCCTTGTGAAGTTGAACAGGCAGTCTCCGGCCACGGTATCAGAGCTCACTGCGAACGTCCAAGTGTTGCAGTTGTCGGTAGCTCCAAATGCAGTGCTGTCCAATGGCGCAGGAACTGCGTCACAGCTAACCAGGGTGTCGGCGGGCAACAGGGCAGGGTCAGGCTGCGGCGCTTCCACATCGGACTGGGCAATGGTCTGCACGGCAGAAACATTGTTTCCACAGCCGTCCGTGGCCGTGAAAGTCCGGTAGAGGGTGCTGCTGCCAGGGCAAGCATTGGGGACGATTTCATCGCTCCAAGTCACTTGCACGTCGGTGCAGGCATCTTCGGCAGTAGCCATGAAGAGCGCTGAATCCGTGGGCAAGGGCCAAGCGTCGGAGCAGTCGATATCTGCATTTTCAGGAACGAACAACAACACTGGGGCCACCGTATCGATCACATCGATGATCTGGAAGTCCGAAGCCACATTGCTGCATCCGTCCACCGCATAGACGGTGCGCATCAAACGCTCTACCACTGGGCAGGGGTTTTCTGGCTGATAAGACATGTCGTCATAGGAGGCAGCGTAGGCTGAGGCCAGCTTGAACCGGCCCTGTTCGGGGAGGTCCGCAGGAACAGCGGTCTCCATCACGGCCGTGCCATCAATGGACACAGCAAGGGTAGAGCCATCCAACACAATGACCACTTCGTACCACACATCCACATCCATTGTGGCGTCTGTGGCTTCATCGATGCCGAACCCGACCAATGAGATGCCAGGGTTGTCGGTCCCCAATGGACGGAGGCTCAATTTCAAAGAAGGGTCATCCGCATTGTCGCCACCGAGCAGCTCGATGATGTTGTCGCTGATAAAGCCATCGGCCCGGGCCATCACGCGGTAAGTGCCCCTTCCTGCCATGATGTCGGCAGGGTAGAAATTGTGAGATGGATCACCTGCAGCATGAAGCATGCTCACGGCACAGGTTCCATCAAATGCATCATTGGAGATGGAAATGGCGCCGCCTTCGGCCACAAAACCGTCGAGGTTGCAAGATTCGAAACCTGTGGAAACAGGCTGCCCGAAAGAGATGTCAAGGGTGTCGATGGTCACCCAAGTGCTGTCCACACCGGAACAATTGTCCTCCACGGTGAAAGTGAGCTCAGGAAGCGGAGCGCCGCATGCAATGACGCTGTCTTCAGGCGACAGGTTTACCAAAGGCCCTATGGTGTCCACACGGATGATGGTCTGCGTCTGAACGGTGGTGTTTTCGCAATCGTCCACAGCGGTGAATACACGGAACAGTGTATCCGTCCCCAGGCAAGCGCCGGCAGCGATGGAATCTTCCCAAGTGACTTCAAATGGACAGAAATTGTCTTCAACAGTCGCGGTCCAAACTGGGGCGTCGTTGGGCTGAGGCCACTCATCTTCACAAGACAAAACCGTATCTGGTGGGAAGTATGGGAATGTCGGCGGAATGGTATCGACCGCGTCAATGAGCTGCACATAAGTGATGGTGTTGCCGCTCATGTCTGTGAACTCAAACGTCAATTCCACAATGAACTGCCCAAAGCACTCACCTTCCGTGATGGTGGTGTCTGTTGCACCGCCACCGCCAGGTCCTTCTGGATTGGGGTCGCAGTTGTCTTCGACAATGGGCGAAATAATGGTGTAATCCTCCCACTCATCGCAAAGGATGGTCGTGTCTGGTGGCAAGAAGGTCCAAGTTGGAGCGACGGTGTCGATGACCGAAATGGTCATGGTGTCTGCGGTCGTATTCCCACAAAGGTCAGTGGCACTGTAGACCCTGTCCAACGTAAAGAAGAAGGGGTAGATGCCAGATGTAATGGTATCTGCAAACGACCAAGTGATGCTGTCCGCAGGAGAGCAGTCGTCTTGGAAGTTGGGGATGAACGCTTCATAATTGTCCCAAGCGTCGCACACGATCGTCGTGTCTTCCACTTCAAATGTGGGGCCGGTTTCATCCAACAGCGCTACCGTTTGCAAGGTGTCTGAGCTGTTACCGCAAGCATCTGTCAATGTCCAAGTTCGGTAAGCCATTTGGGCACAGGGCTCGCCGGCCACAGAGTCCACATTGGACAATGTCAAGGGGGATCCACAAGCGTCAAACACTTCGAACGCATCCAGGCCAGCAGTGTCAGGCAGGCTGGTGCAATTCGTGGATTCGAGCACCGGCAAGGTCACGAACGTAGGGGCCTCTTCGTCTATGCGCTCAAACTTGTATTCAATCAAATCGTGACCGCAATCGCTCCAAGCCATGGCCACCTGGCGCGACTCCTCGACCATGGGGCATTCAGGGCCATCCATGACGGTGTCTTCCAGATCGGCATTGACGTCACCGGTTCCCACCACGTCTTGTCCAGCGATGATTCCTCGGTACCAGAACCATCCGCTCACACCAAGGTTGGCATTGCGGTTGTTTGCTCCGAGCTCACCGACCTGGTATCCAAACAGCCGGCTCGCGGGCATGTGATCCAAGTAGAGCATGTCTCCATCAAAATCACCACGGCCAATCAAATGACTCAGGGTGTCCACCATCTCGTAGTAGGTCCAATCTTCGAAGGCCTCCAGTGCGAGGTCATCTTTTGGAAGGTGGCCTTGGGCGGTCCAACTGTCATAATCCTGACCGTATTGGAGAAAGACATTCAGTTCGAAACGTTGGTTGGGATCTGAATCATTGACCATCTCGCCAGTGAAGCGCGCAGTTCCATTGGCATACTGTTCGAACGTGATTCCCGCTCCGTATGGAACGAAATAGTCACTGGCGCCATGTCCCATCGCTTCAAAACCACCCAGCCAGAGCGCCCAGTCGGGCCCGTCTCCCAACGCCGTAGTGACGGCGTGTCGGGTGATGGTGGTGGCATCCATCGTCAGGGATGGCGTGTTGGTGATGGGCGACTCAGCACAAGTTGTTGCGCTGGGGATGGTCACATCAGGAAAGGCTTCATCACAAGTCACCACCGCATTTTCCGGCACTTCATCGAAGGCGGGAAGACAGGTGGAATCACAAGTGGAATTAAGGTAAGACTGCCCATAAAAGGGGGTCGTAGAGAGGAGGAGACCGATGAGGAGTAGGCGTGCAGGCATCACACGAAATATTGGGGTACCAAAAGACCCGAAACCCGTGAGGTTCCGAGATTGAATGCGAACGTAGCGAAAGTGCGTCATATAACGTTTTCATTTTGATTTTGGCTCAATCAATGAAAAACGACGACCGGGTGAAGGATCAAATATACGAAGGGAAATAAAAAAACGACGAAAAAAAATTAATTTATCGAATATTTTTCTCAATTAACCGGGAAAACGGTCCTGTTGGTGGGCATTCGGAACACAAGCGGATTTTCACTCAACCGAGCAAATGGTGCAGTCCAATGCCCGCAGCGACGCTCACGTTCAGAGATCCTGTACTCCCACTCATGGGGATGGTGGTGTGCACATCACATTGAGACCAGGAAGCCGTGGAGATGCCGTGCTCTTCATCGCCCAATACCAGGCAAGCCGCATCCGATCTTTGGCAATCTGTGATGTTCATGTCGGCTTTTTCGCTGAGTCCGATGCGTTCGAGGCCACACTTGCCCATGTAGCGCAGGGCTTTGGTCACATCCGGAACACGGGCAACGGGAAGACGCAATAATGCGCCTGAGCTCGTTTTTACGGCGTCTTCATTGACAGGGGCGGCGTGGTGGTCTTGGACCACAAGCCCGGTGGCCCCAAAACACTCTGCAGATCGGGCGATCGCCCCGAGGTTCCCAACGTCAGTGACGCCATCCAACACCACGATCATTACCCGCTTCCCGGACTCAAACCCCTGTTGGACCAACTCTTCGAGGTCCATAAAAGAAATGGGTGAAGCAAAAGCGAGGATGCCTTGGTGGTTTTTCTTGGTGATTCGATCCAGCCTTTCGCGGGGCACCCGTTGAATGGGGATGCGGCGGTCACGCAAGGTTTTGACGAGCAATTTGGTCCGCTCGTCCTTGGCGTCTCTTTGAAGCAAAACCCTGGCGAGTTCCTTGCCGGCATCCAAAGCCTCCTGAACCGGGTGCCAGCCAATAATGCGGTCGTCGTCTTGTCGGGATCTTCTGTTCATCTCCTTCTGATTTTACCTCTTCTCCAACTGGATACCATCGCTTCCCACGGGCTGCGGAATCCTGGGTACCGTTCGAGTTCATATGTATTAAAGTCGTCCCCGGATGCCCGGTTCGAAAACCGAAAGATGAGCGCATTGACGTCGCCCTCCTCTCCGTAGATCCATGTCTCTCCGAAGCGGTCTCGACGGGTCCGGTCGGGATGTCCGAACACGACATAGACCATTCCTCGGTCTGTGGACCAGCCTTCTTTGAGTCCGCTAAAAAACACATTCGCATCGTGGATCCGTCCATAATATGTTTTGATCAACTCCCTGGCTTGTTCTGGCCTGCCCGCGAATTGCAGCCAGAACTCGTCGAGTGCGGCCTTGGGGTTTCGCGCTTCGCGCATGGTGCGGTACTCGTCGCGGGTAGCGATGTATCGGGTCGCACGGATCATTTCTGGGACGTCCCGCATGGCAGGGAAGTGGGCGCGCCGCGCGGGCACCGTGATGTGCCGCATGCTTCCTTGGGCCGTCCATTGGTGCAGTCCAGGTGCTGCGTCCCAGGTCAACACCCTCCAGCCGGTCCAATCTCCGGGAGGAAGTTGGGCCACATCTGCGTCTAAAGGCGTCGGCAGATGCGCTTGAATGGCATCGGGAAACGTGATGGGGCGTGACGACCGGTCCAAGAAAGGCGCACTGGGAAATGAATCAACAGGAGGCAAAGCAGCATGCATCCATTGTGCATTCGCTAAATCTGGGGGAATCAAAATCCCTGCCAACTGTCCGGCAATCAATTGGCCATCCCACGCAGGCTGACCAGTGGCAGGGTCAAAGGGCATGGACCGCACGGGAGCATCTACCGATCGGCCATCCAGCAATGTGGCACTGCGCACCACCGACCCCCGATGCAAATCGGACAAGGATTGTGAGATCCTGTAACGTCCGGGAGCCAGTGGAAAGCTGAAGCGGGCGGTGAGTTCATTTTGATCAGGATTGGCCTTGCCCGTCCAGAGGAAACTTCTTCGCCGGGCTTGGTTGATCCAGACCGAATCGGCCGAAGCGTCATCGAGCGGTTCAATGGCCAGGTCGAGCTGAAGGGAAAACCCGAAAGGTTGATCCCGATTTTCCCTCAGGTGGAGGGGTTCATGGGCCGGCAGTCGCACATAAACAGCCGCTGAATCCGCACTGCAACGGTGCCAGACGTATGAAGGATGATGCGACAAGTCCTCCCACTGATAGGGCTGTTGAAGGTTGGTGCCCAACGGCGGTCCGGATTGACAGCCCAACAGACAACACGCCAAAATCCAAAGCACCGGCAACCCGCTGAGAAGGGCTGAAGCCCTCAGCTTGGATGCAGTTGCAGGTCCTTTCGGACGCGCAAGGGGGAGGTTGGAACAAACGTGTTGCAATGCGGCGGCAAGTTGGCACAGCAAAACGTAACCCTGTTGGATTTCCCTGCGTATGGTGAATGTGTCCTTCACGAACCCACCCATCAACCCATCATGAAGAACTTCAAAAACGGGGCGTTTGCCCTTCTCCTCTGCCTTGGACTTGGCAGCTGCTCAATGTCCTATCAGTACTGTGACGCTTACAACGGCGTAGAATTTGAATCGCCGCAATCCGGCGAGACAGAATGCCCGGAAAGCGAATGACTGCCTTGCACTGGCAGCCCGTTCAGACAAATGTGACCGTCACATTCTGATCGAGTTCCGGATGCAGGGACAAGGCCACGGGACAGGACAGCGCCTCCGCGCGCAGCCATTCCCGATCGCCTTCATCTCCTCCTAACAATCGAACAGTGAGCCCCACTGAGATGCGTCCAACGCGTCTCGGTTGAGGGCTCATTTGTTTTTCCACGGTGGCGCTCATCTCTTGGATTTCCAGCGACCGAGATGCCGCCCTGAGGCCCAGAATCGTCATGATGCAGCTTGCCAGCCCCACTGCCACAAGGTCCGTCGGGGAGTAAGCTTCACCCCGTCCGCCATTGTCCCGAGGAGCGTCTGTCAACAGAATTTGGCGATTGCCTTGGTGAACCGCTTGCGTTCTGAGGGGTTCAGGATAGGAGAGGTCGTACTTCATCGTGCGCTAATTTCGTAAGTTCATGTCGGTGACGATTCTGTCCACATCTTCTCATTTCTGTGCGGCGCATGTGCGGCGCGCTGTCGGTGTGGTGCTGTTGCTCGCGGCCTCTGCAGTCTCTGTCCATGTCTGGGCCCAAGGTGCGCCATCTGATGTGGAGGATGACAGTGCGCCGAAAACCGTCTTTACCCACCGCTATGAAGCGGGGGTTTCCTTGCATACACGAGGGATGGGGGGAATCGTAGAGCGGGGCAAATACCGAGGAGTGGGCAAATTGAGCACCTGGTCGGTTGGATTTACCAGCATGAAACACGCCAAGGAAGTGCGGAGTTTCAACCCTGCCTATGACCAGGCCAGAAGCTACGTATTCGGTAAGGTCAATGCCCTTTACATCCTGCGCTTAGGTTGGGGAAAACGAACCGTTGCCTCACCCAAATTGCGCAACGGCGGGGTGTCGGTGGGATGGCATTATTCTTTTGGAGCGGCCTTGGGATTGACCAAACCGGTCTACCTCGAAATCGGTTACCCACAAATCCCCTACACCTACCTGCTCACCCAACGTTATGACCCTGCAGAGCACGGTACCGACGACATCTATGGCCGCGCCGGAGCGATGAATGGAATTTTGGAGCTCAAGCCCCACCCCGGGGGATACTTCAGGGCGGCCGCCGACTTCGAATACGGCAGAGAAAGGGAGACCTTGCGGATGCTGTCCGTGGGCGTCCAAGTTGATGCCTTTCTCTCGCGGGTTGTGATCATGGCCGAAGAATTCGGTCAAAACGACCGCCTTTATTTGACCTTGTTCGCCCACTGGACGCTCGGTCGACAGAAATTCAAGACATGACCCAGGCTACACCATCTCCCGCGGGTTCAGACCAGCCCAAGCGCCGGACCAAACCACCTTGGCTCAAGGTGAAGTTGCCCACGGGCGAAGCATACCGCAAAGTCCGGGGGCTGGTCAGTGAGCACAAGCTGCACACCATCTGCGAGAGCGGCAATTGTCCCAACATGGGCGAGTGTTGGGGCGAAGGGACAGCAACCTTTATGATTTTGGGCAATGTCTGTACCCGTTCATGCGGCTTTTGCAATGTTTCGACGGGGCGCCCCGACGAGGTAGATCCCTTTGAACCAGGTCGGGTGGCCAACAGCGTCAAGCTGATGGAGGTGAAGCACGCAGTGATCACATCCGTGGACCGCGATGACCTCACTGACGGCGGGGCCGAAATCTGGGCCCAAACGGTACGGGCCATTCGCCAGCAGAGTCCGGGTACCACCATGGAAACGCTCATTCCCGATTTTGCCGGTAAATGGGAGAACCTCCAGAAAATCATCAACGTGGCGCCTGAGGTGGTCTCTCACAACCTCGAGACCGTGCGCAGGTTGACCAAGCAGGTGAGGATTCAGGCCAAATATGACCGCAGCCTCGAAGTGCTGATGCGCTTGCGCAAGGCGGGCATCCGAACCAAGAGTGGGGTGATGCTCGGCCTGGGCGAAACGGTCCAAGAAGTTCGAGAAACCATGGAAGATCTGCGCTCTGTAGATTGCCAGGTTTTGACCTTGGGCCAATACTTACAACCCACGCCCAAGCATTTGCCCGTTGCCGAGTTCGTTCACCCCGATGTCTTCTCCAGTTTGAGGGAAGAAGGACTCGCTATGGGCTTCATGTTTGTAGAAAGTGGTCCCTTGGTGCGGTCAAGCTACCACGCTGAGAAGCACGTCGTCTGAGCGTCAAAAGGGCCGATTCATGCCCTTTTCGCTGCCGCATGAGGCCAGCTGTCGAACCCATTCGGTGTAGCTGGTGTTCATGCATTAAATTCCCCCTCCATTCGAAGGGAACCGATCCACAATGAAGAACACTGTCTTCCTGTCCGCCATTGCCTTTAGCCTCTGCGCACTGGCTCTCCTCCAAAGCACGTCTGTTGAGCGTGCCCAGTTCACTCCCCGTTCTGCGGTTGCAGAACAACCGGTGGCCGATGCCTCTGGAATGGAGCAATTGATGTTGGCCCTGCGCGCTGACATCGAGACGGGCGAAATGAACCACGAAGGTTTGCGCCAACTTGGGGAGCGTACCCGCCAAATTTCCATGGTGCAGTCTGCAAACCGCGGGGCATCTGCCCATTATTGGAACGCCATGGGCCCCGACAATGTCGGTGGACGTACCCGTTGCATTTTGGCCGTCAATGAACTGCAATTGTTCACGGGTGGTGTAAGCGGCGGACTTTGGCGCTCTTGGAACAAAGGCGACAATTGGGAACGGGTTTCCAGTTTTCCATCTGCGATGGTCGCTTCGATTGCCATGGCCGGCAACGGCGATTTGTACGTGGGTACAGGCACCCAGTTTGACGGGGTGAGTGGCGTTGGCGGTTCTGGCTTCCGTGGTGACGGTATTTACCGCTCTACAGACATGGGCGAGAGCTGGAACCGAGTCGAAGGGACAGACCCTGGTTTGTTCAATGGGGGAGATTGGAGCGCTACTGATGCCCTCGTTGCCGACCCCAATGTGCCTTCACGCGTTTGGTACGGAGGCATTCAAGGAGTGGGCTACATCGAGAATGGTGATGTGGTCACCGATGCCATTGATGGCATTGCTGGATCGACTTCAGTGCAAGACATCGAGATTGCTGCAGACGGCAGTTACATGCTCCTTTCTACATCCAATGGCCGGGTATACCGGAGTTCGGATTTCGCCACTTCTGAGACGGTTTCTGGGAGCCCCAATGAGCCTGCCATCACCCAAGGTTTTGGGCGCTGCCGCGTGGCCATTAGCCCCGACGATTCTCAAAGCGCTTTTGCATTGCTCGCCACCTCATCCTCACAATTCGGAGGCGTATTTCACAGCGAGGACGGCGGCTTTACATGGGACGAAATCTGGCCTGCAGGTGTAGACGGATACGACATCTGTCCCACCAACAATCAAGCGCGTTATGACCTCGCTCTGGGCATTCAAAAAGGCAATCCGGGATTGGCTTTTGTAGGGGGACAGGCCCTGTGGAAGTGTGGTCCATCCTATCAAGCTGAGCAAGCGGCTTCCATGGGGGGCGGAGCTTCTAATCCGTTCTACGTCCACGCCGACTTGCACGAAATCATCTTCACACCTGCAGGTACGATGTACATCGCGGGCGACGGCGGCATCTTCCGAAGTGAAAATGGGGGTACGACGTATACCGCTTGCAACCGAGGTCTTCAATTGACCCAGTTCTACGGCATCGCTTACGGACCTACCAGTGAAGCCATGGGAGGCTCACAAGACAATGGCACGTCGCTGATTCCTGGCAACGGAGCATTCTTCAATGACATGGACGCTGCCGATGTTTTTGGCGGCGACGGATTTGATTGCGCCATGTCCCAAGCGACAGGATTGCAGGAAGGTGTTCCATTCTTTGCTACCTCTCAGAACGGCGTTCTCGGCCGTGGGTTCTACCAGCAGGGTTCTGCCTTCACCGATGCAGGTTCCTTTTGGGACGAGTGCATCGTCGATTTGATTGCAGACGAAGTGCAGACTTCGTTTTATACCTGCATGAACCTCTACGAGGATTTCAACGACGAGAACAGCGGCATGACCGTTTCTCTGGTCAATCCTTATGACGAGACCATCGAGGACAGCACCTTCACCATGGAGACCGCGAACCTCAACCGTCCATTCGAATACACCTTGGAGGCGCCTCTGCGCTACTGGGATGTGCTGATCCGTCCAGAGATCATTTCTGAGACTGGTCCGGTAGAAAACACGGAATACCCATGGCTTGACAGCCAAGACTTGTCCGTCATTTTTGATTGTGACGATGTGGAAATCATTGAAGAAGGAGATACATCGATCGTCACCATCTGTGACACCACATGGAACTATGCGGCAGACACGTTGTACGACGTCCACGAGGTCATCGAAGTAACAGACCCCTACACCACCATGACCGTCATGAGTTTTTCTGGCAGTGGAGGCCTGTGGATGACGCGGAACGGATTGAACTTCAATGCTCAGCCACGTTGGTTCCGTCTAGGAAACGCCCCCGCAGGAGGGGGTGCCAAAGGCATCGAGTTTGCAGCAGGGGACCATCCCGAAGCTGGAAACCACATTTTTGTGGCCGGTTGGGACGCCAAGCTTTACCGCTACAGTGGGTTGAACAGCCTGTGGAAGCACGAGGGGTCTTGTGAGACGCCAGAACAAGTGACCCGCACGGAAATCATGGCCACCGGAACGGTGGTCACGGGTGTGGCAGTGGATGTCAACGACCCCAACCACGTTGTAGCCACGATCGGTGGCTACGGTCAGGTCAGTGGAGGTAAGGTTCAGGAGTCATTCAATGCCTTGGATGACAACCCCGATTGGAACAACATTTGGTTCTCTGGATCCAATGACCTTGTGAAGATGCCGATTTACGATGTGATCATTGATCAAGGTGACCCGACAGGCAATACCATTTTGGTGGGCACAGAGCACGGAGTCTGGCAAACCACCGATGGTGGAGACAACTGGACCGTGGAGAACCTCGGTATGGTCACAACCGCAGATGGGGTTGCCAGTCCGGTATTCGCCATGGAGCAGCAGTGGCACATGCCAACTGAATGGTCTGAGGTGACCAACAATGGAGCCATATACGCGGGTACGCACGGACGGGGCATTTTCCGCAGTGACACCTACCTCGGTACCGAGGAAGTGACGTTTGCCGAGGCCGCGGACCAGCGCAACTTGCTGGTGTACCCCAACCCCGCCACAGGAGAAGACATTACCGTCAAATTGGGAGCCGGTTGGGTACAGCCTACCCTGCGCCTGTTCGATGTGAATGGACGCCCAGTGCGCACCGTTTCTCCTCAAGCAACGACCGGTGGTCAGGTGCGGATTTCGGTGTCGGATTTGGCCCCAGGCTTGTACATCGTCTCCGCCCAAGAAGGACAGCAGGTAGAGAGCACGCAAGTGATCGTACACTGATCCTTCAGACAATTTTGAAAGCACCGCCGCATCCCTCGGGATTGCGGCGGTGTTTTTTTTGATGCCTAGGGGTGCTTCCAATAGCGCAGGTGTGCGCCTTGGTCGTCTACAGTAACGTAGCTGCGGTGTGAGATCCAATCCCCGCAGTTGAGGTAGCGGGACGTTCGCTTTCCGTCAAGGGTGACGACCTCGAGGTCCAAAGGGAGATGACGGTGCCCAAAAATGAAACCGTCGTAATGCTCCTGTTCTAGGACTGCTCTGCAATGGTGCAAGAGCCATTCTCCTTCCGGGCCTTCGAATCGGGCCTCATCTTCGGTCCCAGCAGCGCGGCTGTCACGGCTCATACGCGCCCCAATGCCAAATGCAGTGTCCGGGTGAAGGCGGGCAAATGCCCAACGGGCTGCGGGGTGGCGGAAGAGTTTCTTTAGCGCCTTGTATTTGCGGTCTCCAGGCCCGAGACCGTCGCCATGTCCTACCAAATATCGCCGTCCGGCATGCGCCACCTCGATGGGGTCGGCGTGGACCTGGACGCCGAGTTCCTCGGAGAGGTAGCCTCGGGTCCACATGTCGTGGTTGCCCAAGTGCCAATGCACATCAAGCCCGCCGTCTACCAGTTCAGCCAATTTGCCAAGCAGGCGCACCGAGCCTTTGGGGACGACGTGGCGCCATTCAAACCAAAAGTCAATGAGATCACCCACCAAATGAAGCGCATCGCCGTGGCGCCCTATCTCCTCCAGCCAGGCCAAAAACGCCCGCTCCCTCTCCCGAGAAGAAGCGCCGTCAGGAGCACCTAAATGCAGGTCAGAGGCAAAGTGAAGGGCCACGGTCTTTCGCGCTCAGAGCAACCTCTGGAGTTCAGATTCCAATTGCGCCCCGCGCAAGTGGGTGGCGACCACGGTGCCATCTTTATCGATGAGGATCGCGTGAGGTATGCTGCTGATGCCAAAGAGCTGTGTGGCAGAGCTGCTCCAGCCGCGGAGGTCGCTGATGTGGTAGGGCCAAATCAGTCCGTCTTGGTCGATGGCCCGTTTCCATTTCTTGAGGTCTTTGTCGAGCGAAACGCTAAACACCTCAAATCCCTGGTCCTTGTACTCGTTCCATGCGCGCACCACGTTGGGGTTCTCACGGCGGCACGGTCCACACCAGCTCGCCCAGAAGTCGACCAAGACCACTTTTCCGCGCAAGTCGGATAAGGCCCGTGTTTTGCCGTTGGGGTCTTCCAGTTCGATGTCCGGCATGGCCATGCCGGGTTTGATGAGGTCATTTCTACGGGCGGATTGCTGCGGCTTGCGCTGCTTGGCCACACGCTGAGAAAGGGTGCGGTGGGCCATGCTGTGGCCCATGAGGGTGCGCGTGCTGTCGATGACCTGTTGTGCCAGCGCGCGGTCCAATGTCAAGTTGAGGTGCTCCAAGGCCATGAGTCCAATCGGGTCGGTCTTGTGGTTGCGGACCGTGTTTCGGATGGCATTGGATTGCCGCTCCTGAAGGGCGTCATACCGCTTCTTCGCTTCCAATTGGGCTTCTGGGGTTGGTCCTTGGTTGGCTTCTAATTTGGCATCCTGAAGGGAGTCTTGACGCAGAATGACATCGGCAATGAAGTCGGTAAATCCGCTGGTCCATACATCGCCTTGGATTTCTACATCCGTGATCAATCCCGCCTCTTCTGGAAGACGACCTTCTACTTGCAAAGCAGAAAGCGAGTCACCGATCACGAAGAAGTGTCCCGTGCCCACGCTCACCTTGTACACGTCAAGGGCCAAACCTTGCAAGGAAGTGGCCGGGATGCTAAAGTTCCCAGCGCCATCGGCATCCACTGTGTCGATGTCCGAAAAGCCGTTCTGGCCCAAGCTGGAGATGCGGACAGCGGCATTTTCACCGCCTTCGAAGTGGCCGGAAATGCCAGCCGAAGGACCGGAACATCCCGCCATGAGCAGACATGCAACGAGCGTAAAAGGCCATGCAACGGCAAAGCTGTGGGTGCGAAATGAAAATGGAACCATGGTTCAAATATCCGAGACAGGCGCCGAAGCGTCAACCTGCTTGTGGATGGAAGTCAACAGTGCATGCAGGGCATCCTCATCCCACCACTTGACTTGCATGCCCATCACCAACACTTTGAGGTCTTCTGGCAGAGACATACTGCGCAGGCGAGCGGCGTCTTTTTCGGTGGTGATGATGGCCTCTGACATGGGGTCAGCTGAGAGAGCAGAGCGCCATTCCTCGACCTCTTCAGGCTTGAAGATATGGTGGTCGGAGTACGTGAAGTGGCGGGTGACCTTGCAGTTGCGGGCGAGGCTGGCTTCGAATTGAGTGGGGTGGGCAATGCCCGACACTGCAATGCACTTGCGCGGCCATCCTGCATAACGCTTGGTGCGCAGGTCGCGCAAGCCTTCGACCATGGTGCCCGAGTGCAGCAGCAGCTGTTCAGGCTTGAGCTGTAGCCTGTGTCTCCACAGGCGCAGGTCTCCTTTTGTGAGGGAGTCCGGACAACGGGTAATGATGACGGCATGGGCCGCCTGAAGCCGCTCGTTCAAGTCCCGCAACCTGCCGCGGGGCAGAAAGTAATCGCGGTCGACGGGCTGCGTGGCATCGACCAACACAATGCTGTATGCAGGGGAGAGGCGGCGGTGTTGAAAACCATCATCCAAGATTACAGCATCCGCTTGGCCTTGAGCGCGAATGGCCTCAATGCCTGCGAGCCGGTCTTCTGAAACGGAGACAGAGACTTGTGGAAACTTACGGGCCAATTCGAGCGGCTCATCGCCAAATTCTTCGGGGCTTCCCTCGCGGTTGACCTCCAGGTATCCTTTGGTGCTGCGGCCATATCCCCGAGATAAAATGGCCCAGCGGCGGTTGGGATTGGCCTCAGAAAGCGCTTGCAACAGCGCCATGACGTGCGGTGTCTTGCCTGTGCCCCCGACCGTGATGTTGCCCAACACGATGGCGGGAAGCGCCCCGGCCTTGGACCGTTTGAGCCCCACATCATAGGCCCAGTGCCTCAGCCTGATGACGCTTTTGAAGGCCACAGCCAGTGGGGCCCACCACCATCGGTCGCGCAAAGACACCTGAATGGAGCCAGTGGAGCCTTGAATGGACTTGGATGCAGGTGAAATGGCCATCGTTGGCGAAATTGCCACATTGCAGCCGATTGCCCTTCATCAGGCGTCAGAAAAACACACCATGCCACAAATTCAACACATCATCGACGCTTTGGAGCGCATTGCCCCCCCGGCATTGCAGGAAGATTATGACAACAGTGGCCTGCTCGTAGGAGAGCCCAGCACAGAAATTCAAAAGGTGCTGGTGTCTTTAGATGTGACCGAAGAGGTCGTGGAAGAAGCGCGGGAATGCGGAGCTGGTTTGATTGTTTCGCACCACCCCATCGTGTTCAGGCCGCTTCGCAGTCTCACCGGAAAGAACCAAGTGGAGCGCACCGTGATGGCCGCCTTGCGCGCCGGGATCGGGCTGTATGCCATTCATACCAACCTCGACAATGTGGCCCACGGGGTGAATGCCATGATGTGCCGCAAACTTGGCTTGGAAGGGATGAAGGTGCTCCGTCCTACTTCTGACACCTTGGCCAAAGTCGTCACCTTCGTTCCCCACGGACAAGCTGCAGCAGTCCGAGAGGCCATGTTCTCGGCGGGCGGCGGCCGCATTGGGCAGTATGACGAGTGCAGTTTCAATCTGAAAGGAGAAGGGACGTTCCGGGCAGGAAAAGGAGCCCAGCCTCATGTAGGTGAGCTAGGTGAGCGCCACCACGAGGGGGAAACCCGCATCGAAATGGTGGTGGAGCGTTGGAACCTAAACAAGGTCATCCATGGCATGAAATCGGCGCACCCGTATGAAGAGGTAGCGCACGATGTGGTGATGCTCGACAACCCGCACCCAACGGCAGGCAGTGGTGGCATAGGGACGTTTGCTGAACCCTTGACATGGCCAGATTTCGTGGAACGCGTCAAATCGGCTTTCGGTGCACCTGTGGTTCGCCACACAAATCCGACGAAAAACACGGTCCAAAAAGTGGCGTTGTGCGGTGGAACTGGAAGTTTTTTGCTCTCAGATGCCCTGCGCGCCGGTGCAGATGTGTTCCTTTCATCGGACTTCAAATACCACGAATTCTTCGCTACAGAAGGGCAGATCACCATTGCAGACATAGGTCACGCCGAGGCCGAAAGTGGAATATCGCAATGGCTTGTGGATCAATTGGCTGACCTCAAGGATGGATTCCCTAATTTCGCAGTCCTTTTGTCGGAAGTCCGAACCAACCCCATTCACGTATCCTGATGGCCAAGAAGACCAAAGCCACGAGCGCAGAGGAAAAGCTCAGGGCGCTTTATGACCTCCAACTCATCGACAGCCGCATTGACCGGTTGCGTGTAGTTCGCGGTGAATTGCCCCTCGAAGTCGAAGACCTTGAAGATGAATTGGCAGGACTTGAGTCCCGCTTGGAACGGCTGAAAGCCGAATCCGACGGCATCAAGTCGAAGATTCATGAGCGCAAAGAATCCATCATTGATTCTGGAGCCGCAATCAAGCGTTTCGAAGAGCAGCAGAACAGCGTCCGGAACAACCGGGAGTTTGAGTCGCTCAACAAGGAGATCGAGTACCAGAGCCTCGAAATCCAACTGTCAGAGAAGCGCATCCGTGAGGCGGACGCCCAGCTCGAGCAGAAAGGAGAGATCATCGAGGAGGTTCAAGCCAAGTTTGACAACCGGTCAGCCGATTTGGAGACCAAGCGTGCTGAGCTCGACGAGATCATTGCCGAAACCCGTGCTGAGGAGGAAATCCTCAACAGCATGAGCGGCGACATGGCTGACAGCATCGACGACCGTCTGCTCAAGGCATACTTGCGCATCCGCGGTGGCGCCAAGAACGGCATGGCCGTGGTGCCCATTGAGCGCGAAGCCAGTGCAGGCAGCTTCATTAAGATTCCACCACAGCGCATCCTCGACGTGAGCGCCCGCAAGCGCATCATCGTAGATGAGCACAGTGGCCGCATTCTCGTGGATGAGGAGCTCGCGGTAGAGGAAGCCGAAAAGATGGAGAAGGCCGTTCAGAAGAAGCTGAAGAAGGCCAAGGCCTGATTCAGTCGGCCTGGTCCAAGCCAGGCCTTACCGAAGTTCTTCTTTCTGGCGCGGTCAATACCGCGCTCCAATGGTCAGCATCAGCAGACCCAACCCTGTGCGGCCTGTTGCGACTGCAGGTCCCAGTCCGTAGAGCTTTCGCCCATCGGCGGTAGAAGTGTGGCGGTACGTGGCGCCTGCATACCAGGTGTCCACACGGTACTCCGCACCCAATGCGGCGTGGCCCATGGCGGCACTGCCTTCGATGATGGCGCCATTCACGTCTCCAAATGCATTGGTGAGGGGTTCGGCAACCATGGAACGCCATCCACCCCCCAGTCGAAAGCGCAGCTTCTGCTGGGCCCTGAGTTCGAGGCCGAAACGGAATTGCTGTTCCCGCTTGAAATCGGATGCTATGTCGGCTTGAATGGCTTCGACATCTTCAGCATAGAAGTCTTCAGATGTAAAATCGGCCTGGGTAAAGTCCGTTTGCGCATAGTCCAGGCTCAGCACAGCTGCTTTTCCAAAGGTCCAGCTCAATCCCAACTGATGCCTTCGGGGGGTCCGAATCTTGTACTCCACCAGGCTTGTAGGACTTTCCGCCTCATACGTGCCGCTGCCAGCAAAGGTCGCAGAGGCATCGACCTGGTAGAAGTCTTCTATGCTGAGAACGGTGCCACTTCTGTAGCTCCAACCCAACCTAAAGGGCATCTTTTTGGGCTGAAGGATCAGACCAAAAGCCCAGTAGGCACCTGATCCAGAAATTTCAAGCCGA
Organism: uncultured Flavobacteriales bacterium; assembly: GCA_965659115.1. Taxonomy (GTDB): domain Bacteria; phylum Bacteroidota; class Bacteroidia; order Flavobacteriales_D; family Sanyastnellaceae; genus UBA8752. Next base: position 2,872 of record CBFHUP010000027.1, on the reverse strand, counting down.
TCGTTGAGGGTGAGTTCTTGCAGCGATGAAGGACCAGAAGTCTTGGTTTCACGGTACACATCAACCCGGTTCATCTCTGTGGACACGATGCCTGCAGACATACCAATGTGCAACAGATCCCGATAGCTCGTACCAAATGCGATGGTCGTTTCGCCCATTCTGCCTGTTCGGTCCCGGCGCAATTCCTGGCGCACTTGATCGGCACCAAAGGCCGGGGTGTAAGCATCAGCAGAGCCGCCAACCGTATCGATCATATAGGTGTACCAAGCGAGTTCCGCGTCGAAAGGGTAGTAGTACCACAAACTGTCAAAGGCGGTCCCATTGGCTTGCTGAGCAAATTGTTGGGTGATGCTGTTGCCTTCGGTTTCGCCTGACCACTCCGCCCTTTGGTGGAAGTCATTGAGGGGGGTATACCCTATGGCAAAAGTGCCCCGCTTAAAGTGCGTGCTGAGCATCGGCATGGTCAGCGCAATGCCGAGCTGTCCTACGATGAGGTGGGGCTCAGCAGTGACGTTTTTCGTGTCCAAGTAATTCGTGCGGGCCCCGCCAGCACCGGGTGCCAAACTGAACGAGAGGTCGCTCGAACGGTACATGCCCAGTCCTGCAGGATTGGACCAGATGGCACCGAGGTCTGCCCCCAGTGAGGTCATCGCTCCACCCATTCCCAAGGTCCGTGCGGAGCCCAACGGGTCCTGGCGGCTGTGCTGTATGACGTCTGCCAAGCCTTGGGCTGCTCCCCATTGGGCACAGAACATCAGGAGGACGACAAGTCCTCTTTTGCAAAGGATCATCATGCTGTTGACTTGATACATCAACCTCCCCTGCCTCCTCGGCTAGAACCGGAGCGGCTGTTGGATGGTCTCGGCGCGCTGGGCCGGCTGTTGTTTTGTTGCGCTGGACGGGTGGATCCACGGCTCGGGCTTGGCGAACTGGAGTTGTTGTCCCGACTAGGGGAACCCACATCGCTGGGTGAAGAGGAGTTGGAATCGTTGCGGTCAATGCTCCATCGTCCTCCACTGGATGAGTCATTCTCACGTTTGGCTTGGCGGGCGCTTTGATTGCTGTTGCGCTTGTTTTTTGCGACAAGTCGCTGGCTGTCTCGGATGTCTCGCTGGCGCTGCAATGCCTGACGTTCAGCCGCTTCGCGCTCATTGCGCAAGCGCTGTTCTTCAGCCCTGAGGTTCCTGCCTTGTTCGCTGTTGTTTTTGGCATTGGCCCGCTCCGAAGTGCGGGAAACTGCGGGCTTGGTAACAGGAGGGGGATCCTGACCAACAGAGCTACCGCTCGCACCTCCGGCTTGCCCGCCGCTCCCTGAGTCTCCACCACTCAAGGTGCCGTTGAATTGACCCAGACTTGGTCGGGGCCGGGGGGGAGTAAAGGTGACCACACCTCCGCCTGAAGCATTGGACCAATTGCCACAGCAGTTGTTGCCATAGGCTCCCAAGTTGCCATAGTAAGGATGGTAGCCGTAACCGGAGCCGCCGTAGTATCCGTAACCGGGAGTGCCCCAATAACCGCCGCCCCAAGGATCATATCCCCATCCATTGCCACCGTAGCCTCCCATTCCGTAAGGGCTTCCGTAGCCAAAGCCAGCATTGCCAAATCCACCAATGGGGTTGCCCCAGGCGTCATAACCATTCATGAAGGCCATGTTGTTTTGGCCCATTCCATAGGGACTGCCAAAGCCTCCTGTACCCATGCCCGCTGAACCGTAGGGGTTGCCATAGCCATAGGGGTTGCCAAACCCGGAAGTAAATCCGCTGGACCATCCTGGTGTATAGCGGTTCCAGAGCTGGCTGTTTGACCGGCCCGCTGCGTTTCCGGCATAAGGGTCATCAAAGTCAGCATCGTTGAACTCGTCTCCCTCTTCCAACCACTGCCCATATCGGGCTTCATTGATCGCAGCATCACCTGTATGTGGCTCTCCACCGGCGAGATAGAATTCGTCAGACTCCAGTTGACGTTCACCAATGAGGTCAATGCCTGTGGCGCAGGAGGCCAGCCAAAGCGGGAGTGCAGCGAGGAGAGAAAGACGGAGTACGTTCATCGATGGTTGTAAATTACGGTGAATGACCGGAGTGACAATATGTTGAGGGCTCGGTTGACCACGATGGGTGGCGTATTTTCGCGCCTCGATGTTTGTAAAAGCAAACACCGTACCAAAAACAAGACATGGCGAAGCTGACTTCCAGAGAACAGGATTATTCCAAGTGGTACAACGAGATTGTAGTGGAGGCAGACCTCGCCCAGCACAGCGATGTGAAGGGGTGCATGGTCATCAAGCCCTACGGTTTTGCCATTTGGGAGCGCATGAAAGAAGTGCTGGACGGCAAGTTCAAGGACACCGGCCACGTGAACGCGTACTTCCCCTTGTTCATCCCCAAGAGCTACCTCAGCAAGGAGGCGGCACACGTCGAAGGGTTTGCCAAGGAATGCGCGGTGGTGACCCACTACCGCCTCAAGAACGACCCCGACGGAGAAGGGGTGATTGTGGACCCGGAGGCCAAGTTGGAAGAGGAACTCATCGTGCGCCCCACCTCGGAGACCATCATTTGGAAGACCTACAAGACTTGGATTCAGAGCTACCGCGACCTTCCGCTATTGGTGAACCAATGGGCCAATGTGGTCCGCTGGGAGATGCGCACACGCCTCTTCCTCCGCACCACTGAATTCCTGTGGCAGGAAGGCCACACCGCTCACGCCACCAAGGCCGAGGCCATGGAGGAAGCGGAAAAGATGTTGCACGTCTATGCGGACTTTGCCGAGGGCTGGATGGCCATGCCGGTGGTGCGCGGGGTGAAGTCCGAAAGCGAGCGTTTTGCCGGCGCCGACGACACCTTTTGCATCGAAGCCATGATGCAAGACGGAAAGG
>CBFHUP010000026.1:0-31906 GCA_965659115.1 uncultured Flavobacteriales bacterium | reverse complement strand
TCCATGAACCGGCTGCAATCGTCACATATCCCAGGTTCGTCCCAACTGCCGAGGCTGGTGTTCCATCCTGGTGGAATGGTGAATTCCCGCACAGGCATATATGCCATGTGCAGACGGCTGACCTCTACCACAAGCGTGTCGTCGGTCCGGTTTTGAATCCACAGTTGAACGGAAGTCTCTTTCTGGCAACCGCACAACAGCAGGACCAGGGGCATCAATAAGTATCTCATAGAAAGGCGTCTCTTCATTCAACGCCCTTCTTTTCAGGATATTATCAGAAGTTCGGCTTGAGCACGAACGTCTTGTAGAAGGTGTCGATGACGGCCACCGCCTCCTCGGGGGTATCTACCAAGTGAATCAAGTCTAAGTCTTTGGCGCTAATGGTGGCATTTTGTTCCAGCAGCGTGGCCTTGATCCAATCCATGAGCCCCTCCCAGAACTGCTTGCGCACCAAAACGATGGGGAAGCGCTTGGACTTGGCGGTTTGAATCAGCGTGATGGCTTCGAAAAGTTCGTCCAGCGTGCCGAATCCACCGGGCAACACGATGTAGCCTTGGCTGTACTTCATGAACATCACCTTGCGCACGAAGAAGTAGTCAAATTCGAGGCTGGTTTCCGGGCTGATGTAGGGGTTGTGGTGCTGCTCGTGGGGCAACCTCATGTTGAGTCCCACAGATACGCCTCCGGCCTCGTGTGCGCCTTTGTTTCCGGCCTCCATGATGCCAGGTCCGCCTCCAGTGATGACGCCGTATCCACTCTCTACCAGCTGTCTTCCTACTTCCGTGGCCAGCTTGTAATCGGGGTCATTGACATCCTTACGGGCGGATCCAAAAATGCTGATGCAAGGTCCCACACGCTGCAGGCCAGCAAAGCCTTCCACGAACTCGGACATGATCTTAAAGATGGACCAGCTGTCGTGTGCCTTGATGTCATTCCAGCTCCTCGGGTCATTGTGTGTTTTTCTAACCATGACCTATCAATATACGAAATATTATACGGAGTTCCGCATGGCGAGTGTAGCGGCGATGTGAGGGGCGGTCGCACCTGCTCCGCCTGCTGCGACTTCTTCTGGGGTGCCTTCGCTGACAATGCTGCCTCCACCATGCCCTCCTTCGGGACCGATGTCGATCACGTAATCGGCGTTGCAAATGACATCGAGTTGGTGCTCGATGACCAATACAGTGTTGCCCTGATCCACCAACCGGTGCAGGACGTTCAACAGCATTTCGACATCTTGGAAATGGAGCCCTGTCGTGGGTTCGTCTAGGATGTAGAAGGTGTTGCCAGTGTCTTTGCGTGCCAGCTCTGTGGCGAGTTTCACGCGTTGGGCCTCTCCACCGGAGAGGGTGGTAGAGGGTTGCCCTAAGGTGATGTATCCCAGTCCCACATCGCGGAGTGTGCTGCACACCCTTTTGATTTTGGGATAGGCGTCAAAGAATTCCAATGCTTCTTCTACGGTCATCCCCAAAATGTCTGCGATGGACTTTCCGCGGTACCGGACCTCGACGGTTTCCCGGTTGTAGCGCTTCCCTCCACAATCATCACAAGGCACATGAACGTCGGGCAAGAAGTTCATTTCTATGGTTCTCAGGCCGGCTCCTTTGCAGGTTTCGCAGCGCCCACCTGCCACATTGAAGGAGAACCTTCCTGGCTTGTATCCCCGGATTTTGGCCTCTGGCAACTGGGTGAAGAGGTTGCGAATCTCATTGAAAAAACCAGTGTAAGTGGCGGGATTGGACCGGGGTGTCCGACCGATTGGGCTCTGGTCGATGGCAATCACCTTGTCGAGGTGCTGCAGGCCATTGATCTTCTTGAACGGGAGTGGGCGTTTCGTCTCTTCGTAATAGTGGTTGTGCAGGGCAGGGTGGAGGGTCTGGTTGACCAGGCTGCTCTTTCCGCTTCCGCTGACGCCAGTGACACAAACAAACGTGCCCAAGGGCATCTTCAGGTCAACCCCTTTCAAGTTGTGTCCACTCGCCCCTATGAGGGAGAGTTTTTTGCGGTTGCCCTTCCTGCGCTTGTTGGGGATGGCAATGTGCCGGCGCCCGTCGATGAATTCGGCGGTGACGCTGCCTTGGGCCAGGTGTTCTGAAGGCGGCCCCTGTGCCACCACCTTTCCGCCGTGTTTTCCGGCACCGGGACCGATGTCAATGAGGTGGTCAGCCTGGCGCATCATGTCCTCGTCGTGTTCGACGACAATGACCGTGTTGCCCACATCTCTGAGGGTCTTGAGGCTGTCGATCAGGCGCTGGTTGTCCCGTTGGTGCAGGCCGATGCTGGGCTCGTCGAGGATATACAAGACGCCGGTCAACTTGGAGCCAATCTGCGTGGCCAATCGGATGCGTTGGGCTTCTCCACCGCTCAAGGTCCGCGCAGGACGGTCCAATGTGAGGTAGTCGAGCCCCATGTCCAACAAGAACCCGAGGCGGGCCGCAATCTCTTTGAGCGGCTCTGCCCCAATGGCCGCTTGTCGGTCGTCCATGGAAGATGCGGCATTCTTGGCCCATTCTGCGAGGCCGACCAAGTCCATGCTGACCACCTCGGGCAAGGTGGAGCCGGCGATCCGGAATTGGTGGGCCGTGGGCTGCAACCGCGACCCGCCACAGGCGTGACAGGGACGCTTGTGCAGGAAGCGCTGCGCCCAGCGGCGAAGCGGTGCACCCGAGCCATCCTTGGCCGCGCGTTCTATGGTGGCGATGACGCCATCAAAGCGCACCTTGCGCTCCTTGGTCCCCGCTTTTCCGGGCAGCACGACCGGTTGGTCCGCACCGTATAGGATTTTGGACAGAGTGGCCTCATCGACATCTCCCATGGGGGTGCGCACCGAGTGTCCACCTGCAATGAGCAAGGCCTGGACCACATCACGGGTCCATCCCGCTTTGAGGGCCCCCAAGGGCGCCAAACCTCCTTGGCGCAGGTTTTGGGTTTCGTCGGGGATGATGAGGGCGCGGTCCGCCTCGGCCACTTGACCCAATCCGTTGCAGGAGGGACATGCACCATAAGGGGAATTGAATGAAAACAGGTTGGGCTCAGGCTCGGGATAGCTGATGCCCGTGGTGGGACACATCAGCGCCCGCGAGAAATGCCGCGGAATGGCGTCGTCCACAGGCAGCACCATCATGCTGCCCTTGCCCATGGCCAGTGCGGTCCTCAGCGACCGCATGACCCGCTCGGTTTCTTCATCGGCGGGCTTGCCGTCTTCATCGAGGGCGGGTTCTTCCGGCATGACAATCCGGTCGACCACAGCTTCGATGTCGTGCACTTTGTATCGGTCTACCCGGTAGCCCGGTTCAAGCTCCACGACCTCTCCATCGACACGTGCCCTGAGGTATCCTTGCTTTTGGATGGACTCGAACAGTTCTCGGTAGTGCCCTTTGCGGCCGCGCACCAGCGGAGCCAGGAGCAGAAGGCGCTCGCCGGCATGGTCTTGGGCGATGCGCGACAAGATGCCTTCGTCGGTAAACCGCACCATGGGTTCGCCCGTGGCACTGGAATACGCCGTGGCTGCCCGGGCAAACAGCACCCGCAGGAAGTCGAGCAACTCTGTGACCGTGCCTACTGTGGAGCGCGGGTTCCGACTGATGGTTTTCTGCTCTATGGCTATGACGGGGCTCAAGCCTGTAATGCGCTCGACCTTGGGCCTTTCCAACCCGCCCATGAATTGTCGGGCATAGGCGCTGAACGTCTCCAAATAGCGCCGTTGTCCTTCTGCATGGAGGGTGTCAAAGGCCAGACTGGATTTGCCAGACCCACTGACTCCGGTGATGACCACCAGGCGGTTGCGTGGAATGGTGACGTCGATGTCTTGCAGGTTGTTTTCCCCTGCGCGTTCAACCCGGATGATGCGCTCGTCCTGAAGGGTGGGATAGACGTCCTGTGCCATGAGGGGTTTCAACAAATGGGAAGCCTTAGGGTTTCCTCGTCAGGCATCTTCGGTCACCAGATTCTGATCTGGTCTTGGAATCTTGAACCCCATAGCGGCCACCAGCAAGGTCATCAGCGGCGAGACGTAATTGAACACGCAGTAGGGAGCAAAGGCGAGGACCCCGACCCCAAGGACGCCACTTTGGGCGACGCCACAGGTGTTCCAAGGAATGAGCACACTGGTCACGGTGCCGGCATCCTCCAGCGTGCGGCTGAGCAATTGAGGCGCCACGCCGCGCTGCTGATAAGCCTCCCGGAACATGCGGCCTGGAACGACGATGGCGATGTACTGGTCTGCCGCAATGATGTTGAACACCACGCTGGAAAATGCGGTGCCAAATACCAGAGAGAAGGTGCCATGTACGGCCGTCAAAATCGCTTGGGTAATCCTTTCCAAGAAGCCCGCTGCTCCCATCACGGCTCCAAAGGTGAGGGCGCAGATGATGAGCCAAACTGTGTTGAGCATGCCCTTCATTCCACCCGCTGAAAGGAGGTCGGTGACCACGGGGTTTCCGGTTTCAATGGCCGTGTCCAAGGCTGCTGCAGACATCAATGCTGTAAATGCCGTGCCGAGGCGCGTTGGCCCGAGCCCAAGGGCAGGCCCGATGGCATCTTCTGCCAATGTGGCGAGCAACTCAGGCTGCGCAATGGCTGCAGCCACGGCACCCCCCAGAACACCCAGAAACAAAGCGGGTACTGGCGCAACGCGGCGCGCGATGAGCACGATCACCCCAATGGGCACGAGAAACAACGTCCAATGCAGGTTGAAATGGCGGGCGAGCTCGGCCTGCATCATGGCAGCGCCTCCCAGGTCAGCGGTTGCGGCATCCGAGCCCAGTCCAGCAAAGGTGAACACCACCAAGGCGATCAAGATGCTGGGCACTGTGGTCCACAGCATAAATCGGATGTGCGTAAACAGGTCCGTGCCGGCTACCGTCGGCGCCAGGTTGGTGGTGTCAGACAGGGGGGACAGTTTGTCGCCGAAGTAGGCCCCCGAAATGATGGCGCCTGCAATCCAGCCTTCGCTCAAGCCCAAGGCTTGTCCAATGCCAATGAGCGCCACACCTACTGTGCCTACCGTACCCCAGCTCGACCCTGTGGCCAGGCTGACTGCAGCGCACAGAATGCAGGCTGCAGGCAGGAAAATCTCCTTAGAGAGGACGTCGAGTCCGACATCAATCAGCGTGGGAATGATGCCCGAAACCAGCCATGTTCCTGCCAATGCGCCGATGAGCAAGAGGATGAGAATCGCCCCAATGGCATCCCCAAGGGTGTCTTTGATTTTTTGCTCAAATGAAGCCCAATTCTGTCCGCGTCCCATTCCGATGGCCACGGCCAGTCCCGAAGCCAGCAGCAGGGCGATTTGATTGCTGCCATAGCTGCTGTCTTCTCCAAACGCGAGGACATCTGCGGCCAACAACATCACCAGCACCAGTATGGGCAGGAGGGAAAGTCCGAGGGTGGGGCGGGGACTACTCATGGTTCAAGGGCGGGATTTGCGGCGCTTGACATCGATGGCCAAAGTGGCGGGCGTGATGCCCTCCACGCGTGCCGAAGCCCCCAAGCGAGAAGCGATTTCGGCAGACAACTGAGTGGACGGAACTTCCGTTCGCGGCGTTCGAAGTCCTTCAACGCGGAGCCGCACGGGACTGCGGTTGGGCATCCAACGGCCCAAGAGGTGGTCCCATGGAGAGAGCGAGACCTGTGCTTGTGCCACGGAGTCCAACAGCACCGCTTGCAATCCAGTGTTGGCTTCGGCACCGACCAATTCAATTTCGAACTGGTACGTCACCTGCCGGTCTTCTTCCATGGACCTCAAGAGCCACAGAAAAGCAGCCAGTCCGAGGCACACTGCGAAGGTGCGTCCTTCGATAGAACGCAGGCCAGAAAAGGGCTTGCGTTCGGCCATCATTGGGCGTTTTTCAGTGCTTCTCCGTCGGCGGCACCTTCGGCCGAAATGCCGGCGAGATCTACGCGAATCTCTCCTTTGGCCACTTGAAGGATGGCCGTTTTGTCATTGACGTCCAGGACTTTGCCATGGATTCCTCCCACGGTAACGACCTTGTCACCTTTGGCGATGTTCTCCCGGAATTTGCGGGCCTCCTTTTGCTTCTTGAGCTGCGGGCGCATGATGAAGAAGTAAAACACCAGCATGGTGCCGATGATGAACACGAGGGTGCTGCCACCTCCCGCAGGGGCGGCTTGGGCGAGGATGAGGTTCAAATCAAACATGTGTAGCGTAATCTATGGAGCGGAGGATGAAATGGGGCCCATCACACGGGCCGAAAACTGCAAAACAAAGGAGGCGGGCACCGCATTGGACACCACAGTGGCGCTTTCTGAAACGGCACCGGAACGGTCTCCAGCATCAAATTCTAAGGTGATGGCGCCGGCCCCGCCGGCTGCAATGGGAGAGGAGGGCCAGTCACGGGCCACCGTGCACCCACAACTGGGCAGCACTTGTGCAATCACCAGTGGCGATGCTCCTGTATTGGTAAAGGTGTAGGTGGCTTTGGCCACTTCGCCTGCAGCGAGGATGCCCAGGTCTACAGAGTCGGTGTCCCATGTGACCACAGGAGCTTGGTTGTTGTTGTCTTCGCCGGGAATGTGAATGAAGGAAGCATCCACCCCTTCTGGCGCTTTGGAACGGCAGCCTGCAAAAACGGACAGCACCAAACATGCCACAATGGCCCAGGTGCAACCGTGTCTTGAGGTTTTCATTCGATCAGCCCCCTTCCTGTTTTGACAATGGTGCCGTCTTCACGCATCGCAGTAAACAGCTTGTCCAAGACTCCGTTGACAAAGGCGCCTGACTTCTCTGTGCTGTAAAACTTGGCCAGATCGATGTACTCGTTCATGGTGACCTTGAGTGGAATGGTCTCAAAAGTGCGCGCCTCTGCCAAGGCCATCCTCAACAAGAGGAGGTCCATAGAGGCGATGCGGTCGATGTCCCAGTTGGAGGCCGCCGCTTCAATCCGGCTGTCGTGCTCTTTGGACAAGTCCAAGGTCTTGCTGAACAGGTCCTCCAGAAACTGGCGGTCGTCGCCCTCTTCCTTCCACATGCCCGAAAGCAAGAGGTCGTCGGACTCTTCAGAAATCGTCTTGACCGTCTTCAGGATGATGGAACAGACCAAATCCAAGTCGTCACTCCACAAAATGCTCTTCTCCTCGATCCAGTCCTGCAGGTCTTCGTCGTTGACAATGTGTTTGCGGAACATGCGGTTGAGAGACTCCCTGTCGTGCTGGAAGTTCCGCTCCTTGTTTTCCATATAAGCGCTGTACTCTTCGCTGGCAACCAGTGACTTGAAGAGCTTCTTGACCAAGTCTTGTTCCTGTCCCCAACCAAGTTTGCGGTTGGCTGCTTCCTTGGCGATGGATTTGCTCTTGATGATCACCCTCAAGGGCTTGTTGTTCACGAACTTGGTATTCGGGTGCAGGTCTTCTGGCGTCGGTTGCTTCTTCATGCGACCGGCTTCGATGCGCTCGATGGCTGCATCTTGGAACTCTCCAATCAACATCAAGAGCAAGAGGTACAAGTCGTACGTCTTTTCCAAGGAGTCGTGCAGCAACTTGTGCGCATCGGTTACAGAACCTCCTTCGTCCACGTGAAAGGCGTAGAGCACGTGGAGCACTTTGATGCGAAGCTGGCGTCGGTTGAACATGAGCTGTGAGAAGTGCCGAAATTTCGGTCAAAGCCCGCATTGTTCCACACTTTTACAATTTTACCCGAGACTAATTTTGAACATGGCCTTCCACCAAACGTTCTAACCTATCAGAACCCATCCCTATGTCCACAGCTCCACAACATTTCTCAACCTTTTCGGTCGTTTTGTTTTTGTCTGCATTGGCTTTGTGGGGCTGCGAAACGCCCATCGAAGTAAGCATACCCAATGCCGAGCCTTTGCTGGTGGTAGAAGGGCGCATAGAAACTGGCCTCCCGCCCATTGTGTTGCTGAGCCGGTCCCAAGATTATTTCGCGCCGGTGGATGCTGCCCTGTTGGGCAGTTTGTACGAAGGAGGGGGAGAGGTGGTCCTGACCGTAGACGGTGAAGAGTTTGTCTTGGATGAGCTCTGTGCCGGGGATTTGGGACCAGAAGAACTGATGTTGGCTTCGGGGTTATTGGGGCTGCCAGTGGAAGTATTGATGCTGAGCAACCTCTGCGCCTATGTCAGCTTTGGCATCACAGGCCAAGAGGGCAGCACCTATGAGTTGATGGCGGTTCTCGATGGAGATACCGCCCGCGCGGTTTCCAAGTTGAACCCCGTTGTGGCCTTGGACAGCTTGTGGTTTGAGGTGCCGGGCAACACCGACAGTTTGGGATTCATTTACACGGATTTTACCGATCCGGACTCCTTGGGCAATGCCTACCGTTGGAGTGCCATGCGCATCGGGAAAGATCCGGGTTTGCTGTACCCCACCATTTCCACTGTAGAGGACGTCCTGTTCAATGGGCTCACGTTTGAGTTCTCTCAATTCCGACCTGTTACAGCGGCAGATTTTGAAGATGATGCCAACCCCGATGAAATCGGATTCTACAAGACCGGGGACACGGTGATCGTGCGCTGGGACCACATTGACCGCGGGGTGTATGAAGCGATTTCAAGCATGGAGGAGCAACTCCAGGCCCAGGGTTCTCCATTCGCGAATCCCGCGGACGTCAGGAGCAACATCGAAGGGGGCATCGGATTGTGGGTCGCGTATTCACCTTTTGTGGATACGGTGATTTGCATCCCCTGAGCTGAAGGTGGAAATTGCCTCCATGAGTTTTCGACTTCCCCTCTTGGCATGCAGCGCCCTTGCGGCCGCGTGCAATGTCCCTACTTATGCCCAAGAGTTGGAACAGGTAGACGTATTCCGAGACGCGGCTGTGGTCACTTGGAAGGCCAGCAGTAGCGAGGAGGTGGGGGCTTTGGCGCGCAGTTTCCACAGCGGCTCTCCTGCAGAAGCGATGGTGTTTCCCACCGCAGCGGATGTCCAGTGGGGAGCCCTCGAGGCACGCAGCGGAACCTGGCCTGCTTCTGACGACAAATCGGGCCCTTCTGCTTTGGATTCCGATCTCAAAGATGCCCGGCTGGAACTGGCCCTCAAAAACGCCCAATTGGCATTGGCCGAGGAAGACATTGCCCTGCTTCGTGCCAACCGCCAAGTCACCGGAACTTCCGAGGCCTTGTTGGTCGAGGATCTGGCCGAGGTGGCCGATTGGATGCACGGCGAGATGAAGGACCTTTTGTTTCGCAGGGTCGAATTGAACATGGAAGTCGCCGCGCAAGAAAAGGTGGTACAAGACTTGGAAAACACGGCGCAAGCGAGCAAGCCACGAAGGGCGTTTCACTGGGAAGTGAGCGGATTGGAAGCGTCCAGTGGCCCCGTGCGCACCCAAGTTGTGGAATGGGGGGGTGGTCAGCATTGGAGCCCGCAAGACATGCTGTCCTTGACATCGCAGTCGGGTTCGCCCATGCTCACTTGGTACCAGCGCGCCTTGGTGCACCTGGATTTGCCTTCATCAGGAAAGGCGGTGCCCATCATGTTTCACGATGCGCCTTACACGGGCCTCCAACAGCGTCCTGACGCGGAAGCAGTGCCGGTCATGGCTTACAGCAGAGAGATGCTTTCCAAAGGTGGGGCAGCAGACCGGAACCGCCCTGTGACCGATTCGAAGTGGCCAGGCACCCACTGGACCCTTCTCGACATGGAAGTTGGCCCCCTTTGGGACCGAAACGTCCCGCTGGGACAAGAAACGCTGCCGGCTGTGGTGCGGCATTTTTCTGTGCCCAAACAATCGCCTGTTGTGAACATGCGCGTGGCCGTGCCCCGACCTTCCATGCCGGTGGCCCAGGCCGATCGGGCCCTGCTCATGATCGATGGACGGCCTGCAGGTCAGGTCTGGCTCTCCGAATCTGGAGACACCCTCTTGATCGACGCGGGGGTGTCCAGGGATTGGACCGTAGAGCGAAAGCGCGAAGCAGCGTTGTGCGCAAAGTCAACTTTGGGCAACCGGATCAAGCACCACCGGGCCTTCAGCATCACGGTGGCCAATCGGAGTTCCCATGAGGGAGAGGTGGTCATCGACGAGCCGCTGCCGGTATCCAAAAGCGCTGAAATTGAGGTGGCTCCTGAGACTTTGGGTGGAGGGGCACTCGACGAAGCCAGTGGGATTGTGCGTTGGACAATCCGACTCGAACCGGGCGAAAGCCGGACCATTCAATTCTCCTATGATTTGAGCCACGGGCGCGACCAACGGGCCCCGGACTTGGATTAAGACCGGCGAAGCAGCCCTTGGGCCACGGCCTGGGCTGCCCCTTTTGTCGACAGTGCCATTCGCAGGTCTTTGTGGGCCTGCTTTTGTGCCTGTTGTCCGGCTTCTGACAGGACCTCCTGCAAGGTTTCGGCCAATGCCGATGGCGTGCAGTCTTGTTGGATGCGCTCGGGCACCGCTTCCCGCTCCAAGATGAGGTTGACCAAAGAGATGAACCGCACCTGTGTGAACCACTTGGCCAAGCGATAGGTCACGCCGCTGGTCCGGTATGCCACCACTTGCGGCAAGCCGTACAAGGCGGCCTCCAGTGTGGCTGTGCCACTGGTGATGATGCCGGCAGTAGCGTGGCAATAAAGGGCCGCAGTTTCACCAAAAAGGACAGGGAATTCGGTGGGGTAGTCCGAGGGTTGCCGTCCCGGTGCCCCGGCAATCACGGGCACCAAGTGGGGAAGGCGCTGGGCCGCCTCAGTCAAGCAAGGCAGCATGCGTTCAATTTCCTGGAGCCGCGACCCCGGCAGCAGTGCCAGCAAGTCGCCCTCGGCGGGCAGTCCACAACGCAGCCTCCAAGCCGCGGCATGGTCGTGGTCTTCTTGTTGGGAAGCCTCAGCGGGGATGGCGTCGGCCAAGGGATGGCCCACATAGTCCACTTGGAGGTCCACCTCGCGGTAGTGTTGCGCCTCAAAGGGCAAAATCACATAGAGGCGGTCCAGATCGCGCGCCATGGCGTGGATGCGTCCCTGTTTCCACGCCCACACTTGCGGCGCGATGTACATGTCAACCGGCCATCCTTGTTGGTGGGCCCAACGTGCCAAGCGCAGGTTGAAACCCGGATAGTCGACCAGCACAATGCGGTCTGGGGCAAACGCTGTGATGTCGGCTTTGACACGGGCCATAAGCTGCCGGAAAAAACCAAGTTTGCGGATCACCTCTGCAAACCCCATTACCGAGGTATTGCGAATGTGTTCCACCAGTGTGACCCCTTCTGCAGCCAAGGCATCTCCCCCCATGCCGCGCACCTCCACCGAGGGCGCGCTGGCCTTGAGGGCGCGCACCACAGCTGCAGCGTGGGCATCTCCCGATGGCTCACCTGTCAGCACGTAGAGCCTTTGCAAGCCTGTTTCCGAAAGGGGGTCGCGGGTCATTCGCCGTATTGGAAGTACACGATGCCCATCACCATCAACACCATGACCAGCATGGTGCCCCGGGCGAACTGGTCCCATTTGCGCCTGTAGGCCAGGTGGAATGTGGGAACGATAGACAGGACACACAGGCTGGCAATCTTGTCTTTGTAGAGCGGGCTCCCCATGAAGACTTCCCGGTGGAAATACCCCAGAGATTCATCTTGGAACCAACCCCACGCCGTACCGAGCAGGAGGTAACCCAGCAGCGCCGAAACGGCGCCGCCCAAGATGCCTGCCGGCAGGGTATCGAGCAGGTCACGCCTCATGGTCCAAATTCCAGCTGTTGAGGGTGCCGATGGTGTGATGGGCAGTGAGGTCAAACTGCACGGGAACCACACTGGCATAGCCTTCTTCTAAAGCGTGGATGTCGGTGTCCTTGCCCTTATCGGGGTTGTGGAATTCGCCCCGCATCCAGTAATAGGGGCTGCCACCTGGGGTGGCGCGTTGGTCAAAAGTATCCCTCCAATGACCCATGGCTTGACGGCAAATGCGGATGCCTTTCAGGTCTTCTTTGGCGACTTTGGGGATGTTGACATTCAGGCAGGTTCCCGAGGGCAAACCGTGCTCCAACACGCCATTGACTATGGTTTTGGCGACTTCCACTGAGGCAGAAAAGTCCGCATCCCAGCGCTCATCCAGCAGGGAAAATCCGACGGAAGGGATCCCACACATGGCCCCTTCCACAGCGGCAGACATGGTGCCAGAATAGATCACATTGATGGAGGCATTGCTGCCGTGGTTGATCCCGGAAACGAGCAGGTCGGGCAGGTTGTCCTCTCCGAAGACTTCGGCCACCGCCAATTTCACGCAATCCACAGGCGTTCCAGAGCAAGCCCGGGCCTCGACCACGCCCCGCCCAAACTCAAAGGGGTGGAGCTTCAAGATGCTGCTAAAGGTGACGGCATGGCCCATCCCACTTTGCGGGCTATCGGGCGCGATGACGTAAACGTCTCCAATGCCGGTCATGGCCTCTGCGAGGGCTTGGATGCCTTTGGCCGTGATGCCGTCGTCGTTGATGACCGCAATCCGCGGTCTTTGGTTGGATGTCATGCGCGGTGGGGGGTGCGGGCCAGCGATTCAAGGAACCACGCCCAGTATTTGTGGACAGAAGAAACAGATGCCCGTTCATCGGGACTGTGGGCCCCCAATATTGTGGGCCCAAAGCTGACCATGTCCAAGTTGGGGTAGCGGCTGCCGAGAATGCCGCATTCAAGACCGGCATGGCAGGCCAGTACCAAGGGCTCGTGGCCGTGCAGCTCGCGGTAGAGGTCCGCCATCATGCGCACCACTTCGCTGTCGGGGTCTGGGGTCCAACCCGGATATGCTCCTCCGCGGGAAGGGTCTAGGCCCGCCAAGGCGAACCCGGTTTCGATCCTGCGGGCCAGGTCCATTTTCTCGGTGTCTACCGAGCTGCGCGTGAGGCAGTGAACTTCTGCCGCTCCGTTGTTCAATGCGATGCGGGCCACGTTGTTGGAAGTCTGGACCAGGCCTTCAATGTCGGGGCTCATTCGGTCGATGCCGTTGGGGCAGAAGTCCAACGCTGCAAGCAAGGTGCTGCCTGCCGCGCTTTCCAGCACTTGAGCTGGGGTTTCTACGGTCTGAAAAGAGACCGAGAGGGAAGGGTCTGTGGTCCGGTATTCCGCTTGAATGTCGGCAATAAGGCCTTGGAGTTTTTGGGCCCAATCGGCAGCAGAATGTAGGCTGGCAACCGTCGCCCTGGCTTCGCGTGGGATG
Source organism: uncultured Flavobacteriales bacterium (assembly GCA_965659115.1). Lineage (GTDB taxonomy): Bacteria > Bacteroidota > Bacteroidia > Flavobacteriales_D > Sanyastnellaceae > UBA8752. The sequence goes on along the minus strand of CBFHUP010000026.1, from coordinate 18,810 downwards.
GCGTTGCGCAGTCCGCCGCCGTCCATGTCCGAGAGCTCCACAGCGGCGCCGGTCTCCGACAAGCCCATTTCACACAGGACGCGAACGAGCAACTTGTTGGCGTTGGCAATGCCTTTGTGAATGTCCATGCCGCTGTGGCCTCCACTGCCACCTTTGACCTCAACGACAATGCCATGCGCCCCTTGAGGTACCGTGGTGGCGAGTTGTCCTGAAAAGCCCAGGTCAATCCCGCCCGCGCAGCCGATTCCAATCTCTCTGTCGTCCTCGGTATCGAGGTTGAGCAAGATTTCACCTTTCATCCAACCTTGCTTCAGTTCCAAAGCGCCGGTCATGCCGGTTTCTTCATCTATGGTAAAGAGCAGTTCGAGTGGCGGATGCGGGATGTTTTTGCTCTCCATAATGGCGAGCATCGTGGCCACTCCAAGCCCGTTGTCAGCGCCCAGCGTGGTGCCTTGCGCACGGACCCAGTCGCCATCCACGGTCATGCGAATGCCTTCTGTGTCGAAGTCAAATTCCGTGTCGTTGTTTTTCTGGCAGACCATGTCGACATGGCTTTGCAAAATGACGGTTTTGCGGTTCTCCATCCCGCTGGTTGCAGGTTTCCGCACCAGGACGTTGCCGACTTCGTCGGAGGAGACGTCGAGTCCGTGGGACTGGGCCAGGCCCGTAATCCACTGGCACACGGCCTCTTCTTTGCCCGATGGACGGGGGATGGCGTTCAAGTCGGCGAACCTGCCCCAGAGGGCTTTGGGTTCCAATTGGCGTACAGCTTCAGACATGCCCCGAAATTCGGCCAAAAATTGGGGGGTACCATGTCAATTGGAGCATTCCATCCCAAAAGCCGCCAAAAGGATGAGCAGGTCGGCACTGGAAACCATTCCATTGCCATCGACATCTTGGGTGCAATCGGACAGACAACCAAACTCGCTCAGCAGGCCGAGGAGGTCGTCGATGGCGGTAATGCCATCTTGGTTGATGTCGCTTGAGCAGGGCGCCAACTCCGCGCCGGACACAAAGCCATCGCAGTTCACGTCTCCTCCGAGCGGAAGGAGCGGTGCGTCTGGATAGTAGCTGGCGCTGGCGTCATTGCAGTCGGCATTGTCGAGCACCCAACCGGGTGGAGGGACACCACAGAATTCCTGCGCCATTCCGTTGGTCTGGTCTCCAAAACCATCACCATCGGTGTCTGGCCAAGCCACAGTGGGGTAAAAGCAGCTGCCGTCGTCCTCTGTGGCCCCCAGCATGAAGTTGCAGGCTTCGGGATGGGTGCAACCCGAGAATTCGTCGCCGTCACACACGCCGTCGCCATCTGAGTCGCCGCCTAGGCAGGCGCCATCACAATCGAGTCCAGGCTCCGGAAAGATGCAGCTGCCATCGTCGCACAGGGAGAACAAATCGAAGTTGCACGCTGCGGGGTGGGTACAGCCGGTGGCCGCAATGCAGGATCCGTCACTTTTGGTGGCCGGTGGGTTGAAATTGCATGCGGTGGAATCGGTGCATCCATAACACCCGTAGTCGCAGGTTCCAGGCCCGTCGGCTAGCGGATCGAAATTGCAAGCACTGGGCACCATGCAACCGACCAAGGTGACCGGCGGTAGGCACACTTCAGTTTGCAAAATGCTGCCAAAATCAGGGTCAGTAGAAGCAAACAGCGTGTCGCCGAGGCAGGTCAAGGTGACCGATGCAGAAGAGCCTGAACAGGGGGCCCACCCGTTGGCTTGGGCATCTTGCAATTGGAACATCCGACATCCGGCGTCCAAACACAAGGTCCACTGCTGGCCGCTCGGCGGAATGGTCCCTTCGGAAATGGACAATCCTCCAGGGGAAAGGTTCCAACTGGTTTCTTCTGGATGACAATCGGGTTGGATGTCGATGGTCAATGGGTAGCATGTGGTCTCACACGTTCCGTTATCGAAAATGGCGGAGGGGTCAAAGTTGGAAGCGTACGGGTCCTTGCAACCGCCTTCGTTTTGATCGGGCAAACACATGTAGTATTCGCCTTCGACCCCACTGAGAGGGGCTGAAATGAATGGGGAGTCTTCGCCGAGCATAGAAATGCTGAAGCCCAAACTGGTGCCGCAATCGGCCATCAAGGATTCGTAGCCGCTGAGCTGGTCGCGGTGCACCTCAAAGGTGATACAGTCGGACGGCAAACACAGCGTGTCTTGGTGGGTGGACAAGGGGTCCAGCCAGCCGCTTCGGTGCAAAACACGCCCTTGGGCGTCCTTGAATAGCCATCCGTTTTGAGAGCCAAAACAGTCCGAAGTAAAGGAAAGCACCACCTCCACGCCGCCGTCGATTTGATAAGACTGGGTGGCGCGGGTGTTGTTGGAGCTGCGGTCATCGGGCGACCCATCCACAGCGGCAATGATGATGGAAAGGTCGGCCAGCCCCGGAGGGGCCGTCACAGGGTCTAGGAGCAGATGGATGCTGTCTCCGGAGGCGATGTGGCCATTCCATACCGTGTCTGCCGATGCTCCACCGAAGTAGCCGTATTGCAAGCTCAGTTGGTGGATGTCCTCGGTTCCAATGTTGAGGACGGGCACCTCAATGGCAGGGCTGTCGGCGCAGCTTGCGCCACGTGGGGAGCGGATCCTGCCCAAAGCAGCATCCTTTGCGGGGGGCTCAGGAAGTTCCAAGGTGTACACGCCTCTGCCGTATGTGGCAGCGGCCAATCGTCCCGAAGGACCGTGCACCAGCAGGTCAAATACCACCACGTTGGGCAGGCCGTCGGACAGCCTTTCCCATGTTGCGCCAGCCACAGCAGGCAGGGTATACACGCCCACATCCGTACCGGCATACAGGGAGCCTGTTTCCGGGTCGCGCTCCAGACAATTCACAGGAGCGGGGGGCAGGCCTGTACTGATGTTGGTCCAATTCAGGCCACCATCACCGCTCACCATCACCTTGACCGAGTCGTTGTAGTTGGAGAAGGAAGCCCAAAGGTGGTCCGCATCGTCCTGCGCCACATGGAAGTCGGTGATCCAATCAAAACCGTTGGGAGGGTCCAATTCTGAAAACGTTTGCCCATCGGTGGAGCGGAACATCCGAAACTCTTTGGCCACATAAATCCTGCCGATGTCGTTGGGGGCCAAAGCCAAGTCTGTGCATTTTCCTCCGGGCAAAGTTTCCAGCGGAACCCACTGGTTGCCACGGTTGGTGGACCGATAGACCCTGTCTTTGGCGATGTACACCCAATCGGGGTTGAATGGGCTCACCTCCCAAGGGGTCAGCCAAGCGCCCTGTTGGTTTTCATCGCTGCCGGCATTGCCCGCGATTTGTTGGAAGGCGTTGCCGCCATCATCAGAACGAAACACCTGTCCATAGTAGAGGGAGGCGTAGACCACCTCCGAAAGTGCGCCATGGAATGCACACTGAAAACCGTCGCCACCCAACACATGCTCCCAAGTGCCTTCGTGCTTCATGAAGGTGCCGTTGTCTTGGGTGCCCACGAGCAGGCGGTCGATGGCCTGGGGGTCAACATCCAATCGATAGGCCTGCGTAATGGCCAAGCCAGCGCTTTTGTCTGTGGCCCATGCAGCATCGGGATCAAACAGGAATGCACCGCCATCATTGGCCACGAGCAACCGTCCGTCTTCGAGGTACTGTATGCCGTGCTGGTCGGCGTGCAAATAAGGAAGTTCGCCGCCGGCATACCAGTGCGCTTCACATTGCCATTGGCCGCCACCGTCTTCCGTGCCCCAAAGGTTGACGCCGCCCACGTGAACGCGGTTCGGGTCTTCTGGATGCACCGCCAGGGCCAAATCATACCAAGCCTGTCCACCAGAGTCTCCGCCTTCTACCGTCCAGCCCAACAGGTTGGGGCCATCTCCCTCCAGCATCCGGGCGGTCCAGCTGGCACCGCCATCGGTGCTGCGCCAAAATCCGGCAAAACCTTGGTCGCTGTTTTTGCCTGCCACGGCGTACACCGTGTCGGGTGCAGATGGCGCAAAGGCCAAGGTGATGCGGCTGATGCCAAACGAAGCGCCATCCAGGCTGTTGACTTCCCAGGTGGCGCCCGCATCAAAGCTTTCGGCGATGTCGTTGCCGAATTCACCGGCCAAGATGTGTTCGGGGTTGGAGGGGTCAATTTCGAGGGATGCAAAATTGCCAGTGATCGTCCGAATCCAGTTGTCACCTCCATTGATGCTGCGGTAGACGCCGAGGCTCGAAGCCGTCCACAAGGTGTCGGGGTGTTCGGGGTGCACCAAAACACGGGTCAAGGTGCGCCCCATGTTGATGCCCCAATCCAATCCTGTAGCCTCCCATGTCAGGCCACCGTCTTCAGTGGTCCAAATGCCAATGGAACGGGTATCCCCAAAGTCTCCATCGCCAGTGGCGATCCACATGCGGTCAGGATTGGTGGGATGGAACGCCAGGTCTGACACGCCGATGGAAGCCAGCTGTTGTCCCCCCATGGCGGTCCAGTTTGACCCGCCGTCTTGCGTCCGCCACAAGCCGCCAGCTGGGGCACAGGCCCACCATTCTTCGGTGCTTCCTGGCCGGGAAACCAAGCGGTTGAGTCGGCCATTTCCGCCCAGTCCTGTCGGTGCCTGTGGCCCAGCAAAGGCCCAGCTCGGGTCTGTGGTGCTGCGTTGGGTCAGTTCTTCGATTCGGTCTTGCTCAGCGCGTTCAATCGAGCGCGCGACGACCGCATTGGAGGGCCGCATGCCATCGGCACCGACACGGGGCTCCATAAAGGCCAGCCACCTCTGAAATGGCTTGGCTCCCTTGCCTCTTGTGGTGGGGGAAAGCCCGTCGGCGTTGTACAGGGCCACGATGGAGTCCAGGGGCACATCCCCGCTGCGCAAGGCATTGCTCCAATGGGCTCCCGGTTCAACTTGGGCCTGAAGCCCCGCCGTCATACAGCAGACCAACCCCCACAGCAAGAGCCCCCTCACGTTGGAGAGGCGCATCAGCAGGGGAGCTGTCTGTGTGTTTGCAAGGGGCATTGCGCAAGGGGCATTTCTGGCCCCAAAAGAGGCACGGGATCAATTCGAACAAGGCAGACCGAACGCTCCGAGAACGATCAGGAAGTCCGCCACATCCACGCCGGGAATGCCGTTCACATCTAACGTACAGTCTTCAACGCAACCAAACTCGCTAAGGAGCAGGAGGATGTCATTGACGTTCACGAAACCATCATTATCGAGGTCTTCTGGGCACTCGCTCTCCTCATCGGGAGCCAGTGGTCCACCGCTACAGTCATTGTCGACGCCGTCCTGCGTCCCTGGCGCGCCAGGATACACGTCATTACGAGAATCATCACAATCGGTTGCGTTTGTGACAAATCCGATGAGATTGCCTTCGCATCCTGAGGTGGTCACGGCAACATTCCCGTACCCGTCTCCATCCGAATCGGCATAGAGTGTACTGGGAGCTTCACAGGTGCCATCGTCGATGGAGGCGATGTCCAAGAAGTTGCAAGCGGTGGGGTCGGTGCAGCCCTGAATGGCCGTCAACGAGAAGTTGGCATTGCTGATGTCAAAGAAGATGGAGCCTTGGCCTTTGACTTTGATGCGGGCAGAAGACGAAGTCACCGCTGGAAGCAAGACCGTGGCCGAGCCTGTATTGGGGACAGCTTCTGCGAGCAGGTGTGGCCAGGTGTACCCGCCGTCCAAGCTGCAGAAGATGTTCACGTTGGCGCAGTTGACATCGCCTCCATCGGTTCCTGCAACATCCCACAGGATTGTCAAGTCAGAATTGCCCGGACGGCTGATGCTGGTGTTGGGGTAGGTCACCAAAAAGGGGCCTGTGCTGGCGTCGATGGAAAAAGTCTTGGTGCCCACAGCCACACCACCGCACCCCGGGTTGTTGTCCCGGACGGTGCACTTGAAGGTCATGTTGCGGCTGTAGTCGGGGAGGTGTTCTCCAAAAGAAACCTGGTTGTTGACCAGCTTGTCGACCTTGGGGATCACCCTTGTGGGGGAGCTTACCGGAGCAAATGACCGGATGCACGGTGCGCTGCCGGAGGGGTTGTTGAGGTTGTTGTCTCCACTGGCTGTGGCCGCGCCGAGGTTGTATTGCTCCCAACTGTAGGTCAATGTATTGCCCGGGTTGGGGTCTGTGGCTGAGGCGTTGAGCTCAAAGGGGGTTTCCTTGGGGATGCTAAAGCCACTGCCGCCGACCGAAACGGTAGGGGCAGAATTGCCACTGGAAATTTGGGTCGAGCATGAGTTTCCAAACCCACTGTGCAGGAAGTTGGTTCCTTCAATCAGACTGTGCACGTGGTACACATCGTCAGAGTTGGTCTGGAGGTTGGGCGCACAAATCCCGCTGTAGCTCATAATGGTAGAGCCGCTGCCGGGTTCGTAGGCGGCCGAAGAAGACCTGTTGCCGCTGCATGAATTGTTGAAGGTGTGGTTGCAGCCAAACTGGTGTCCCATTTCGTGCCCCACATAATCCACGTCAAAAGGGTCTCCGATGGGAGAGGGCAGCCCGGTGACGCCTCCTGCCTTGAAGCTGGTGCACACCGAACCGAGGTAAGCCACTCCTCCTCCGCCTGTGGAAAACACATGACCGATGTCGTATCCATTGGAGCCAATGATGTTGTCAATGGTCGTTTGGTTTTGCGAAAGCATGGCGCCTCCATTTGAATTCGTGTAAGGGTCGGTGGATCCGTTCAGGAAAATCAAATCATCGTTGTCTGGAATCAAGGTCAATCGAATGGCCATTTCGGCCTCGACTATGCTGTTGACGCGGTTGATCGACGTGTTCATGGCCGACAAAACGCTGGAAATGGTGCCGCCGTGGAATTGACCGTATTCTCCGGTACAGGCGAGGGCTAAGGAATAATTCCGTCGGGTAGGTCCATAGGGTGGGCCGATGCGCTGGGTGATTTTGCCATCGTCCAAACGCCCGGGGCCATCGGCCTCTGTGTTTTTGCCAATGCCCATTTGGCGGACATCACAACCGTCTCTTCGCTTCTCCGTGACGTTCATGAATTCGGCGCGCGTGTAGACCATCAACTGGTCAAATTCTCCCACATTCCAAGGGTCGATGTACACTGTTCCATTGGGGGTGTGCAGGATTCCGTGGAAGCCTCGGGGACTCATGTCGATGCGGCCAAAAATCAACCCGTTGCGCTCGGATTGCACCAAGTAGCTGCGGATTTCGGGGAATTTGGCCGTGAGGGCGGGAGCCATGACATCGGAGCGCACGGCCCGAAACGGGTGGGGCTCCCAACCTTGTTCATCCTGAGAGACCATGGGCAGGGTCAAACGACAGCTGCTGTTTTCGAGAGGGGTTCCGGTGCGCTGGGCCCCATCCCACTCTGCAGGAGCGCCGTCGAGAACGACGGAAAGCAAGGCGTGGTCATAAGACACGGCGCGGGCGGCCGGCACCTGCTCGCGGGACTGGGCACGGGACCGTTCGCCATTCTGCCAGCTGGCATCCTTGCTCTCTGGAGGAGTGGTGTACCATTGGGCAGCCGCTCCAAATGTGGTGATCAGCATCACCAATAGGATTGAATATGAGGGTAGGAATGTGGTCCGGTTCATGCGCATACAACAAGATAACAGCCATTTTGATTCACACACGGCCTCGGTGGGGGTCTGATTTCAGATGAGATTTGTCATTGTCAATGGGAAAGAACCGGTGGACATGTGGAAAACGGTGGCATTGAGAATGCTGACAAGGCCCCGAAATCCAGTACTTTTCAGTTTGGCTCATCAGGCACATTAGCGTGGCAAACCAAGGAAAACAGGATTATACAGAGAGCGACATCAGGTCGCTGGATTGGAAGGAACACATCCGGCTCAGGCCCGGCATGTACATCGGCAAGTTGGGCGATGGTGCCAGTGCAGACGATGGCATCTATGTGTTGCTCAAAGAGGTGATCGACAACAGCATTGACGAGCACTTGATGGGGCACGGAAAGACCATCGAGATCAGCATCAAAGAAGGAGCCGTTCAAGTCCGAGATTACGGACGGGGCATTCCGCACGGTGCAGTGGTGGACTGTGTCTCCAAAATCAACACCGGAGCGAAGTACAGCGAAGGTGCCTTTAGCAAGACGGTGGGCCTCAATGGCGTGGGCACAAAAGCGGTCAACGCCCAATCGACTGAATTTCGAATTGAAAGTTTCCGCGAGGGAAAGGTCAAGGCGGCGCGCTTCGAATTGGGCGTGCTCCAAGACGACGAAAAAGTCACCTCCACTTCATTGAGGAACGGAACCCGAACGTGGTTCCGTCCCGACCCTACGGTGTTCAAGTCCTACCAGTACCGTCGGGAGTATGTGGAGCGTCTGCTCTGGAACTACGCTTACCTGAACAGCGGCTTGACCCTGGTCTTCAACGGCGAGAAAATCCACAGTGAAGAAGGACTCAAAGACCTGATCAAACAAAACCTCTCTGCAGAACCGGGTTATCCCATCATGCACCTCAAGGGAGACGACATTGAAGTGGCCTTGACCCATACCCAAGCCTACGGTGAAGACCATTACAGCTTTGTGAATGGCCAATACACCACCCAAGGTGGAACCCACCAGAAAGCGTTGAGAGAGGCCTATGTCAAGGTGGTGCGCGACTTCTTTCAAAAGGAATACGACCCGGGCGACATTCGCATGGGCTTGATGGCGGCTGTGGCCGTAAGGGTTCAGGAGCCGGTGTTTGAATCCCAAACCAAGACCAAACTCGGCTCTTCGGAAATCCGGCCTGGAGGCACGAGCATGCGCTCGTTTGTCTATGACTTTCTCAAGGTGGAATTGGCGAACCACCTTCACCGCAATCCCGACACAGCCACGGCTTTGCTCAAGCGAATCTTGCAAAGCGAGAAGGAGCGCAAAGACCTTGCGGGCATCAAAAAGCTCGCAAGAGAACGCGCCAAAAAGGCCAGCCTGCACAACAAGAAGCTTCGCGACTGTAGGGTGCACTTGACCAAGAAGCACGCCCGCGCAGAGGAGTCTATGCTGTTCATTACGGAGGGCGACAGCGCTTCGGGCAGCATCACCAAAGCCCGTGACGTCAACACACAGGCGGTATTTTCATTAAAAGGGAAACCCCTCAATTGCTACGGACTGACCAAAAAGGTGGTCTACGAGAACGAAGAGTTCAACCTGCTACAGGCCGCCCTCGACATCGAGGACGGGTTGGACGGGCTGCGCTACAACCAGGTCATCATCGCAACCGATGCTGACGTGGATGGCATGCACATCCGCATTCTGCTCATGACGTTCTTCCTGCAATTCTTCCCGGACTTGGTCAGGAAGGGGCACCTCTATGTATTGCAGACGCCGCTGTACCGCGTGCGCAACAAAAAAGAAACCCGGTACTGCTACTCCGAAGAAGAACGCGTCAGCGCCATCGACGCCTTGGGGCCCAAACCCGAGATCACGCGTTTTAAGGGATTGGGTGAAATCAGCCCCGATGAGTTTTCGCACTTTATTGGAGAAGACATTCGGCTCGATCCAGTGGACCTCGGAGGCGAGCACCAACTCGATGACATGTTGTCTTTCTTCATGGGCAAGAACACCCCTGATCGACAGCGCTTCATCATTGACAACCTCCGAGTCGAAAAAGACCCGGACGAACCCAAGGAAACCACGGAAGCGGCATGAGCGAGGAAGCCCAGGGTCCCGAGGAGCGGGACGAACAGGACGGCAACAAGCCCGAAGGAAACGAAGACGGATCCTCCGCCGGCGGACCGACCCCACCGGAAGGTGAAGCGGACGACACCAAGGATATGGAGCAGGTGATCCGAATCAAGGGGATGTACAACGAGTACTTCCTGGATTATGCTTCTTACGTCATCCTCGAGCGCGCGGTCCCTCACTTGCACGATGGATTGAAGCCCGTGCAGCGTCGGATTTTGCACTCTCTGAGGGAACTGGAGGATGGCAGATTTCACAAGGTGGCCAATGCCATTGGCAACACCATGAAGTACCACCCTCACGGCGACGCCAGCATTGGCGACGCCATGGTGCAAATCGGCCAGCGCGAACTCGTGTTGGACTGTCAGGGAAACTGGGGCAACATCGCCACGGGCGACAGGGCTGCGGCGCCGCGATACATCGAGACCCGGTTGAGCACGTTCGCCAAAGAGGCGCTCTTCAATCCCAAAACCACCCATTGGTTGGCCAGTTATGATGGCCGGAACCAAGAGCCAGAAACGCTCCCGGTCAAGTTTCCGCTGCTCCTTCAGCAAGGTGCGGAGGGCATTGCCGTGGGATTGGCGTGCAAAATGCTGCCCCACAATTTCATCGAGCTCATCGATGGAGCCGTGGCCTATCTCAAAGGGCGCAGCTTCAAACTTTTGCCAGACTTTCCCGCAGGAGGAGAGGCCGATTGCGAGCAGTACAACGACGGACTGCGTGGAGGACGGGTTCGGGTTCGGGCCAAAATCCGCAAAGAGGACAACAAGACCCTCATCGTGGAGGAGCTGCCTTATGGCGTCACCACCACTTCTTTGATTGAGAGCATCCTCAAAGCCAACGACAAGGGCAAAATCAAGGTCAAGCGCGTCGAAGACAACACGGCGGAATTCGTTGAAGTGATGATCCACTTGGCGTCCGGAGTTTCTCCTGACCGCACCATCGACGCGTTGTTCGCTTTTACGGATTGCGAAGTGCGCATCGCCCCGAACGCCTGTGTCATTGAAAACGACAGGCCCGTCTTTTTGGGGGTCAAAGAAATCCTCAAGCGCAGTGCTGACCGGACGAGGATGTTACTTGGTCGGGAGTTGGAGATCAGACTCGGTGAACTGCAAGAGTCCTGGCACTTTGCCTCCTTGGAGAAGATTTTCATCGAGAAGCGCATCTACAGAGACATTGAAGAGTGCGAGACATGGGATGCCATTTTGAAGGCCATCCACGAAGGACTTGCACCCCACATCAAGCACCTGATCCGCCCCGTCACCGATGAGGATGTCACGCGGTTGACCGAGATCCGCATCAAGCGCATTTCGAAATTCGATTCCGACAAGGCTGACCAACGGATTGCCAATTTGGAGGTGGAAATCGATGAGGTCAAGAACCACTTGGAGCACCTCACGGACTACACGATTGAGTGGTACCGTCAGCTCAAGAAGAAGTACGGCAAGGGCCGCGAGCGCCGAACCACCTTGCGCACTTTTGGCAACATCGACAGCGCCAAAGTGGCCGTAGCCAACCACAAACTCTACGCCGACATGAAGGAGGGGTTTGTGGGCATTGGAATGCCAAGGGGGGAAGGCGAATACATCTGCGATTGCTCAGACATCGCAGACATTGTCGTGTTCCGGAAAGACGGCACCATGCAGGTCTCCAAAGTCAGCACCAAAGCCTTCTTCGGCAAAGACATTCTGCACGTCGGGATTTGGAAGCGCGGCGATGAGCGCACCACTTACAACTTGATGTACCGCGACGGCAAAAAATCCGGCGGTGGACGCACTTATGTCAAGCGTTTTCATGTGACGTCTATGACCCGAGACAAGGTGTATCACTTGACCAAAGGCACCCCAGGAAGCCAGGTCTTGTGGTTCAGTGCCAACCTCAATGGCGAGGCCGAGCAGGTGACCATTCATCTGAGTCGAATGCCCCGGCTCAAGTCGCTCAAAGTGGATGTGGACTTCGCAGAAATCGCCATCAAGGGCCGCGGCGCTGCAGGCAATACCGCCACCAAGTATGCTGTCACAGGAAGGGTGGATCTCAAGAGTGCCGGTACCAGCACCTTGGGTGCTCGGAAAGTGTGGTTTGATGAGGCCGTCAAACGCCTGAACAGCGAAGGCAGGGGGCGGTTGATTGGTGCTTTTGGTCCCGATGACCGCTTGCTCGTGGTTGTGGCTTCAGGTGCCTACGAACTCGTGAAACCTGAATTGAGCACCCACTTCCCAGAGGACATGGTGTTCTTGGACAAGTGGCATTCTGACCGGCCTTTGACAGTCGTGCACCGCGATGGCGAAAAGAAAGCCGTTTACGTCAAGCGCTTTCATGCAGAATCCTCCAGCAAGACCATGGATTTCATAGGGGAGTCCGAAGGGTCTTCCATGTTGCTCTTTACCGACCACGGGGCGCCCGTGATCAAGTGCAAATCCAAAGACTTGGGCGAGCAACGGTTCAGTCTCAATGAATTCATCTCTGTCAAAGGTGTGAAGGCCAGGGGCAAACGGTTGTCGGTAGATCCAAGGGCCAAAGTGAGCTTGGAAGACACACCGGATCCCAATGCCGAGTTGCCTTCTGACCCCGAGCCATCACCGGCGGTAGCGGTCCCAGAAGGGGCTGGCGAAGCCGCAGCAGCCCCGACGGAGACCCCGCCGGCTCCAGAACCCAAAGCCCAAGCCGCACCGACGGTCAAACCCCAAGCCCCGTCCCAAAAACAGCCGGAACCAAAAAATTCCGACGATGGAGACGAAGGGCCACAGCCCACCCTTTTCTGAAGATATCTTCGCCACATGTACCGCTTGATACCCTTTTGCCTGGCTACCCTCTTGATGGCGGCCTGTTCAGACGCACCTGCTGACCGCAACTCTTCCAAGGCGCAAGCCGTCAATGGAACCGATACTTCGGACGCGTTGATCCACCCAGAATGGTCCCGCAATGCGGTCATTTATGAAATGAATGTGAGGCAGCACACCCCCGCAGGTGACCTGCGCAGCGCGATGCTGGACTTGGCACGGATCAAGCAAATTGGCGTCGATGTGATTTGGCTGATGCCGGTACATCCCATTGGACGGGTCAACCGAAAAGGGGGAGAGAACAGCAACAACTACTTGGTTCAGCCTGGGAGTTCATCCTTGGGCAGTCCTTACAGCGTGCGCAATTACAAGGCGCTCAACCCGAGCTATGGCACCTGGGAAGATTTCGATGCCTTTGTGGCCATGGCACACGATTATGGGATGAAGGTCATCATCGATTGGGTGGCCAACCATACCGCATTCGACGCAGTTTGGACAGAAAGCGCTGAGGGACAGGGGTATTACCTCCTTGATGATGAAGGCAAGATTCAGCCGCCTACGGGCACCGACTGGGTGGATGTAGCCCAGCTTGATTGGGACCGTGGAGAAGAGAATGGGCTGTACGCCGCCATGGAAGACGCCATGCTGTTTTGGGTGCGGGACCACGACATCGATGGGTACCGCTGCGATGTTGCAGGCAAGGTGCCTACCTCGTTTTGGAACCGTGTGAGGAGGTCTTTGGAGCAGGTAGAGCCCGAGGTTTTCATGTTGGCTGAGGCTGAGGAGCCCGAGCACCATGAGCGGGCATTTGACGCCAGCTATGCGTGGGAATTTCACCACATCACCAACGAGGTGGCCAAAGGCGGCATGAATGCCGACAGTGTGCGGTCGTACCTCGAGCGCGAGTTCGAGCGTTTTCCAGCATCGGCGTACCGCTTGAATTTCATCACCAACCACGACGAGAACTCTTGGAATGGCACAGTCCAGGAGCGTTATGGTGATGCTGCGCGTGCCATGGCGGTGATGTGCGGGACGTTGTTTGGAACGCCTCTGGTGTATGGCGGTCAGGAAAGTGAAATGAACAAACGCCTGCGCTTCTTCGAAAAAGACACCATCCCCTGGGGCGATTTCAAGGCCATGTCGTTTTACCGCATCCTGCACGATTTACACCACCGCCACCCACCCTTGCACAATGGAGAGTTTGGTGCACGTCCTGTTCAACTGGTCCAAGAAGGAGACATGCTGTTTTATGAGCGGGTCTCGGAAGGAACCAGCATCAAGGTGGCCATCAATTTGAGCGACAAGCCTGTGCGCTTCAAGCCCGAAGGCATCGATGGCTACCGCTTCACCTTCGCCCGGAGCTCATTCACCAAGGAAGTCTGGGAGCCATGGAGCTTCGAGGTTTTTGTGAAAAAAGACGCATGAAGTACATCGCATTGATTGCCCACGATGGCAAAAAAAAGGAACTCGTTGAGTTCGTCTTGCGCTTCCAAAAGTTCTTCTCTCAGGTTCCCACTTTGGCGACCCAAACGACCGGAGGAAAGTTGAAGGAGAATGGTTTGAGCGTAGAAACTGTAGCGTCGGGACCCAAAGGCGGGGACGCCCAAATCGCTTCTCGGATCACCGAAGGAAAGGTGGCCGGCGTCATCTTTTTCAGGGATCCAATGGGCAAGCATCCGCACGAGCCGGACATCAACATGCTGCTCCGCCTCTGCGATGTCTACAACATCCCGTTGGCCACCAATCCGGCGACCGCGGAGTTGATCGCACGCAACATCGCCTGACTCTCATCCATGCGCCGTTGGTCGGATTTTCCCGAAGACAACAGGGACCGCTCCGTTCGGCATTGGTTGGCTGGCGCTTTGCAGGCGGGATTGCCTGCTTCACAAGCCTCGGAGAGAGAATGCAGGGCATTGGCCGACCGCATTGTGGCGGGAGTCGATGAGCGCAGCCGCACCATGTTGGAGGTGATAGAACGCCGGTATGACGAGGGAGAATTGGACCGCATGGCGGCCTGGATGGACCGGGTCATTGGCGGTGAGCCTGTGCAGCATGCCGTAGGTTGGACCGACTTCAGAGGGCTCAAAATCGCATGCAGCCCAGCGGCGTTGGTGCCCCGCCCGGAGACCGAAGAATTGGTGGAATGGCTGCTTGAGGGCATGGAGGGGGTGTCACCCCCTGCGCCTGGTCGGCCGTTGCGCGTGTTGGATGTCGGAACGGGCACAGGCTGCATAGCCTTGGCCATCAAAGCCGCCAGGCCGCATTGGGAAGTCTGGGGAGGAGACCTGTCGGAGTCTGCGTTGAGCTTGGCCCGGCAGAACGCGGCAGCGTTGGGACTGGAGGTGCATTGGGCGCAAGGCGACGCGCTGGATGGCACTTGGGCCCCTTGGCCGGCCATGTTTGATGGGATCATCAGCAATCCGCCCTACATCCCCGCGTCTGAATCCGATGAAATGGAGGACCTGGTGACCCAGCATGAACCCGAGATGGCGTTGTTTGTTCCCGACCACGATCCCCTTCGTTTTTACACCGCATTGCGTGATGCTGCCGGCACGCACCTCTCACCCTCTGGATGCATGGTCGCCGAATGCCATTCGAAATTCACGCGTCAAGTGGCCGATTGTTGGCAACTCGAGGCGGCGGAAACCGAGGTCCTCTGCGACCTTCAGGGCGCCGAAAGGGCAGTTCGCCTCAAACGGCATTGAACAGGAAAACCATGCAGGAAGAGCAACGCATCGAGGAGCTGCGCCGCACCCTCCACAGCCACAACCACAGGTACTATGTGTTGGCGGCACCGACCATCAGTGACCGAGAGTTTGACGCGCTGTTGGCTGAGTTGGTGTTGCTGGAGTCCGCCCGTCCTGACCTCTTTGACGCCAACAGCCCTTCGCAGCGCGTCGGCGGTGGCTTTACAGACCAATTCGAAAAGGTGGCCCACAGCAGTCCCATGTTGTCATTGGCCAACAGCTATAGTCAAGAGGAGGTACAAGAGTGGGCGGACCGCATCCACCGCGAATCGGCAGGTGCGACCAGTTTTACCTGCGAATTGAAGTACGACGGGGTGGCCATCGCCCTCCAATATGAAGGCCACAAACTGCAACGGGCACTGACCCGGGGCGATGGGACAGTGGGTGAGGACATCACCAAGAATGTCCGCACCATCAGGACCATCCCCCTCACGCTTCCCTCCAGCGCACCCCAAAAATTAGAAGTGCGCGGGGAGATTATTCTCCCATTTGCTGCGTTTGAAGCGCTGAATGCCAAGAAGAAGGACAAAGGAGAGAAGCTGTTTGCGAATCCCAGAAACACCGCTGCGGGCACCCTCAAACTCCAAGACAGTGGGGTGGTGGCCCAGCGCGGATTGGATTGCTTCCTCTATGATGTCCAACTCGAGAATCCTGAAGGGTGGGACGTTCAGGGCCACAGCGGTGGAGTTAAAGCTGCTACCGACTGGGGATTCAAGACGCCTTTGGCGTTGGACCGGGCTTTTGAAGTGGCGCAGGATGTGGATGGGGTCATGGCGTTTTTGGCGCACTGGGATGTCGCTCGCCATGCCCTGCCATTTGCGATCGATGGAGTGGTCATCAAGGTAGACCGTCATGCGCAGCGCAAGTCTTTGGGCTCCACTGCAAAGGCCCCACGCTGGGCCTTGGCGTTCAAGTTTGAAACCGAACAGGGACTGACCCGACTCAAGCGCATAGCGTATCAAATTGGGCGCACAGGCGCGGTGACGCCAGTGGCACACCTTGAGCCGGTTCCGATTGCAGGAACAACCGTCCAGAAAGCGTCCCTGCACAATGCCGATCAGATCGCCATGCTCGACATTCGAGAAGGCGACCTCGTGCGCGTTGAAAAAGGCGGGGAGATCATTCCAAAAGTGGTCGGTGTCGTCCTCGAGGAAAGGCCGCAATCCTCTGTTCCACATTTGTATGCGACGGCATGCCCTGATTGTGACACAGCCTTGGTGCGCGCAGAAGATGAAGCGCGCCACTACTGTCCAAATGCCGCAGGGTGCCCAGAGCAGATCAAAGGCCGGATTGAGCATTTCGCTTCGCGCCGGGCCATGAACATCGACGGCTTGGGGTCAGAAGGGGTGGAGCAGTTGTGGTCCGCTGGACTCATCCGCGACGTAGCGGACCTCTATGACTTGGAGGCTTCTGCGCTGTTGACATTGGACCGCATGGGCGAGAAACGCGCTGGCAATTTGCTCGCAGGCATAGAAGCTTCCAAAGAAGTCCCCTTTGAGCGGGTACTGTTTGGTCTGGGGATCCGACACGTGGGCGAGACGGTGGCCAAGCGACTGGCCCGACATTTTGGCGCACTGCAGGCCCTCACGGAGGCCACTGAGGAAGCACTGCTGGAATTGGACGTCGTGGGTCCCGTGATTGCCGAGGCTGTGGTCGATTGGTTTTCGCAACCCGACAATGCCGCCCGCGTGGAGGCCCTCCACAAGAGTGGGGTTCAGTTTTCGGTCGCAGAAGCAGAAGATGCAGCGGTCAGCCAGGTATTGGCCGACAAGAGTTTTGTTGTGAGTGGGGTATTTTCTGTTCCGAGAGATGAATTGAAAAGGCTGGTAGAACAACACGGAGGCCGCTTGCTCGGCGGAGTATCTGGCAAAACAGATTACCTGCTTGCCGGGGAGAAGATGGGGCCATCGAAAAGGGAGAAGGCGGAAAGACTGAAGGTGCAGGTGCTGAGCGAAGCGGACTTTCGCGCCCTATTGCCTTGACAACGGCAAGGGGAAGGGGGAAGTAAGAAGTCTCTGAGACTTGAAACACTTTGCCATTGAGTGGTGTATGCGGTGTCATTACGCTATATTCAGGTCACCTTATTCTCTGATGATGAAGCATTTAAATCTTTCGCTGTTTGCGATGGTATTGGCCGTTTTTACTGCGGGCAGCACACACGCACAGAATTGCTCCGACGCAGAAGCATGCAACTACAATCCCGCTTTTGAAGGCGGGTTTTTGAGTACTCCATGCTTGTCTATCGAAACGGTGACGGCACACAGCGAGGGAGATCTGGCAGGAATGACCACCTATCGGGTGTATTTCCAGGCAGGATCATCCACTGACTTTGTTACCGCGGTATATGGCAACGAAGCCACACCGTTGACCTTGACCACCACCACGAGTTTCTATCAGAACGCACTGGGTTCAGCTTCATCTCAAGCCCAGAATCCTTTGCTGTTTGAGGATTTTCAAAATTTGATTTATGACAGTTATGTCACCATTGGTTTGACCGAGATCGCCGACCAAGCCGCGGGTGAGTCCAACCCGAGTTTGGTTCCTTCTCCGGACCAAGATTGGGTCGCTGCATTTGACCCGGGTTCAGGCGCGGCAGGAAGTGACATTGTGATCAATGATTTAGTCGGAGGAATCTGGTACATTTTCAATGGCGATGCCAATGGACTGCCCGATGCGGACAACCGGGTTTTGCTTGCTCAATTGACCACAGATGGAGTTTTGGGCGGCACCTTGAATGTGCAGTATTTCCCCGATGGAGGAGACGCGGTAGCAGTGACTTTGGACATCGCCGATGCTTGTGAAACAATCCCAGAAGATTGCAGCTATGCCGATGAATGCGGTGTATGCGGCGGCGATGGCATTCCCGCTGGCGACTGCGACTGCGACGGAAACCAGCTCGATGAATGCGGTGTATGCGGTGGCAATGGCATTCCGGCCGGCGACTGCGACTGCTTTGGCAACGTCGCCGATGAGTGTGGCGTCTGTGGCGGCAGCGGCATTCCTGCTGGTGACTGCGACTGCCTTGGCAACCAACTTGATGCCATCAATGTATGCGGTGGTGATTGCCTCTCTGATGTTGATGGAGACGGCATTTGCGATACCGATGAAACCGAAGGGTGTACCGACGAGGAGGCATGCAACTACAACGCCAATGCGACAGATGATGACGGTTCGTGCGCAGTGAATGATGCCTGCGGTGTCTGTGATGGTCCAGGTGAGATCTATGCCTGTGGTTGCTCGGACATTCCCGCAGGCGATTGCGATTGCGATGGCAATCAGCTCGATGAATGTGGTGTCTGTGGCGGCGGCGGCATCCCCACTGGCGACTGTGATTGCTTTGGCAATGTTGCCGATGAGTGCGGCGTTTGTGGCGGCAACGGCATTCCCGCCGATGATTGTGACTGCGATGGCAACCAGCTCGACGCCTTGGGCGTATGCGGCGGCGATTGTCCAGCCGATGCCGACCAGAACGGCATCTGCGACAACCTCGAAGGCAGCGGCTGCGGAGACCCCGAAGCGTGCAACTTTGACGAGTACGCTGATCCCCCGGTCGATGAGCCGATCACGGACTACTGCGCGATCACAGAAGTGGTCACCACGCATACTTCGGGCGACTTGGCGGGCATGACCACTTACCGGGTCTATGTCCAGACCTTGCATCCGACGGACTTTGTGACTTCGGTTTCTGGCAATT
>CBFHUP010000025.1:0-34347 GCA_965659115.1 uncultured Flavobacteriales bacterium | reverse complement strand
CTGGTGCTCTGCAATCCTGACAAGGAAGCAGAAGCGAAGGAGGCCGGAGCGGACCACGTTGGTCTCGATGAATATGTCGAGAAGATTAAAGGCGGATGGACCGATGTGGACGTGATCATCACGACCCCCCAAGTGATGGGCAAGGTAGGAGCGTTGGGCCGAGTACTCGGACCACGCGGCCTCATGCCCAACCCTAAGTCGGGTACAGTCACTATGGAGGTCGGGAAGGCCGTCCAAGATGTAAAGGCTGGTAAAATCGATTTCAAGGTCGACAAGTACGGCATCATCCATGCTTCCGTAGGGAAGGTGAGTTTCTCGAAAGAGAAGCTTTCGGAGAATGCCAACGAAGTGCTTCAAACCTTGGTTCGTTTGCGCCCGTCTTCTGCGAAGGGCACCTACATCAAGAGCGTCTTTTTGAGCTCAACGATGTCCCCAGGTGTCCGGATTGAATCGAAAGCATTGAACAGCTGAACCAGGAACCCATGACACGCGAAGAGAAAAACCAAGCGATCGAGGAGCTCCAGGCCATGCTGAAGGATACCAACGTGGTATACCTTGCAGATGCTTCGAGCATGAATTCCGCAGATACGACGAAGCTGCGCGGAGAATGCTATAAGGCAGAAGTCAAAATGCAGGTGGTGAAAAACACACTGCTGCGCATTGCGATGGAGCGTACAGAAGGCCGTGAATACGGTGAGCTGTATGACGTGCTGAAAGGGCAGACCGCCATGATGACAAGTGCAGTGGGCAACGCTCCTGCCAAGCTCATCAAGGATTTCCGCAAAAGCGGTGAGCGTCCCATTCTTAAGGGAGCTTACGTCGAGGAAGCAGTGTATATCGGCGATGACCAATTGAAGGCCCTCGCGGAGATCAAGAGCAAAGAGGAACTCCTCGGAGAACTCGTTGGTCTGCTCCAGAGCCCCATGCGGAATGTCCTCGGAGCATTGCAATCTGGTGGGAACACCATTTCCGGATTGGTCAAAGCTCTATCCGAAAGGGAAGAGTGACTTTGACACCTTTTACACAACACAAATAAGTAACCCACAATACTATATATCATGGCCGATTTGAAATCCATGGCAGAAGAGCTGGTCAACCTCACCGTAAAGGAGGTCAACGAGCTTGCAGAAATTCTTAAAGAGGAGCATGGCATCGAGCCTGCAGCTGCTGCAGCAGTTGTCGCTGGTCCCGCCGCAGGCGGTGGCGATGGCGGCGCTGAAGAGCAGACTGAGTTCGACGTCATCCTCAAAGCCGCTGGTGGCTCTAAGCTGGCAGTCGTGAAGCTCGTAAAAGAGTTGACCGGCCAAGGCTTGAAGGAAGCCAAAGGCATCGTTGACGGCGCTCCCGCCACCCTCAAGGAGGGCGTAGCCAAAGACGAGGCCGAGGCCCTCAAGTCACAACTCGAGGAAGCCGGCGCAGAGGTTGAGATCAAGTAAGATCACAACTCGCTGAATTTCAGAAGGTCAGGCTGGGCGCAGGTCCCGGTCTGACCTTCTTGTACCCTGTATTTCGCAGGGTGCACCCCAAAACCAACCTGCACCACTGCGATTTGTTCCTCCCTCGTTAAGCCGCCCCCATGTTGACGCCACAACTGCAGCAGCGACATTCTTTCGCCACTACCACTCCGGACATCCCGTATCCGGATTTTCTCGATATCCAATTGCGGTCCTTCCGCGAGTTCTTTCAGCTTGAGACCAAGCCTGAAGACCGCGACACAGAGGGACTGTTTAAAGTGTTCAACGAGAACTTCCCCATCACGGACACCCGGAACCAGTTCGTTCTGGAATTCCTAGACTACTTCATCGATCCACCCCGATACAGCATCGAAGAGTGCATCGAACGCGGTTTGACATACAGCGTCCCGCTCAAGGCGAAGCTGAAGTTGTACTGCACCGACCCTGAGCACGAGGATTTCGAAACCATCGTACAGGACGTCTATCTCGGTACCATTCCTTACATGACCCCTCGCGGATCATTTGTGGTGAATGGTGCGGAGCGCATCATCGTCAATCAGCTGCACCGCTCGCCAGGCGTTTTCTTTGGACAGAGCCGCCACGCCAATGGCACTAAGCTGTACAGTGCGCGAATCATTCCTTTCAAAGGAAGCTGGATCGAGTTCGCTACGGACATCAACAGCGTGATGTACGCCTATATCGACCGGAAGAAGAAGCTTCCTGTCACCACATTGCTGCGTTCCATCGGATACGAGGGAGACCGTGACATTTTGGGCATTTTCGACCTCGCTGAAGAAGTGAAGGTCTCTAAAGCCGGTGTCAAGCGTGTATTGGGCCGCAAGCTCGCGGCACGTGTTTTGAAGACTTGGATTGAGGACTTCGTAGATGAGGACACCGGTGAGGTAGTCAGCATTGAGCGCAATGAGCTCGTCTTGGACCGTGACACGGTTCTGGAGAAGGAGCACATTGAGCTGATTGTCGAGTCGGGTTCCAAGACGATCATCCTGCACAAAGAGGACATCAATCAGGCCGACTACGCCATCATCCACAATACCCTCCAGAAGGACCCTTCTAACAGTGAGAAGGAGGCTGTGGAATACATCTACCGCCAACTGCGGAATGCAGAGCCGCCAGACATGGAGACGGCGCGTGGTGTCATCGACAAGTTGTTCTTCTCTGAGCAGCGCTACGACCTCGGAGAGGTGGGACGTTTCCGCATCAACCGGAAGTTGGGCATCGACATGTCCGAAGAGTCGCGCACGCTGACCAAGGACGACATCATCCTGATCATCAAGTTCCTCATCGACCTCGTGAATTCGAAGTCAGATGTGGACGACATCGACCACTTGTCCAACCGTCGTATCCGTACGGTGGGCGAGCAGCTGCACAACCAGTTCGGCGTCGGTTTGGCCCGTATGGCCCGTACGATTCGCGAGCGGATGAACGTCCGCGACAACGAGGTCTTCACACCAACGGACTTGATCAACGCCAAGACGCTGAGCTCAGTGATCAACTCGTTCTTCGGAACGAACCAGCTGAGCCAGTTCATGGACCAGACCAACCCACTGAGTGAGGTGACGCACAAGCGGCGCATCTCTGCCCTCGGACCAGGTGGCCTCTCCCGTGAGCGCGCAGGCTTTGAGGTGCGAGACGTACACTACACCCACTATGGCCGACTCTGCACCATTGAGACACCAGAGGGACCAAACATTGGTTTGATCAGCTCGTTGTGTGTGTATGCCAAGGTCAACCGCCTAGGTTTCATTGAGACTCCATACCGCGAGGTGAACGAAGGTGTGGCCAAGGTGGGTGGAGAAGGCATCACTTACCTCTCTGCCGAAGAAGAAGACAGTGCCACCATCGCTCAGGCGACGGTAGGCCTGAACGATGACGGTTCATTCAAGAATGACATCATCAAGGCGCGTTTGCAAGGTGACTTCCCACTGGTGGCTCCTACGGAGATCAAGTATGTGGACGTGGCACCGAACCAAATCGCATCCATTGCGGCTTCGCTTATTCCCTTCTTGGAGAATGACGATGCAAACCGTGCGTTGATGGGATCAAACATGATGCGTCAGGCGGTGCCATTGATGCGTCCGAACAGCCCCATCGTAGGAACCGGACTCGAAGGCCAAGTGGCGCGCGACAGCCGCGTATTGGTCACTGCTGAGGCGGACGGTGTTGTGGAATATGTGGACGGCAATGAGATTCAGATCCGCTACCACATGGACGAGAATGACCGTTTGGTATCGTTTGAGGACGACATTAAGGTCTACAACATCACCAAGTTTGCCAAGACCAACCAGGGAACTTGCATCAACCTGAAGCCACTCGTGTCCAAGGGGATGCGCGTGGAGCGGGGTGACATCCTCGTCGAAGGATACTCCACGCAAGCGGGTGAGTTGGCCCTCGGTCAAAACATGAAGGTGGCCTTTATGCCATGGAAGGGATACAACTTTGAGGACGCCATCGTGATCAGTGATCGCGTGGTCCGCGAGGATGTCTTTACTTCTATGCACGTCACCGAGTACAGCCTCGAAGTGCGGGACACCAAGCGCGGTCAAGAGGAGCTCACCGCCGACATTCCAAATGTCAGCGAGGAAGCCACCAAGGACCTCGACGAAAATGGACTGATCCGCATCGGAGCCAACGTGGGAGCAGGCGACATCCTGATTGGAAAAATCACGCCGAAGGGCGAGAGCGACCCCAGTCCGGAAGAGAAGCTGCTCCGTGCCATTTTTGGAGACAAAGCGGGCGACGTGAAGGATGCTTCTTTGAAGCTCGGTCCCAGTGCGACGGGAACGGTCATCGACAAGATGCTGTTCTCTCGCATGGTCAAGGACCGCAAGTCCAAGGCGGCCGACAAGGCGGTTTTGGAAATGATCGACGCTGAGTTTGATCAGGAGGCAGCAGTATTGCGCAAGGCCTTGATTGAGAAGCTCATGCAGGTCATTGGAGGCAAGACTTCCCAAGGCGTGCAGAACTACTACAAGGAGATGCAAATCAAAAAGGGCGTCAAGTTCACGCAGCGCGCCTTGCAGACCCTGGATTTCAGCATCGTCAACACCGAGGGGTGGACCCGTGACGAGGACAACAACAACCTCGTGAAGCGTGTCGTCCACAACTACAACATGAAGTACAACGACCTGCTCGGCACCTTTAAGCGGAAGAAGTTCCAGGTGACGGTAGGCGATGAGCTTCCTGCAGGTATCGTGAAACTGGCCAAAGTGTTCGTCGCCAACAAGCGGAAGCTGAAGGTGGGTGACAAGATGGCTGGACGCCACGGAAACAAGGGAATCGTAGCCCGTATTGTCCGCCAGGAGGACATGCCATTCCTCGAGGATGGAACTCCAGTGGACATCGTGCTAAACCCATTGGGTGTACCATCAAGGATGAACCTTGGTCAGATCTACGAGACGGTCCTTGGATGGGCTGGCGAGAAGCTCGGCACCAAGTTCGCCACGCCAATTTTTGACGGAGCGCGCCTCGATCAGATTTCCGACTTCACTGAAAAAGCGGGGGTACCCAACTTCGGTGTGACCCACCTGTACGATGGAGAAACCGGAGAGCGGTTCGACCAGCCTGCCACGGTCGGCGTGATCTATATGATCAAGCTGAGCCACATGGTGGACGACAAGATGCACGCCCGTTCAATCGGACCATACAGCCTCATTACCCAGCAGCCTTTGGGTGGTAAAGCACAGTTCGGTGGACAGCGTTTCGGTGAGATGGAGGTCTGGGCCCTTGAGGCCTTCGGTGCCTCGCACATCTTGCAGGAAATCCTTACAGTCAAGTCGGACGACGTCGTCGGCCGTGCCAAGACTTATGAGGCGATTGTGAAGGGGGACCCCATGCCAACACCAGGCATTCCAGAGTCCTTTAACGTACTGATGCACGAGTTGCGCGGATTGGGATTGACCGTGGCCTTGGAGGCCTGAGTTACTCCTTCTTCAACCCATTGATCTTCACCAAGAGATGACCAACAACAAGACCCCGAAGCTCTCGAGCGACTTCAACAAGATTCGCATCAGCATGGCATCGCCCGAGGAAATCCTCGAGCAAAGCCATGGCGAAGTCCTGAAGCCTGAGACCATCAACTACCGGACCTACAAGCCGGAGCGCGATGGCCTGTTCTGTGAGCGCATTTTTGGCCCTGTCAAGGACTATGAGTGCCACTGCGGCAAGTACAAGCGCATTCGCTACAAAGGCATTGTCTGTGACCGCTGTGGCGTAGAGGTGACCGAGAAGAAAGTCCGGCGTGAGCGCATGGGCCACATTCAGCTCGTGATTCCTGTGGCGCACATCTGGTACTTCCGGAGCCTGCCCAACAAAATCGGCTACTTGCTCGGCTTGCCGACCAAGAAGCTCGACCAGATCATTTACTATGAGCGGTACGTGGTCATTCAGCCCGGTGTGGCGACCAAGACCGACGGCGAAGCGTTGGATGTCAATGAATTCCTCACCGAAGAGGAGTACCTCGACATCCTTGACACCTTGCCCAAGGACAACCAGTACTTGGACGAAAAGGACCCCAACAAGTTTGTGGCGAAAATGGGTGCTGAAGCCCTGCACGACATGTTGGGTAGCCTCGACCTGGACCAGTTGAGCTACGACTTGCGCCACGCGGCCAACACTGAAACAAGCCAGCAGCGTAAGAACGAGGCACTCAAGCGCCTTCAGGTGGTAGAAGCTTTGCGCGATGCCAACCACAGGATCAACAACAATCCCGAGTGGATGATTGTGAAAGTGGTTCCGGTGATTCCACCAGAGCTGCGTCCATTGGTTCCACTCGATGGAGGACGTTTTGCTACGTCTGACTTGAATGACCTCTACCGCCGTGTGATCATCCGGAACAACCGTTTGAAGCGTTTGATCGAGATCAAAGCTCCAGATGTGATTCTTCGGAACGAGAAGCGGATGTTGCAGGAGGCTGTGGACAGCCTGTTCGACAACAGCCGGAAGTCCTCCGCCGTGAAGACGGAGAGCAACCGCCCACTGAAGTCCCTCTCAGACAGCCTGAAGGGCAAGCAAGGCCGTTTCCGTCAGAACCTCCTCGGTAAGCGTGTGGACTACTCTGCACGTTCTGTCATCGTCGTTGGTCCTGAACTGAAGCTCCACGAGTGCGGCATGCCAAAGAACATGGCGGCTGAGCTCTACAAGCCGTTCATCATCCGTAAGATGATCGAGCGTGGCGTGGTCAAGACGGTGAAGTCTGCAAAGAAGATTGTGGATGCCAAAGAGCCTGTGGTGTGGGACATTTTGGAGAACGTGATGAAGTCGCACCCCGTGCTGCTCAACCGTGCTCCAACCTTGCACCGCCTCGGCATTCAGGCCTTCCAGCCCAAGATGATCGAGGGCAAGGCACTGCAACTCCACCCGCTCGCTTGTACAGCGTTTAACGCTGACTTCGACGGTGACCAGATGGCGGTCCACCTCCCGCTTGGCCCTGCGGCCATTTTGGAGGCCCAGCTGCTGATGCTCGCCAGCCACAACATCTTGAACCCTGCCAACGGTGCACCGATCACGGTTCCCTCGCAGGACATGGTATTGGGCCTTTACTACATCACCAAGGAGCGCAAGTCCACGAAGGAGGAGCCCGTGAAAGGAGAAGGCATGACCTTCTACTCTCCCGAAGAGGTGATCATTGCGTACAACGAGGGCAGGGCGGCATTGCACGCCGGTATCAAGGTGCGCTGGGCTGACCACGAAGGGAACATGTCCATCATCGACACCACTGTGGGGCGTGTGCTCTTTAACGAAGTGGTGCCGACCGAAGCAGGTTACGTCAACGAGCTCTTGACCAAAAAGAGCCTCCGTACGATCATTTCGGACGTTCTGCTGTCTGTGGGTGTCCCACGAGCGGTTCAATTCCTGGATGACATCAAGAAGCTCGGCTTCACGATGGCCTACAAAGGTGGTTTGAGCTTCAACCTCAACGACATCATCATCCCGAAAGAGAAGGTGGAGTTGGTCGATGCGGCAAACGACCGTGTCGGTGAGGTGATGGACAACTACAACATGGGACTCATCACCAACAACGAGCGGTACAACCAGATCATCGACATCTGGACGAACACCAACTCGAGGTTGACCAACATCTTGATGGAGCGTCTGGAGACCGACAAGCAGGGCTTCAACTCCATCTACATGATGATGCACTCAGGAGCCCGTGGTTCCAAGGAGCAGATTCGTCAGTTGAGCGGCATGCGTGGTTTGATGGCCAAGCCTCAGAAGTCGAGCGCAGCTGGAGGTCAGGACATCATTGAGAACCCCATCCTCTCTAACTTTAAGGAGGGCCTCTCCATCTTGGAGTACTTCATCTCCACGCACGGTGCCCGTAAGGGTCTGGCGGACACGGCGTTGAAGACGGCTGACGCGGGTTACTTGACCCGTCGTTTGGTCGACGTCGCCCAAGACGTCATCATCAACGAGCAGGATTGTGGAACCATCCGTGGCCTTACGGCAACGGCGTTGCGCAAGAATGAAGAAGTGGTGGAGTCTCTTGCAGACCGCATCATTGGCCGGACATCGGTCCAAGATGTGAACCACCCTGAGACCGATGAGCTCATTGTGGCCAGCGGTTCCGAAATCACAGAAGCGATCGCGGCCAGCATTGAGGAGGCCGGCATCGACGAAGTTGAGATGCGTTCAGTTTTGACGTGTGAGAGCCGCCGTGGAGTGTGTGCAAAGTGTTACGGCCGAGCGTTGAGCTCAAACCGTCTGGTCCAAGAGGGCGAGGCAGTGGGCGTCATCGCAGCACAGTCCATTGGAGAGCCTGGAACGCAGTTGACGCTGCGTACGTTCCACGTTGGTGGTACGGCGTCCAAGATCTCAGATGAGAACGAAATCGTCGCTCGCCAAGAGGGCGTTGTAGAGCTTGAGGACCTGCGTACCGTACAACGTGCGACACCAGACGGTGAAGTCGAAACGGTCGTGGTTTCCCGCTCCACAGAATTCAAAGTGATCGACCCACAAGTCGGCATCACATTGAGCTCCACGAACCTGCCTTATGGCGCGGTGCTTCAAGTCAAAAACGGCAAGAAGATCAAGAAGGGGGACACCATTTGCACATGGGACCCCTACAACAACGCGATCATCAGCGAGGAGCAAGGAACGGTGGTCTTCGACATGATCGAGGACGGCGTGACCTATCGTGAGGAGTTGGACGAACAGACCGGCTTCCGTGAGATTGTCATCACCGAAACCAAGGACAAGAAGAAGAACCCTGCCATTCACATCGTAGGCCCAAAGAAAGAGGTACTCAAAGTATACTCTCTTCCTGTAGGTGCCCACGTCAGTGTCGAAGAGGGCGATTCAGTGGAGACAGGACGCATCCTCGCTAAGATTCCGCGGATTGCGGGTAAGTCAGGTGACATTACGGGTGGTCTGCCAAGGGTGACCGAGCTCTTTGAGGCGCGGAATCCCTCCAACCCAGCAGTGGTGTCCGAAGTGGACGGCATTGTGTCCTACGGTAAAATCAAGCGGGGTAACCGTGAGATCATCGTGGAGAGCCGCACTGGCGACAAGCGCAAGTACCTCGTTCCACTGTCCAAGCACATCCTTGTTCAGGAAAACGACTTCGTCAAGGCAGGAATGCCCATGTCGGACGGTGCGACAACACCTGCAGACATTTTGGCCATCCAAGGCCCGACTGCAGTTCAGGAGTACCTCGTCAATGAAATCCAAGAGGTCTATCGCCTCCAGGGTGTGAAAATCAACGACAAGCACTTCGAAGTCATCGTACGTCAGATGATGAAGAAAGTCGTGGTCGAGGATCCGGGCGATACGAAGTTCTTGGAGAAGCAGTTCGTAGAGAAAGCAGACTTCATCGATGAGAACGACCGCATGTTTGGCATGATGGTCGTGACTGAGGCGGGTGATAGCAAGGAATACAAAGAGGGTCAAATGGTCTCAGCGCGTCAATTGCGCGATGAGAACGGGGCCATCCGACGTGAAGACGGACAACTTGTCGAAGGAAGAGAGGCCATGCCAGCAACGGCGCGTCCCCTGCTCCAAGGCATTACCCGTGCTTCCTTGCAGACCAAGTCCTTCATCTCAGCGGCATCCTTCCAGGAAACGACCAAGGTCCTCAATGAGGCTGCGGTCAGCGCTAAAGAAGACCACCTCGGAGGTCTGAAGGAGAACGTCATCGTAGGACACCTCATTCCTGCTGGAACCGGCATGCGTCACTGGCACGACCAGGTCGTGGGTTCTCAGGAAGAGTTTGACCGCCTTGTCGAGGCAGGAGAAGGAGAGACTGAGGAAGTCTCTGCGGAATAACCCAGCTGGCCTTCGGGCCAAATCCAACATTGCAAAAGGCGGCCCCACAAGGCCGCCTTTTGCTTGGGTGGAACACAGGTTTGGACGGACTCTTCCAAGCGCCTTCAGGCCATTTCGTCGCATCTCATTGCGGCCCACAAGTGTCCACTCCTGGCCGCCATAGGCATGGATGCGAAAAGACCACAGAAGAAAGGGAGCTGAAGGTCAGTTCAGCATGGCAGCACCGGTCAACCCTCCACGGTCAGAAGGAGCGGGCCCCTCATAACCAAAGAGTCGGTTCTGCTTGATGATGTGGTCCACCTCGAGGGGGACGAGGTCTTCCCAGCCAGTCTGACCATCGCGGATCATCCGCAGCACTTCAACGCTGAAGATGTCCAACAGCGAAAGGTCTTCGAGCTGTATGTCACTGATCCGCTTATTGAAGAGCAGGTAGTCGTACAAAGGCTTGATGCGCGGATGGATGGGGGCGTTATCTGTTCGGATGAGAACATCATTCTTGGCGTCGTGCCAAGGGTAGGCATAGACCTTGAGGTCCCTGCTGAACATGATTCCGAAAGCTTCGAGAATGCCGCCGTTCAGATCGCGGTAATAGCGCTCGTTGAACAGATCCATCATGGCATTGCCTCCCATGATGACCCCCATACGCTTCTTGGTATACCGGGAGAAGTACTCGATGAGTTTGTAGTATTCCTGGTAGTTCGAGATCAGCACTGTATGCCCCAGAGAACACAGGATATCGGCACGATCAAGAAAGTCTTTTTCGTCGATGTCCCCCTCGGCTTTGAGGTTGTTCAGCGTGATTTCGAACAGCAATTGAATGTTCGACTCCTCGACCCGGTTTTCCTCGCGGAACAGCGACAATCCCCGTTCCATCATGTCGAGGTTGACCTTGGTCACAGGGCGGAAACTGCCTCGGATGGCCAGGATGTTGCGCTTGTACAGCACATCAGCAGCTTGCAGGTTGCGGCCGTCAGGGCTAAAGATGACCGCGTCGGTCATGCCATGCTTCACGAGTTGCAGCGACAACAAACGGTTGTCTACACCCGCAAAGTCAGGTCCATTCATCTGAATGGTATCGATTTCAATGCGGTCCTTGTCCAGCTCGTCGTAGAGGCTTTGGAGCAAGTCGTTGGGTTGCTTGTACAAAAAGTGGCACCCGTAGATGAGGTTCACCCCCAAGATTCCAATTGTGGCATGCTGCAGCAGTGCATCAGACTCATGGAAGCGGGCGTGCAGGATGACCGAGTTCGGTTTTTTGTTGGGCCCAGTTTGAAAGCGGATTCCAAACCAACCATGGCCTTCAATCGTCTTGTGATAATTGATGGTGGCCACCGTATTCGCAAACGCAAAGAAGCGTTTCGAAGGGTGCTTTTCTCGGGGCAACCGTTCCTCGCACAACCTGTATTCGTGGTCGAGCATCTTGTGGACGCGCGCTTCGCACACGTAACGGCCTGTAGGCTCTACCCCGTAGATGGCGTCACTGAAGTCCTTGTCGTAGGCGCTGATGGTCTTGGCAATCGTGCCACTCGCACCCCCGGCGCGAAAAAAATGCCGCACCACCTCCTGACCGGCCCCGATCTCGGCAAAAGTGCCATAGAGATCGTGGTTCATGTTGATCCGCAGGGCCTTCTGTTTGGCCGAAAGGACGACACGGTTGGATTCCACGGTGTTTGTTGATTGAGGGTGTTGCTCATTGCAAAGGTACCTATGACGGGTGGGAACGCCGGAGCCCGGGCGGATTAACTTTGCCACATGGGCGTTCACCTCACTCTTCTCGGCACGGGCACATCACAAGGTGTGCCAGTGATCGCATGTGATTGTGGGGTATGCACCTCAAAAGACCCCCGCGACAACAGGCTGCGCTCCAGTGCCATGTTTCATGTCGATGGGGCGGACGCCCCCGAGGGACCGCGCCATTTTGTGGTGGATACGGGCCCGGACTTTCGCCAGCAGATGTTGCGAGAAAAAGTGGATTCGGTGGATGCCATTCTCTTTACCCACGAGCACAAGGACCACGTTGCGGGCATGGACGATGTCCGCGCTTTCAATTTCAGATTGAAGCGGGACATGGATGTTTATGCGGCGCCTTCCGTCCAAGACGCGCTCAGGCGCGAGTTTCACTACGTGTTTGGAGAGAATCCCTATCCTGGTGTTCCACAGGTTCGACTGCATGGACTGGGTGAGGAGCCTCAGACCATTGGAGGTGTTCACGTGCTGCCGCTTCCTGTGATGCACTATAAGTTGCCCGTATTGGGGTTTCGCATGGGCAGAATCGCCTACATCACCGATGCCAACGCCCTAAGCGAGGTCACTTGGCAACGCCTGAAAGGGGTAGAAGTTTTGGTGCTCAATGCCCTGCGCAAGGAGCCCCACATCAGCCACTTCAACCTAGAGGAGGCCCTTGAAGTCATCGAAAGGGTAGGCCCCAAAAAGGCTTATCTCACCCACATCAGCCACTTGCTCGGCAAGCATGAGTCCATTCAAGCTGAACTGCCCGATGGGGTTTTCCTCGGTTGGGATGGGCTTCGCATTTCCTGCCCATGACCCGCATCTTGCATACCCTGTTCGTGGCCCCTATCGGCCGGTTGCCCTACGCATTGTTGTATCCGATTGCCGATGTCTTGTCCCAATGCCTGTGGTGGTCGGGATACCGAAAGAAAGTGGTCCAATCCAATCTGAAAAGGGCGTTTCCAGAAAAGACAGAAAAGGAACTGCGCCGCACAGCACGCCAATTCTACACCCACTTGGCAGAGGTGCTCGTGGAATCTCTGCGGCATTTTCACGCAGGCGAAGAAGAGCTGCTGAAACGGTTCCACCATGTCAATCCCGAGGTGCTGGCTCCTTTTTCTGACAAGCCACCAGGTGCGCTGTTGTCTTGCGGTCATTATGGGAATTGGGAGCGCTTTGCCGTAACAGCCGGGGCAGCGCTGCCGTTGCCTGTCATGGGGGTGTACAAGCCTTTATCCAATGCATTTTACGATGACCTGATACTGCGCACCCGTGGTAAACTGGGCACCGAACTGGTGCCCATGAAGCGGGTGTCGGCCTGGATGGTGGAGGAGACAGGGCGCGCCAAGGCCGCAACACTTGCAGTAGACCAGCGTCCACTGGACCCCAAAAAAGCGTGGTGGATGGAGTGGATGGGCCAAGAAACAGCCATGCACTTCGGGTTGGAGGCCTTTGCCAGGAAGTTCGATATGCCTGTGGTGTTCTTTGCCGTGGGCAAGGCTCAGGGCAAACCGCGGGGCCATTGGGAAGTGCGCTATGAACTCATCACCGCGTCCCCCAAGGACTGGCCCAAAGGGGCCTTGCTCAAGGCAACCTATGACCGCATCGAACAGCAGATCCGAGAGGAACCGGCCCATTGGCTGTGGTCCCACACCCGCTGGAAGCATTCCCGCCCCGAAGGCGTTCCCCTCAATGAGGTAGAAGTGCCCGATGTCCAGTCTGCAACCACCCCGGTGTCATGAGTGGATTCAATACGCCTGAGGCGCCGCTCGCTGAGCGGATGCGGCCAAGAACCCTGGAGGAATACGTGGGGCAAGAACACCTCGTGGGGCCCGATGCGACCCTGCGCCGCGCATTGGCCGCCGGTCAACTGCCGTCCATGATCTTGTGGGGACCGCCGGGTGTCGGTAAGACCACCCTCGCCCGGCTGATGGCAGAGGCCACGGGCCGGCCTTTTCACCAACTCAGCGCCATCCGCAGCGGCGTAAAGGAAGTTCGCGAAGTGATCGACAGCGCAGAGCGGCAGGGCATGTTCAGCACCCGGGCCGTCCTGTTCATCGACGAGATCCACCGTTTTTCCAAGTCGCAGCAGGACAGCTTGCTCGGTGCGGTGGAGCGCGGGTCGGTGACGCTCATTGGCGCCACCACCGAAAACCCCAGCTTCGAGATCATACCAGCCCTGCTTTCCCGCAGCCAGGTGTACGTTTTGGAGGCCTTCGGGCGGGACCAATTGGAAGCGCTCGTCCACCGCGCCCTCGCACAGGATGAATGGCTGCAGGGCCACCAGATTGAGGTGGTCGAATGGGAGGCTTTGCTGCGCGCCAGTGGCGGTGATGGCCGGCGGTTGCTCAATGTGCTGGAGCTCGTGGTGGCAGGCGCCGCTGCCGAGCGGGAAGGCGAAGGCAGCATGGCCATAGACGACGCCTTGGTGTCTCGGTTTATTCAGGCCAACCTTTCGCGCTATGACAAGGCCGGAGATACCCACTACGACATCGCCTCCGCCCTGATCAAGTCGATACGGAGCAGCGATCCGGACGGGGCCGTTTATTGGTTGGCCCGGATGATCGAAGGGGGCGAGGACCCCAAGTTCATCGCCCGGCGTTTGTTGATCTCAGCCAGCGAGGACATCGGTCATGCCAACCCCACGGCCCTCGTGCTGGCCAACGCCACTTTCGATGCTGTAGAGCGACTGGGGTATCCCGAGTGCCGCATTCCTCTATCTCAATGCGCGACCTACCTCGCCTCCAGCCCAAAATCTAACAGCGCCTATGCCGCGATTGGAGCCGCGCAACAGGCTGTGAAGCAGCATGGTGATTTGCCAGTTCCCATGCACTTGCGCAATGCCCCTACCAAGCTCATGAAAGAGCTGGGACATGGGGATGGATACCGCTATGATCATGACCACGGTGGCTTCAGCGGCCAAGAAGGACTGCCCGAGTCCTTGCTCGGCCATCGGTTCTTTTTTCCAGGCGACACCCCACGTGAGCGTGGAATCGCCGAATTTTTGCGCAGCCTTTGGGGCAACAAAAAAGGTTGACTTTCAGGAGGTTCTGTGCAGAGGGCTTGAGAATCGCCGCGTAAAGCGGGTGGGGCTTGTAACCTTCCATTATCACGTGCGTATCTTTGCCGCCCGCCATTGGTAACGATGTGCAAGCCGATATAGCTCAGCTGGTAGAGCAACGCATTCGTAATGCGTAGGTCAGCGGTTCAAGTCCGCTTATCGGCTCTGAAAAGCCCCTCCCACGAGGGGCTTTTTCATTTACCCGCCGAAAACATAGCTGAGAAAGACGGCGATCACCCCCAAAGCCAGGAGGCCCAAGAGCAGGGAGGCCATGAACAGTGCGGTGGCCAAGGCCAATCCGGAATGTTCCTCGTTCGGGCCGGAAGCCACGATGCCCACATAGGCCGGGATCCATGCGGTGAAAAGCAGCACGTGTAGACCCGGAATCAGGCCGAGGAGAAAAGTCCCGGAGGCCACCCAGGTGGACCAGTGGAGTGGTCGCTTGACAGCGGGTACGGGAAGGGGCTCCCCTTGGCGAAGGAGGGTGTCCGCCGAATGGAAGCTGAGGCCCTGTGCCAGCGCTGGTGGGAGTGTGGTCAGCTTGCCGATTTCGGCACCGCGTTTGGCCCCCGACTTCGAAGTGGTTGGAATTGCGCTTGAAAAGGAAGAGGATGCCGGAATCGAGGCTGGATTCACTGACCGCAGTGTCGGTTCCGATGCATCGAAAATGTCGGGTTTCTCGCCGTCGAATGCGGTGGATTGTGGGGGCGACTGACTGTGGCGGTCACTTGACTTGTGGACGTAGTAGCCGCGACTGTAGCGCTTTTTCTGGAAGGTGGTGCGCGACAGGTCACTTCCGGAAGAGCACGCGCTCAGCAGGAGGATCAAACCAACAAGAAGAGAAAAGATGGAACGGTTCATGAGATCAGAGTGGGCCCAGCCCGAGAATGTCGAATGAGGTATGGCGCGTCCTCATTGCCATCCGAAATAGGGGAAGTTTCCCCACCAAGGCAGGATGAATGCGAGGTAAAGGACAAACCAGGCCAACGTTGAGAAGAACAAGATCCGGTTGATGCCCCTGCCTGAATGGGAGCGTTCGGCATTGGACTTCAAAAGGGCATACGTGGCGGGGAACCAGGCCAAGGCGGGAAGGCTGAGCAAGAAAAGGCCACTCGCGCCAGACACCATGAGGACCAAGCTCGTGGCGATCATGGCCAGCGAAATCCAAGTCGTCCTGTGCCATTTCAGCTCGGGCTCAGGATCGGCCTCCAGGTCCACACCGTGGAAGGCCTCTGGCTCGGCTGCCGGGTCCGGTGCGAACCGGTCTGCAAGGGCATAAGCAAGCCAACAGACGAGCAGCATCAAGCCCGCCAAGACGGTGATAAACCCATCAACGAACCCGACCCCTCGACTTTCAAGGGCGATGACCGTGATGAAGAAGAGCAGGAAAGTCAGGATGGCCACCCCGATGCCAGAGTGCCGTCGCCTCGGCCCAGCAAAGGCAAAGCTGATGGCGGCAAACAAGGGCGCTGCAAGCCCGAGCTGGACCCAGGGGCTGTTGAACAGGGAGCCCACCATCCCTCCAATCAAGGTGATGAGGTTGGCGATGGTGGTCCAGTGGACAGGTTTGCGTTCTGACTGCTCTTCGTTGTCCTGTGGTTCCGGTAGCAGCAGGGACCGTTCCTCGTGCGCCATTCCGGCGACTTCTCGGGCGGGAATGAGAACGCTCAGAGGTCTGGGTTGGGCCCTCTCGCGTCGTGACGATTGAATGGGCGTTGGCTCGGTGTTGTGTGTCTCCCCGGGCGGGACGACTTCCATTGTAGAGGGCGCAGGTTTGTCTTGAGATTCGGACTGTGCGGCTGTGGGGTCGTCAGGACTGTCGGGAACACTGCGGTCCTTGGCTTTGTGGACGTAGTAGCCGCGGCTGTAGCGCTTCTTCTGGAAGGTGGTGCGAGAAAAGTCGTTGCCCACGGAGCAGGAGGCCAACAGCCCGATGGTGAGCAACAAGCAGAATGATCGCATGTACTGAAGTTAGATCCGCGATCCAGGAGAATGTGTCAATAGTGACGGCGCTTTCGTTTGCGCTTGAAGAGGTTGCCCACCTTGTTGGCTGCCCGGCGCGTCCACGGGATGGGCTTTCCGGATCGGAACAGCCCCTTGTACCAGCTGTCTGGCCCGCCACCGCGGCGCATTCTTTTGGCCGCCCGGCGCTGGGCACGCCAACGTTTGCGTGTCGAGCGGTCCTGCGCCTTCCAATGGGTTTTCCTGCCATTGCGGAAAGCCTGTGCCTGCTCCTTGTCGCGCTCCTTTTGGAGCTTCATCTGCACCTTTCGCTGGTACTTGGCGCTTTGCGTGCGGTCGCGCTGGGCCTCACAGTTGGCCGCGAGTGCGAGCAGCAAACCCGTCAATACCCCCAACCGAAAAGCCCATACACGCATCATGGAGTCAACGTGATTCAACAATAAACCGTGCCCAGACTGTTGGGATGCGGTGTTCGTCCTCTTCGGGAACGCCATACAAGCTGAGGGTGTAAGTTCCCGCTTCCAGCATGTCTACAGACAGTGTGAAGGTCGTGAGCGGTTGTTTGTCACGTTCGATTTGGCCCACGGCCATCAAACGACCTCGGGCGTCGGAAACCATGTAGGTGAGGGCGCTGCCCGATGCGGCGAGCAAATTATTTTCCTCGAAGACGATGTGCAAGCCGTCATCTGAAGCGGTCACGGGGTTGGGATACATCAACAGGTCATCGGTCTCCGTCAAGGTCTTGCCGCCCAAGGCCAGGTGGGCTTGCCACAGGTCGGGCACGCCATACCCGATCACGGTATCCGGTGTACTGAATTGATGCGCGGATTCCATCAGCGCCTGCCGGATGGCCCAAGCAGGGCGGTCAGGGTGGGCGCTCCACAAACTGACAGCAGCACCGCAGAGGATGGGGGATGAAAATGAGGTCCCGTTGCCCGTTCGGATGCTGCCGTCTGGGTGGACGTATGATGCATCTTGTCCTGTGGCACAGAGGTCGGGTTTAATCCGCCCGTCGGCAGTAGGACCATAACTGCTGAAAGAGGCATGCTGGCCGAAAGACGTAACGGCCCCAACGGCAATGACGCTATCGCCATCGGCAGGGGCAGTGACCTTCTGCCATGGACTGTTGCCACTGTTTCCAGCCGAATTGAAGACCAACATGCCCCGGGTAGCGGCGATGTCGGAGGCTTGCGTAATGGTGAAGGTGTCCCCGTCGAGGTCGCTGAGGTCATGGCTCTCCGAGCCCGCGTCGAACAGAGAGTAACCCAGCGAGGTGTTGAGGACATCGCACCCCATGCTGTCCGCCCTTTCTGCTGCAGCCACCCAATGGTACTCCTCCACCAAGTGCTCCCAGCCCACGTCTTCGGTCCGAAAAAGCACATATGTGGCATCGGGTGCAGTACCCATGTAATGCTGGCCCCCTGGAGTATCCAGGAAGCCCACCATGGTCGACAACACCATGGCTCCGTGGTAATGTTCCTCATAAATCCATGGAGAAACGGCTCCTCCATTGGGGAAGTTTCCGCCGACCTGAATGCGCCCAGATTGCCTGGCCCGTTCGAAAGCAGGGTTTGTGTCTACACGGTCAAATCCGCTGTCCAAGACCCCCACCATCATGCCATCTCCGCGGTAACCCAGTCCATGGATGAGGTCCACCTTGAGTTGCCGCGCTTGATGCCATGCCGCTCCATAGGCAGATGGGCCACTTTCAAAAAGGGCAGAATGGCCCCTCCGTTTTTGTGGCAGGGCAGCGGGCGGTGCTGAATCGCGGTACCATCTTGTGCGCTTGACTTCGGCAACACCATCCAAAACAGCAATGTCTTGGAGCACATTGGCCATGTCCGCAGAATCAAGGAGCGCAGTGTCCAATTGAATCACAATGCCATTGAACCATTTGCTGCGGTGCAACAACTGAACAGCTTGGCCTTGGTTTGTGGAGCCGACAGCCAGTACCTCTGCGATGCGGTGCGCAGGGACAGGCAGGTCCAATGAATCCAAAGGAATGCCTTGTCTTTGTCTGCGCTCGAGTGACCTCGGTGCGAGCAACAATCCGCCGGCCTCTGGGCTGTTGATATCGACGCCACACCCCTCCTTGTCGTCAAATCCAACCCAATGGTGCAGGGGTGCAATTTGGGCGCTGGCATCACCACCAATCCATCCCATCAGCAGGAATATGGCCGCACAACGTGTGATCAGGAAGGGGGAGGGCGTGAGGTTCATTCTTCCGTTTCAGTCAATTTACCCAAGGTCCAGCGCTCCGTCCGAATGCGTTCTCCCTGCTCGTCAAAATAACGCCAGGTGCCGTTTTTGACGCCGGCGGTGTATTCGCCCATTTCCTTCATGGGCTGGTTGCGCAGCTCTTTTCGCATGGGAGAGGAGCCTCCAGGCCGCTGGCCAGCTTGCATGGGTGGGGCTCCCCCTGCAGCTCCAGTTTCCGCAGGAACCATGACCCATTCCCCCAGATCGTGCCAAGACGTATAGGGTCCGTCGAGGTTTCCATGGGCATAACGGCCCATCCATTCTGGACGCCCACTCGGATAGTTGGCCTCGAATTCACCATTTTGGGGTTGCTCCTTGGTCAGTTTGCCCTCGGCATAAGTCAGAATGGAGCGGATCTTTCCGTCGGGATTAAAAAGGGACCACTCACCAGTGGGCATGCCATTGTCATAGTTCCCCTTGCTCAGCATGACGCCCTTGCCTTGCATGACCACAGCTTCGCCATGACGCTCGCCTTCCCGCCACAGCTCTTCGGATCGAATGGCGCCCTCGCGGTCATACGATTGCCATGCTCCGGATTTCTTTCCCTTGCGGTATTGCCCAGATTCGAGCAGGTTGCCATTGGAATGAAAGGCTTGGTAAACACCGTCAAGGGCGTCTTGCAGGTAATTTTCTGTAATGCGGATGCGGCCTTGTTTGTCCAGTGCTTCCCATGTGCCCGTTTTGCGCTGCGTCCATTCACCGTCCACCTGAACGGTGCGGTATTGACCGCGGTGTGAAGGTGTTCCGTCTTCTCGATAGAGGATGGCCTTGGCCTTGTCGGTTCCTTCCAAGTGGTCGACTTCACTCAGCACGCGGCCGTTTTCTCGAAAGAAAGTGAAGTGTCCCACGGGCTTGCTGTCCAAAAACGAGCCGCTGTAGTACAGCTGCCCATCGGGATACACCCTAATCCAACGCCCCTGCTTGAGGCCCCTAGCATCGGTGATATTAAAGTCGGCCCCCGGCTGGCCATCTGGCCAGTTGGAGGTGTCGGCATCGGGCTGGCTAAAAAGTGCCAAGGGAAGCGCCAAAAACAGGGCGGCAACGAGGTGGAATGTCAATACGCGAATCACTGTACCAAATTGGGAACGAACGGCCAATGCTCCGCAGTATTCGCTCCCTTACTTTTGCAGACCGATTCACCCAACCCAATTTCTACCCCATGATCCAACGTACCAAGGTCACCGTAGTCGGGGCAGGCAATGTAGGCGCCACTTGCGCCGATGTGCTGGCCACCCGAGAAGTTTGCAACGAGGTCGTGCTCCTCGACATTAAAGAAGGCTTTGCCGAAGGCAAGGCCCTCGATATCTGGGAGACGAGCCCTGTCAATAGCTACGACACCCGCACGGTAGGCTCTACCAATGACTACAGCAAGACCGCAGGATCAGATGTGGTGGTCATCACTAGCGGTTTGCCGCGCAAGCCTGGTATGAGCCGCGATGATTTGATCGCGACCAATGCGGGCATCGTCAAGAGCGTGACCGAGCAAATTTTGCCGCATAGCCCTGAGGCCATCATTGTGATCGTGTCGAATCCCTTGGATGTCATGACCTATCAGGCTTGGAAGACGGCGGGATTGCCCGATCACCGCGTGGTCGGAATGGCGGGGGTGCTCGATACTGCCCGCTACCGCGCATTCCTCGCAGAGGCTTTGAATGTGAGTCCGAAGGACATCCAAGCCGTATTGATGGGAGGACACGGCGACACCATGGTGCCACTGCCTCGCTACACCACGGTCAGCGGCATTCCTGTGACCGAAATGATCGAGGCCGATGCCTTGGAGGCCATCGTGCAGCGCACAAAAAAGGGCGGTGGCGAAATCGTACAGCTCCTCGGTACATCTGCCTGGTATGCGCCAGGTGCAGCAGCGGCCCAGATGGTGGAAGCCATTGTCAAGGACCAGAAGCGCATCTTCCCTTGTTGCGCGCGGTTGACCGGTCAGTATGGCCTGAGTGACATGTACCTTGGTGTTCCAGTCAAGTTGGGCGCCAAGGGCGTTGAGGAAATCATCGAGCTCGAGCTCAATGAAGATGAAATGGCGTTGCTCCACGACAGCGCCAAGGCGGTCAAAGAAGTCGCCGACTTGCTCGACGGAATGGGCGTCTAAGCCCAGTCCAAATCACGGGTCAATGATGACCAGACGGCGGGCGCCTTTTCTATGGGAAAGGGCGCCCGTTGTGCTGCTGCCATGTCCATTTGGCGCCAGCAGATAGGTGCCTGGTCCCCATTCGGCGGGCCAAATCACAACACCGCTTGGGGCTTCGAGTTGACCCAAACGGCGTCCAGTCAAATCCATCACCATCACGCCCTCAGAAGGCACATTGAGCGGGTAACCTACCCGAACGGGGTTGGGGTAAGGTTGCCAAGCTTTCGTGGAAACAAGAGGGCTGTCAATGCCATCGATCACATCGGAGGAACAGCCCGAAATAGCGGGCTCTGTAGCTTGGCCATTCCACAAGGTCAGCCCGCCGTCTCTCACTCCGACCACGAGATCATGGGTGCCATCTGCATCGAGATCCGCCAGCGCAGGCGCTGCAAATTCGCCTTCGTAAAGCCCCAACCATTGGCCGGTCACTTCGGTCCATTCGGCGTCGGGTTCTTCCATGGGCGCATCGGGCAAGCTGTACAATTGCAAGCGTCCCAACTCATTGCCGACCAACAGGTTGAGGCCGGAATCTGTGGGCCACACATGAGGTACGGCGAATCCATTGATGCCGAGGAGGTTGTCGGCCAAGACCTGGCCAGCAGAAGCGGTCACAGAAGTGAAGCTGGGTGCCATAGCATTGCCTGTATTCTCAAGCAGATTTAGGTTGCCATTTTTCTCACCGACCAGCAAATCCAAGTCCCCATCTGCATCAAGGTCATAGAGGCAAGGGGTGGCAAATTGTCCAACATCAATGGCCTCTCCTGCAGCGTCGGTCATGGCGGGGTCAGCCAGCACCAAGACCATGTCGGTTCCAGGCGCTGCGGTATTCTCCCAACGGTGAAGGTTGCCCAATTCGTCCCCCAAAACAAGGTCGTCATCGCCGTCACCATCAAGGTCGCCAAAAGCGAGGGAGACACTCTCCAAGCTGTAATCGGAAAGCGAGAGCCAATTCGTATCGAGTTGCTCGAATGCCGGGGCGGTTGGGGTGCCCACATTTCGGAAACGGGCCAGGAGGGAGGGTGTATTGCCCGGCCCAATGTACCGTTCCTTATTGGCCACGACCATGTCCATGTCACCATCACCGTCAAAGTCTGTAAAAGCAGGGTAAGCTCCCCTTCCCAAGTCGATCATGCCTTCTTGCAAAAAAGCTTCGGTGCTGAGCGTCCACTCGGGAACGGCCTCAGACCCTGCATTGCGGTAGTACCAGCTGCCAAATCGCCCATCGATTTCGAAGGTGGCGTTGGGGGCCACGATCAGGTCACGCACGCCATCTTGGTCCACATCTATTGGGTAAGCGGCAGGAAACCGTTGAATATCGAGGGTGTCTTCATCTGAAACATCCGCCGGCCAGTGCGTCGTTGTGGCCACGGTACTGTCTTGGCCATCGGAGGCATCCGTCATGTAACAGGCCACGAATTGATTGTAGGAGACATCGCCAAGGAGCAAATCCAAATGGCCATCCCCATCCAGTTCGAGCAGTGCCGTGGTGCCTCCAGCGTGCCGCATGGGTGTCTGTTCCTCTGCATTTCCATCCATGCCCCGTGGATCGGCCACATTGAAGTCACACCCATGCTCTGAACCAATGAAAACGGTGTTGTCCTCAGAAGCTTCGTCGAGCATGCCGAAACACCGGTTGGTAACATCCCAGATCAACGTATCGCCACATCCAACGGATGCATCGGTGGCTCCGCGTCCAGTATAACGGTATAGGGTAGAGGAGGTTTCTGTCCATGTGACCATATCCAAGTCACCGTCGCCATCGAAGTCTCCCAATGCAGGGATGTCCGTGTTGAGGCAGACGACGGGCAGCTGCTGGTCCCCGGAGCCAAAGTCCCAGTTCGCAATGACATTCGACGTCGGGGCAATGGGGTATTGAGTCATCCCTGCGTCAAAGGTTCCAGGCCAAATGCGCATCCCACTTTGGCTGTTCGCAAAGAGGTCCATGACCCCATCGCAATTGGCGTCGCGCAACAGCACCCAATTGCGCAATCCTTCGGGAAAGGCACTGCGCCAATCCGGGCGGTGGAAATAGGTGAGCGGCGCCTCTGGTACATCAGAAGCACAGCCTTGGAATGCCAAAATGCGGTTGCCGCTGCGGTCAAAAATGAACAAGTCACCCACGCCATCTCCGTCCAAGTCGGCCTCGGAAAATTGCGGGGCCGTCAATCCACCCGTCCAAGGGTTGGTGAGCATCCCGCCATCTGTTCCCCAAACAGGAACCGTATCCCACCGTGCATAACCCAGTTCTTGTGCACCTGTTTCAAGTGTGATGACTGACAAAGCAACCGTCAAAAAAAGCGCGGAGATTGAAACGCAAATGGATGGAGGCGGGGTGCACGGATTCAGCATGTTTCGAAGGATAAATGGGGAGCGTGAAACCACAATTTATTGAGAGCCAGGCGTCATCGGAGTACTCAGTTTCTCTTCCGAATGTGACACCCCGGCCCTGAATTTTAACGGAATTCGCAAGATCTGCACCGCATCCTGCGGCAATCAAACCCATGCGCGCCAAGTAATGCGCGCCATTCACAGTTCAATCAGTCGAACTGAATGGGTTCTACCATGCCGACCACGGGAATGACCAACCCGCCATCGGTTCCGACCTCTCGTCCCAGGAGACGCGCACCTCCGCAAAAGAGCTCGCCTTTATCATTTTTCTCAATGGCCACCATCTCACCATTGAGGTTTTCGTAGATGCCTTCCAGCATTTTGGGGCCTTTGATGCCCACAATCACATGGGCCTTCACGAACCGGTCCAAGGCATCGCTTTGCTCTTCCTCCAAGATTCCCTTCCAGCTTTTGTCCTGGGTGAAGGTTTCGTCCTGTGGAACGAGGACGGCATGGCCGCTGGAATGCACCGCTCGGGCTTGGGTGGATTTGCCCACGATGCGCTCGAAATACCCGGTTTCTGGACTGGTTACGATATAGCGCCAGGGGCTGACCTTGCTGTAAGGCTCGTTGAGCTCTTCTGAGGTGTAGGAGCGCCGCTTGGCATTTGGCTTGTCCTTCTCCTTTGCAGTGGGCGCAGGGGTCTCTTGAGGGGCTTTTTCCTGGGGGGCGGAATTGCCAGCACATCCAGCGAGAAACAAGGGGATGGCCATCAGAGGGAACAAGCGGAAAATCATAGGAAAAAATGAAATGATGTTATGGCACCAAAGATGGGGCCGGATGCGGTTTTTCTTTGCATGCAAAATAGTCCGACATGAATGAAAGGAGCACAGCACTCTTGCACTTTAGAAGTGCGGGGTTTTTGATCGTCATGGGCACAGTTGCTGGAGCTTTTGGTGCGCATGCGTTGGAAGAAGTGCTCGACGCGAAAGGCCTTTCCTCGTTCGAGACCGCGTCCCGATACGCCTTGGTGATGGGGGCGGCATTGATGGGGGCACTGGCCACCAGTGAACACCGAGGATTGGCTTGGGTCCAAGGTGGAGTGTGGTTGTTTTCAGTCAGTATTTTTTTGTTGGTGGCAGACCGCTACTGGGATTGGGGGTACACGTCCATTTGGGGTCCTATCACCCCTGTTGGAGGAGCCATGATGATCGCGGGCTGGATCGTTTGGCTCACGCGGTTTGGAAAGAAGCATTGAACCCCTAGCCCGTGCATGACGGAATTTTCTGATGTGCACATTTCCATGGTCCCTTTCCCGAAAGGGTTACCTTTGTATTGGCAAGCAATGATCTGCCGAACATTATGGTACACCAAGGAAATACCCCTTTCCACCCCAATCTCAACAAGATTGGGTTGCGCAAAGCACGCAACGTATGGTGGAATCTCCCCCCTGCACGTCTCATAGAGAGGACGTTGCTTGCAGGCGAAGGGAAACTGACTTCAACTGGCGCCATCGCCATCGAAACAGGCCGCTTTACGGGCCGAAGTCCACTGGACAGATTTATAGTCAAAGACGACGCCACCCGCGATGAGGTGTGGTG
Organism: uncultured Flavobacteriales bacterium; assembly: GCA_965659115.1. Lineage (GTDB taxonomy): Bacteria > Bacteroidota > Bacteroidia > Flavobacteriales_D > Sanyastnellaceae > UBA8752. The sequence goes on along the minus strand of CBFHUP010000025.1, from coordinate 9,531 downwards.
GGGAGACATCAACCAGCCTGTGGAGACGGAACAAGCGAACCGCTTGCATGCCGACATGATGGATTACATCGACGGGAAAGGGTTGTACGTACGCGATGCTTTTGTCGGTGCAGATGTTGCATTTCGCAAAGGGGTCCGGGTCATGACGGAAAAGGCATGGTCCAATTTGTTTGCCTACAACATGTTTATCCGTCCCACAGCCCAAGAGGTGGGAGTATTTACCCCCGATTGGCATGTGGTATGCGCACCAGGCTTCATGGCAGATCCAGAGCGCCACGGGACGCGCCAAGCCAATTTTGCCATCTTGGATTTCACCCACAAACGGGTACTCATTGGGGGCACAGGTTACACGGGTGAGATTAAGAAAGGCATGTTCAGTGCGATGAATTTTCTTCTTCCCACCGAATTCAACGTCCTGCCCATGCACTGTTCGGCCAACGAAGGCGCAGATGGCAGCACGGCGGTTTTCTTCGGCCTTTCAGGAACGGGGAAGACCACATTGTCCAGCGATCCAGAGCGCAAGCTGATTGGAGACGATGAACACGGATGGGGTCCCGAGGGGATTTTCAATTTTGAAGGCGGATGCTATGCCAAGACCATTGATTTGGATGCCTCACGCGAACCGGACATTCACGCCGCGATTCAGCACGGTGCCATGTTGGAGAACATTGGGTTCGAAGCCGATGGTGTCACCCCCGATTACACGGATTCCCAGACGACCCAGAATACCCGCGTCAGCTATCCCATTGGGCACATCAAAGGCGCCAAGCCCAGCGGGAAGGGTGGACATCCCGAACATATTTTCTTCTTGACCTGTGACGCATTTGGGGTCTTGCCGCCCTTGGCGCGCTTGGATGCTCCGACGGCCATGTACCACTTTATCAGCGGATACACGGCCAAAGTGGCGGGTACAGAAGACGGCATCGACGAGCCCAAAGCGGTGTTCAGTGCATGCTTCGGTGCCCCGTTCTTGCCGCTGCACCCAGGGCGCTATGCCGATATGCTCGGAGAGCGCATGGAGGCGCACGGTGCGAAAGTGTGGTTGGTCAATACAGGTTGGACCGGCGGTCCTCACGGCGTGGGGCACCGCATGGGGCTCAAAGACACGCGGGCTTTGCTCAATGCTGTTCTGAGTGGCAGCATGGACGACGCTGAATTCCGCCGCTGTGACCGTTTCGGTTGGGAAATTCCGATGAGGGCTCCCCACGTGGACGACCGCCTGTTGGATCCCAAGAACACTTGGTCCGATGGCAGTGCGTTTGATGCCAAGGCCGATTCTCTGGCCGACCGCTTCAATGCCAACTTCGCCCAGTTTGAAATGGGGGTCTCAGAGGCAGTGCGCAACGCTGCCCCGAAGGTGCTGACCAGCGTCGTTTGACCATGCAGTGTGGATGACGGGTGAAAACCCGGGGCGGAGCGTCCCGGGTCATGACTTTCTTTGTCTTCATGCGTCGATTTTACGCTCCCGACATTCAGCCAGGCCCTCACACATTGGGTCCGGATGAAGCACGCCACCTCGTTCAGGTGTTGAGGTCACGTGTGGGCGATGGTGTCGAATTGGCAGACGGCCGCGGCGCGGTGTTTCCCGCCGAGGTGGTGTCCTTGGGAAAGCGTGAAGCATCCCTGATGGTGGGCATGCCCGAATGCTACCCTGAGCCCACGCCCCAGCTGACCCTTTTGGTGGCGCCCACCAAGCACACAGACCGCTTTGAGTGGTTTTTGGAAAAAGCCTGCGAGTGCGGTATTTCTCGAATTCAGCCCATCTGGACGGTCCGCAGCGAGCGCAAAGTGGAGAAGTACGAGCGGTGGCACCGCACGCTGGTAGAGGCCATGAAGCAATCCCGAAGGGCTTGGTTGCCAGAGCTTGCGCCTGCTGTTTCCCTGAGCGAGGCACTGGAAAATCTGCCAGATGGTGTTTGGCGTGGACTGGCACATTGCCCCGTGCCCGAGCATCCAGAATGGGAGAGGCGATCCATGGTGGAGGCCTTGCCCAAAGGTCAAGATGCTGTGCTGGCCATCGGCCCCGAAGGCGACTTTGCTCCTGAAGAAATTGAGCACTTTGGTCAATGTGGGTTTGTACCCGTGACGATGGGGGAGCACCGTTTGCGCACAGAAACTGCAGCCATCTATGCCGTGCAGGCATTCCACATCATCAATGCACAGACATGAAATTTCTCCTCAATTTGACCCTCCTTTGTGTCTTGTCAGGTGGCGCCTTGTACTGGACCAATCCCGACAGCGCGGCTTTTTCTGCTTACCTCTCTGATTATGTCCAGCATGAATTGGCCGATGACGTTCCCGGTGAAACCGAGTTGGGCCAGAAGTTTCGCAAGGGCCTGGGGCAAATCGCCGGAGCAGCTGGGGGACAATTGGCCGAGCGACAGGAATGGCATGTCGCCTCGGTTTATACCATTAACATCGCCGGAAAGTCCTACGTTTTTTTAGGGGCGGTGGGGCAGTTTTTTCCCATCACATCCAACTGAGGCTTGGGTCAATCTTGAAGTTGTTCCCCCTCCTCTGAGGGTGGCGGGGCCTGTGGCATAGGCATCCAGTGGGTCACCGCTCTAAAGTACTGGTTGGAGGACCCTTCCCCTGACCAGAAATGCCGGCCGTGGCTGTCAGCGCGATCAGATTGAGCAGAAAAGAAGTTCTCCATGAATCGGAGTACGATCACATCGCGCATTTCAAAGCTGGCCTTTCCAGGCATGAGCACTTCGTTGCCAGGCACCACGGCAAGGACACGCTGCCCATTGCTCGGCAGGGTTTGCTCGCAATCAATCCAGTCCAAGCTGTTGTCGGAATTGTACTCCATGATCAATGGCCTTCAAAGGTGGGCTTTCGCTTCTCGAGGAAAGAAGCCACACCTTCTTGGTAATCCCTTGTACGGGAAGCGGCACCTTGAAGTTCCAATTCGGTGTCAAGTTGGTCGCTTAACCCCTGTTCGAAGGCCTTGTTAAAGGCCTGTTTGGTCAAGGCCAATCCTCTGGTGGGCATGGCCGCCAACTGGGTGGCCAAGGTCATTACCTCTTTGAGAAAACCATCGGCAGGCATCGCCTGATGGATCATGCCCATGGCGGCAGCTTCTGCAGCCGCCACAGGTGTGCCGAGATAAGCGAGCGCTGTCGCGCGCTGCATGCCTACCAACCGGGGTAACATCCAGGTGCCACCGCTGTCTGGAATCAGGCCGATTTTTGAAAAGGCCTGAATGAACTTGGCACCTTCAGCGGCCACACACAGGTCGCAAGCCAAAGCGAGGTTGGCCCCCGCACCAGCCGCTACGCCATTGACCGCGGCAATGACCGGTTTGTTCAGTCCGCGAATCAACCTCACCGTAGCGTTGTAAGATCCGCCCACGATTTCTTCAAAGGTGGGGGCGTTTTCGCCGGTGATTTCTTTCAGGTCTTGACCAGCACAAAATGCCTTTCCTGCGCCCGTCAGCACTACACATCGAACCGATGCATCGGCATCTGCCGCCCGCAGGTGGTCTTGCAAGGCAGCGGCCATGGGCTGCGTAAAACTGTTGAAGGCTGCAGGCCGGTTCAAGGTCAGTGTTAGGACCGCAGCTTCCTGATGGGCAAGTATGGAGTCGTCAGGCATTGGGCGCAATGTAGCGCGGCTTTTATCGCTGAACCACCAACCGCTGGACGGCTGCCCCTTCCGCATGGCGCACCTGCACGAGGTATGTGCCCGGAGCGAGGTCTCCTACTTCAAGTGGCTGCGACCTTGTGGGCGACGCGTAAGTGGCTACCCGACGTCCGGCGGCATCGCGAATGACAATTTCTTGCACGTTCCAATCCGCAGGCAGCATCAACTGGGCAGAAGTGCATGTGGGATTGGGGTACAAGGCAAACGAGGGCGAGGAGGGGGTGTGGATGCTGGATATTGTACCCAACGTATCGCAGAACAGTCCGATGCAGCCATTGGCATCTTCAACATCGAAACAGTAAATGCCATCGGGCGCGCCGACCAAAGCGATGATGGGGTCTTCAAGGGTGGTATCCGGAATTCCTGTTGGGCTCAAATCTCCATTGAGGACGCTGATCTCATAAGGTGGGGTTCCACCTGAGACGGTGATTTGGAAAAATGGAGAGGTGGAAAATGTAGCCGACAGTTCCGTGCACATGCTTGAATCGGGGAGGGTACAGGGGTCAAAGCTGCAGGCTTCGGGGTCGTTGCATCCGTATTCAAAGTTGCTTGCAGGGGCGGTGTATCCGTTATAAAACGGCCAAATCCATCCTGTCCCATCGTATGTACTGCTTACAGTGTCCCCCAGAAATGCACTCGCAGTGGTCATTTCAGTGCCACAGACATAGACACTTTGGGACACCAGGTCATTGTACAGCGCTTCAAATCCAGAAGACAACATCAAATCAATGACTTCAGGAGTGATGAACCAGTTGTAGCCCCCGTCCATTCCTCCAGAGGAGGGGACCAAGGTGACAAAGCCGTCGTCTGTGACCTCATATCCGTTTGGACACAGAACGTTGTCGACCAAGCCGAGCATCATGGGGCCTTCGACATCGATGCTGGTGTCGACATAGATGCACTCGCCAGCTTCGCCATAACTGCAGGCCAGCTCGTTTTCACAGGCCAATGGTTGGCAGACGTCAAGTGGCATAGGGTCGGTTTCAATCACCATGCCCGACGTGAGGTCTTGACCGTCAAAGGCGGGGAAATTGGCTGGGTATCGGTCCGCACGGAAGGTCAAGTTGTTGTTCATGGCCAACTCCGTCCCCTGGGCGACTGGAGCGCCTTGCAAGAGCGGGGTGCGGTATTGCCAGGCAGTTTCGCCTTCGGCCGTGATTTCGAAAAGCTCGCCGGTGCGGCCGTTGCAGATGAGGTTTCCTCCGTTGCCCAATCGCTGGAAGGAACTCAATCCCGAGCTGTTCAGTCCGGGTTGCGTATACGTCCATTGGAAGTCCTCTGGCCCCCAACGTCCAGTGGTGGTGTTAAAGGCATAACCGCCATCGTATTCATCGAAAATGGGGGCGATGACCGCCACCTCGCTGTGTGTACCTGCGCTGTCTGTGTTGGGTACCCGGTTGTTGAAGACGAAGAACTTGGTGAAATCGGTATTGCCGGGGTTTACCCCTAGGCCATTGCCCCAGTGGATGTCGTGCTGGTAGAACAGCTTTTGATCGGTGCTGTCTCCTCGCTGGTATGCAGCCGGATTGCCCCAGCGCCAGATGAGGTCGTCGCTGAATTGATAGTCGTGCCAAATCACCCACACCTCGTTAAAAGTCGGCACGCTCAAGATGATCTGACCGGCCGTATCATAAAAGGGGAAGTAGTCGATGGCATTCATATGGTGCCAGTCGCGGGGTTGATTGCCGATGCTGCCGTAATTGACATCAATGAGGTGCTGGTTGTCAGCCACCACACCGTAGTTGGCCTTGGTGCTGTCAAAGTCTTGGACGAGGTGGTCCCAAGCCCGCCATTCCCAGACAATGTCAGCTCCACCCATGCCGTTCGGCTGCAGTTCGATCAGCTTGTCACTCCACAATACGCCCCCTTCGAGTAACTCGGGATTGCGTCCGTTTGCAATGCACTCGAGGCTGTCGATGGCTTCCCAACAAATGGCGATCACGTTGCCTTCAGGTGTCACGGTGATGTCGTGGTGAAGCCGCACACTGTCGTTGTTCGCATTGAAGCTCCAAAGCACCTCGTTGTCCCAGTTGCGGCGCTCAATGCTGGCTCCACCTCCACCGGCCCAGATGGCATCATCTCCAACCGCAGCAGGGCGCGAGGTCATGATGATGTCTCCGTTGGGTTGCAGGTAAGATGTATTGCCCGGACGGCGAGACTCCTCCATGGTCCAATCGTGCACGACTTCACCGCAGGCATTCAAGAGCATGGCGCGGTTTTGGTTGTGTGGATAGATCAGGGTGTATCCGTCGGTGTACAGCTCGGGGTCGTAAGCGATGGTGCCCACTGTATTTTGACCAAAGGCAGTGGCACTGAGCAAGAGAAGTGGCAAAAGAAAACGGTGCATGGCTAAATATCGATGAAAAGTGAGGTGTGTCAACGTTTGATGTGCAATTGTGGTTTGCCCAAAATGCGGCCGCGAAAATCGCGAACGGAAAGGACATAGAGTCCTGCTGGAACCTCAGGAATGGAGAGCGCATTTTTGCCCTCATCGACGAGGCCCTCGGCCCATGTGCGGCCTACTCCGTCGAACAGGCGCCAGCGACCAGCCTGGGGACTCGACAAGGTGAATCTGCCGCTGGAAGGGTTGGGATATGCCGACCACACACGGCGGTTGTCGAGGTGGGAAATGTCAGAGGTGGTGGTGTCGATTGGAGCCGGATACAGCTCGCAATTCAAGGGCAAGGGGTTCAATTCTACAGGAGCTCCGGGCGTCATGTCGCGGCCTTCGAAAGCCGTGTAGTCTGGCGCATATCGGTAGGCCCGAAAAGTGGAGTTGCCAAATGGGTTCTCGCCTTGAGTTGCTGCACCAAATTGGCTGTAAGCCGTGATGTATTCCCAAACAACTTCGCCCGTGGGCGTGATTTCAAAAAGGTGTCCGCTGGCACCCTCACAAATCAAGGTGTTGCCGTTGGGCTGCCGCTGGGAACCACTGATGTTGGGGCTGTGGAAGGCGGTACTGGGGTTTTCGGGCCAGGTCCAACTGAGCCCCTCTGGTGCAAACGTTGCAGCAGTATCGCTGGCCGCGGGCACCGTATAGGCGCCGGTTGTGCTGTCCCAAGGGAGGATCAATTCGTCCACAGTACTGCCGTTGCCTCCAGGCCTTCCGTTGCCGTTGTTGTACACCAATACCGTCTGCGCGGGAACCCCTCCATTCATGGCTGGAGGTTCGCCCAACAGCCAATGGGCGTCGTGCTGTTGGTAGAAAACCTTGTCGTTTTGACCTCCCCGTCCGTATGTCTGAGGGTTGCCCCAACGGTACAGCAGGTCGCCCGCAGGCCCCTTAGCTTCAGCACTGGTCGTGCCGTGGTCAATGATGTAGAACTCGCACCAATTGCGTGAATTCAACATCAAGTGGTCGCGCATGGGATCGTAGTCCAGCGCGTTGCAGTGAAACCAATCGCCACCGGCATTTCCGCCCGGAAACCCGCCTCCGGAAGCGCTGCCGTAATTGACGTCAAAGCGGGTGATGTTTTCGGAAGGCCAGCCGAAATGGGGCAAGTTGGGATCGTTGGACTGAATGAGGTGGTCCCAAGCATGCCATTCCCACACCACATTGCCGCCTTCTGCCCCCACGGGCTCAATTTCAATCAACATGGGGGGCCACAATGGGCCTTCGGGTACCCGGCCTGCGGCCTCAGCTTCTTCTGGGCTCTTGTACTCCCAAGCCATGAGCACCACATTGCCATTGGGCAGCCAGGCCATGTCGTGGTGATGGTGCGCAGTATCGGTGGCCAATTCATAGCTCCAGATCAAATCGCCTTCCCAATTGAACCTTTCGAGGCGCCCTCCAATGCCGCCGCCATTGAAGGTTTGGCTGCCAATTCGCGCGGTCCGAAGCAGGGAGCCATCGCCCAAGAGGTACGCCGATTCTCCAGCGCGATAATCGCTGTCCCACTGGTTGATGACCCTTCCACAATTGTCGATCAAATGGGTCCGCGTGGCGCCAGTGGGGGCGACGAGGGTGTAGCCGTCAAATGCATCAGGACTGTTTCCCAGGAGACCCACAGTTTGGGCTCCCACCTCTAAGCTGGACAAGACCAACAGCGAGGACAGAAAAATGGATTGGAAATAAGACAAGGTGTAATGTCTGAATCGCGTGGGTGCAAGGTAGGCAACGCTTCAAAGGCAGTTGCATGACGCGGCTGGGGTCCCTCCGGTTGCACCTTGGCGCGTTGGCCGTAATTTCGGAGGCCATGTCCGTTGAGATCAAGAATAAAAAAGCAGCGTTTAGCTACTTCCTGACGGACAGTTATACGGCAGGCATTCAGCTCCGTGGGACAGAGATCAAGAGCATTCGCGGCGGCAAGGCGAGCATCGTCGAAGCCTACTGCAAGTTTGATGGGGATGAGTTCTTCATTTTCAACATGCACATCGACGCCTACGGCAACTCAGGGTATGTGACGCACGAGCCGCGCCGCATCCGGAAACTGCTGATGAAGCGGACCGAATTGAACAAGCTGCAACGCAAATTGCGCGACGTCGGTGTGACGGTGGTGCCCACGCGGCTTTTCATCTCCAGCAGCGGATACGCCAAATTGGACATCGCCATTGCCAAGGGCAAGAAGCTCGTGGACAAACGCCACACGATCAAGGACAGGGACCAAGCCCGGGAGTTGGACAGAAGGGGGTAGGGCCCGCGGCGATTAGACCGCGGCGCTCTGCAAGCTCTGCGATTGCACGCGGTACTGCTCGTTGAACGAAGTCCAATCCCACAGGAAGTGCTGGAGGATTTCCTCCATCTGCATCAAAAAGCGGGGGTTGGGGACGGCCAGCGAACGGAAGTACTCTTCTTGGCAACCATTGAGGTCATAACCAATGTAGAGTCCGCGGGACATGGCGCTCAACGTCTTCTTGGACGGCTTGTTGAGTTTGACCATGGCGTCGCGCATCTCTGAAATCTTGGGGGCCAGTTGCTGAACGGGAAGATCCAGTTGAACAGACAGCTCGGCGAGGATGGCTTCTACGAGAACCTGATCTATGCCGGCATCAAAAAAGTGCGGAATGAAATCGAGGTTACCCGCCATGACCACGAGTAGGAATGGGCCTACTTCGGATTCTTCAATCTCTGGCACGCGATCCATGTGGGGCGTTTCGCGCATCAGTCCCAAAACGTCAGGCCACGCATCCTCAATGCTGTCAAGGGTTGCGTGGACAAACATCCTCGCGACCTCTTCAGGCTTCAGCTTTTTCTTTCCCCAGTTGAACAGCATCTTTCAGGTTGTGCCAAAGCTATCTTCAGTTCGAGGGGCTTCGTGGGGAGGTGGGATTGTCCGTGTCCACATGTTTATTAACATCTTTGCATTTCATGAATGCTGCATCCTTCGGAGACCAGGTGTACCGGCGCTTTTTGAAGCCCATTGCTTTTGTCATGGACCCCGAACGGGCCCATTACCGCACCATGGATTTGTTTGGTTTGGGACTGAAACTGCCGATTTTCGGATCCGTTCTGAAGAGGTCATTGCGCGTGGCTGCTCCGCCGGAGGCTGGCGTGGAGGTGGCCGGTCTCAAATTTCCACATCGGATTGGTTTGGCTGCGGGTTTCGACAAGGATGGAAAGTGGTTGACGGAGCTGTCTACCATGGGGTTTGCTTTTGTCGAGGTCGGCACCATTACACCCAAGGCCCAGCCAGGGAATCCAAAACCGAGGCTGTTCCGTCTCAAAGAAGACCGTGGACTCATCAACCGGATGGGGTTCAACAACGGAGGATTGGAGGAACTGGTGGAACGCCTGAAAAACAGGCCCGCAGGACTGATTGTCGGGGGGAACATCGGCAGGAACAAAGTCACCCCGAACGACAAAGCCTCAGACGATTACCTGACTTGCTTCAAGGGGCTGCACCCACATGTGGACTATTTCGCGGTCAACGTGAGCTCCCCCAATAC